>NZ_JAHACR010000004.1 GCF_018375725.1 Burkholderia sp. | reverse complement strand
CAACCTGAAGGACAAGCTCATCGAGGAGTTCATCATCGTCGGGCTCGTCTGTGCCGTGTTCCTGTTTCACCTGCGCAGCGCGTTCGTCGCCATTCTGTCGTTGCCGCTTGGCGTGCTGGCCGCGTTCATTGTGATGCGCTATCAGGGAGTCAACGCGAACCTGATGTCGCTTGGCGGCATCGCGATCGCGATCGGCGCAATGATCGACGCGGCCATCGTGATGATCGAGAACGCGCACAAACACCTGGAAGCGTTCGATCATGAGCATCCCGATACACGGATGACCGCCGCTCAACGCTGGGAGCTCATCGCGACTTCGGCCGCCGAGGTTGGGCCGGCATTGTTTTTCTCGCTGCTCATCATCACGCTGTCGTTCATTCCGGTGTTCTCGCTCGAAGGACAGGAAGGCAAGCTGTTCTCGCCGCTGGCGTTCACGAAGACCTACACGATCGCGGCGGCGGCCGGCTTGTCGGTCACACTCGTGCCCGTGTTGATGGGCTATCTGATCCGCGGGCGGATTCCGCACGAAAACGCGAACCCGATCAACCGCGTGCTGATACGGTTGTATCGTCCGTTGCTCGAGGCGACGTTGCGTCGGCCGTGGACAGCCATTGGTCTCGCGGCGGTTGCCTTGGTGCTCACGATCGTTCCGATTTCGCGTCTAGGCGGCGAATTCATGCCACCACTCGACGAGGGCGATCTGTTGTATATGCCGACCGCGCTCCCGGGCATTTCGGCCCAGAAAGCGAGCGAACTGCTGCAGCAGACCGATCGCCTGATCAAGACCGTGCCCGAGGTCGAGACGGTATTCGGCAAGTCTGGTCGCGCGGATACGGCCACGGACCCGGCGCCACTCGAGATGTTCGAGACCACCATTCAGTTCAAGCCGCGTAGCCAGTGGCGGCCGGGCATGACGCCGGAGAAGCTGGTCGATGAGCTGGATCGGACGGTCAAGGTGCCCGGTCTGTCGAACGTATGGGTGCCGCCGATCCGCAATCGTCTCGACATGTTGTCGACCGGCATCAAGACGCCGGTGGGTGTCAAGATTTCCGGGCCGGACCTGACGCAAATCGATCGTATCGCGACCCAGGTCGAAACGGCCGTCAAAGGTGTGCCTGGCGTGACGTCGGCACTCGCGGAACGGCTGAACGGCGGACGCTATATCGACGTGGATATCGACCGGCTTGCCGCGGCCCGCTACGGACTGTCGGTGGCCGATATCCAGTCGGTCGTGTCCTCGGCGGTGGGCGGCGAGAACGTCGGCGAGGTAATTGCGGGGCGTGAGCGTTTCCCCATCAACATCCGTTATCCACGCGAAATTCGCGACTCGCTCGAGAAATTGCGACAGTTGCCGGTCGTCACTGACCGCGGCGCGCAAATCCAGCTCGGCGACGTCGCGCACATCACGATCGCCGACGGCCCACCGATGATTCGCAGCGAAAACGCACGGCTCTCCGGATATGTCTATGTCGATATCCGCAACACCGACCTGCAGTCCGCCGTGAAGGCGATGCAGAAGGTTGTGGCCGAGCAGGTCCAATTGCCACCCGGTTATTCGATTGCGTGGTCGGGCCAGTTCGAGTACCTGGAACGCGCGGCGGCCAAGCTGCGCACGGTGGTCCCCGTCACGCTCGTCGTCATCTTCGTGCTGCTGTTCCTGACCTTCAACTCGGCTGCCGATGCGCTGCTGCTGATGTCGACCGTACCGTTTGCGCTGGTCGGCGGGTTCTGGCTCATCTGGATGCTCGGCCATGCGGTGTCGGTTGCGACGTCAGTCGGATTCATCGCGCTCGCGGGCGTCGCTGCCGAATTCGGCGTGGTGATGCTGCTGTACCTGAAAGGCGCGCTCAATCGCCGGCTGGAGGATGGCGAGCCGCTCACCGAGGCGCTGCTGTTCGATGCGATCCGCGAAGGCGCCGTGCTGCGCGTGCGGCCGAAGGCCATGACGGTGGCCGTCGTGCTCGCGGGCCTCATTCCCATCATGGTCGGACATGGCGCCGGGTCGGAGGTCATGCAGCGGATCGCCGCGCCGATGGTCGGCGGCATGGTGACCGCACCACTTCTGTCCATGTTCGTGATTCCCGCAGCGTGGTTCCTGTTGCAGCGCCGTCGCGCGCGACAGGCGCCTGCTGCCAGTTTCCCCCAAGCAGTACCTTCCGGCACGAACGTGCCAGTCAACCAAACCGGAGAAGTCCAATGAAGAAGCTCATCGTTGTATCTGCCGCACTCGCAGCCGCTTTCGTCACGCCCGCATTTGCCGGCAACGACATGGCTGGCATGGACATGTCGACCAAAGCTTCCGCGATGAAGGCGTCGTCGAACAACGCACTCACCGACGCGGAGGTCAAGAAGGTCGACACGGCGACCGGCATGGTCACGTTGAAGCACGGCGCGCTCGAAAACGTCGGCATGCCGCCGATGACGATGGCGTTCAAAGCGAAGGATGCCGCGATGGTCAAGCAGATTAAGGAAGGCGACAAGGTCAAGGTGCGCGTTGAAGAAGTCAACGGCACCCTGACCATCGTGAAACTGGAAAAGCGTTCCTGACGAAAACATTGGTGCCCGGCGCGCAGGCGTCTGTCCGCGCGCCGGTACGCCAAAGGGGCGGCCGAGGAGACCAACATGCGCACGACATCCTCTAACACGTATCGGTACGTCTATCGAACAGCGGACGCGTTGAGTCGCATGCTTCGCTTCGTCCTTGTGCTGGTGTTCGGACTTGTATCCTTTGCGGCATACGCAGTCAACGAATCCGAATTGCTGGCGCCCGAGCAGGCATTTCCGTTGACCGTCAGCCTTGCGAGCCATAAGGAGGTCGTGCTCGACTTCAAGACGAAGCCCGGGTATTACCTGTATCGTGACCGATTCAGCTTTGCGGTGAGCGGCGCGCCGGTAAAACCGGTTGCGATGCCTCCCTCCGAAACCAAGAACGACCCCACGTTCGGTGTCGTGCAGGTCTATCACCAGCCGGTCCGAATTCTTCTTCCGCTGTCCGCCGCCGTCACGTCAAGCGCCACGCTGACGGTGACATCCCAGGGATGTGCAGACGTTGGTGTCTGTTATCCGCCTCAGACTCGCCGCTTTCGGATCGCTGCGGACGGTGGGGTGACGCCTGCCGCGCTCGTGGGGAGCGCGAAGGGGGCGGACTTCCCTGTCGCAGAGAAAGACCGGCAGGCCACCGTACTCGGTCTACCGCTGCGGCCGGCCAATGGTATCGGCATCGCCGAAATGCTTGGCTTCCTGTTGGCGGGTCTGCTGATGGCGGGTACCGTGTGCATGTATCCGCTCATTCCGATCGTCACGGCGGTCATTGACGGTACTCGCGAGCGGTTGCCGGTATGGCGCGGGTTCTCGCTGTCGTTGGCCTATGTGCAAGGACTGGCGATCACGTATGCGGCAGCCGGAACTGTCGCGGCCGTCATCGGCATTCCGCTCGTGGCGCTGACGCAGAAACCCTGGTTGCTGGCCACGTTCGGCATGCTCATGCTCGCGTTCGCGCTCGGTATGTTCGGCGTGTTCCGATTGCAACTGCCGACGGGTTGGCAGACGCGGTTTGCGGGATGGAGCAAGCGCTTGCCCGGCGGCCGTGTTGGGCCCGTGTTCGTGATGGGCATGTTGTCCGCGCTGATCGTAGGGCCGTGTTCCACACCGGCGCTGGCCGGCGCACTGCTCTACATCGCAAACAGTCGTGACATCTCAGGCGGTGCGCTGGCGCTGTATCTGATGGGTATCGGAATCGGCATTCCATTGTTGCTCGTCGGTACGTTCGGAACGCGCTTGCTGCCCAAGTCGGGACACTGGATGGTCGCCGTCCAGAACACGCTGGGGGTCATGCTGTTGGCCGCCGCGCTGTGGTTCGTTTATTCGCTGCTGCCCGCGTGGCTGCTGATGTCGCTGATCGCGTTGCTGCTCACCGCTTGCGGGACGATGCTGCGGGCGATCGACCCGTTACCGGCGGATGCTACGGGCATCGCGCGAGTCGGCAAAGCGCTCGGTGTGTTGCTGCTGGTCGCTGGTATTGCCGAGTTTGTTGGCGTCGCATCGGGCAACTTCGACATTTTGACGCCGCTGGGCGGATTGACTCGGACATCGACGTCGGCGGGCGGCGGCACAAGTGCGGCAACGCAATTCGACACGATAACCTCGAACGCGAAGCTGGACGAGGCGCTCAAGGCAGCACGAGGTCAACCTGTCATGGTGGACTTCTACGCGGACTGGTGCATCACCTGCAAGGAACTCGAACGCTTCACGTTCACGGATGCGCGCGTGATGAACGAGTTCACGCATTGGAAGTTGCTGCGCATCGACGTGACGAAGAACACCGAGGCCGACACGGCCATGTTGCGGCGGTTCGGTCTGTTCGGCCCTCCGGCGCTGATCTTCTTCGACAAGACTGGTCGGCCACAGCCCGATGCGCAATTGATCGGATTTATTGGCGCGGACACGTTCCTGGCCCATCTGAAGCGGTTGCAGTCGGGCGATGTGGCGCAATAGCGCAGCTGCCGGCGGTCGCAGCGGGACTGATCGGCGCCTATACTGGAAATCATGAAATTCTGGGTCAAACTCGTTGCCTGCTTTCTGATTGCGTGGTTGCCAATGCTCGGTTACCCCGCACAGGCGGCGTTGTGTCCAGAAATGTCGTCGATGCCAGCGGTACAGCATCACATGAAGGCAGCAAGTGCGATCGAAGCGACCGGATGCACGTCCGGTACGAAGCCTCTCGGTACCAGCGATCGTCCATCTGCGTGCCACGCGGGCATGGGAAGTGCCGTGTGCGGGATGCTGGCTATACCGATGTCGCATCGCGTCGGCATCGTCGTTTCTACGGCCGACTATCGGGCCATCACGCCGTTCCTCGCCGAGCAGTTCATTCCTGAGCTGCCAGCACCACCCCCGCGTTCGTTGTAACTCTCATCCGTCGACGCTTGCCCAGCGGTTCCGTACCGCGGCCCGAGTTCGCTCGTGGCCCGCGTATTCATCCGGGAAGCGTCGCATGTTCGATTCTTTGAATGCAGATGGAGATATACATGAACGCAAGTCATGCACGAATGGCGGTCCTTTCCACACTATTGGTTGCAGCGAGCGCAGTGAGCTTCGCTGCCACTGGTTCAGCGTCCGGCACGTCGGCGCAAGATCGTGAGCACGGTCACGGCTCGATGATGATGGGCGGCATGATGGGTGGTTGCCCGATGATGGGGGGGAGCGCCGGACTGGACTCGAAGACCGCAATGCGAATGCACGCCGAGATGATGCGCGCGATGAGCGACATCATGATGAAGTATTCCGACCAGGCGGGTGCGGCACCGTCAAAGTGACGCAAGCCAGACCACATGACTCGCATTGAATTCCGCTTGACAAGGACTTCACATGAAATGCAACTGGAAAACCATGGTGGCTGTTGGGTCCGCACTGGTCGCCGTCATCGCCCTCGGGTACTGGGCATTTCCTCCGCTCAGAGGCCCGCTTGCAACGCTCGCCGTTATCGCCAGTGGGTTTATCTGCCCGCTATCGATGATTTTCATGATGCGCGGCATGCAATCTCACGCTGACGGTTCCGGTGTGGACACTCGCCTGACGGACAAAGCCGAACACTGAGCCCGCCGACTTACGTCGGTACATCGGGCCGGAGCGATGGCATTTGCCACCGCTCCGGTCCGCTTCACGGAGCGTATATGTTCACTGGGAAACCAATCGTCAATTTCATCATTGGCCTACTCGCGGCCATCGGCCTGCTAGCGGTGCTGGGCACGGCCGCGATGTGGGGGATGCATAGCGGGATGATGCACGGCATGCTGTCGTGTGGAAGCACGATGTATCCGCGTTCCGGAACCTGAGCGGGAGTTTGGGAGATTGAAAATGAAACGATACAAACGACATCAGTCTGGCAGCGCCGCCAACGAGCGCTCCGGTCGTGTCGTCAAGGTGAAGTTGAATCTGCTGTCTCTGCTTGCCCTGATTCTCGCGGTATCGACGGCGTTGGTTTGGGGGCCTTCACTTGTGCATTGGGCCTTTGGTCCAAAAAGCGCTGCGGTCACGCTGGAGAACACGGTCCAGCAGGTACCCGGCTGGCGAGTCGGAATGCTGCGCCCAGATGGACTGCGCATCATTTCATCGGGCGTATCGGATGCCTCGCATGTACTGAACCCGGTGCAGTTTCCCGACATTGCTGTGCGGCACGCGTACTGGGTCGCGACCCAGATCCCCGCGACGCTCAACAAGCTCTACTGCTGGTGCGGATGCGAGAACCGCGGCGAGCATCGTTCGAACCTTCAGTGCTTCGAGGACAAGATGGCGGTGTCGTGCCCGGTTTGCCAAGGCACAGCCGAAATCGCTTACCAGATGACGCAAGCTGGTGTCCGGGACGCAGCGAAGATTCAAGCGGCAGTCGATGCAAAGTGGGCGCCGAAGGGATAGCCGCCGGGCGTTTCAATTTCGAAGCAGGAGGATGTGATGGAACTGAAATGCGTTGTCGCAGTGCTGCGGCCCGAGGTGCTCACCGCGCTCGAGCAGCGATTGGGTGCGTTGCACATCCATGGAATGACGGTGACCAAGGCAAAGGGATTCGGCGCGCATCCCAACTTCTTTGGCAACGACTGGACAACGGAACACATCAGGATCGAAGTCTTTACGGTCGCAGAGAGCGTCGACGCGCTGGTCGAGGAAATTACGACGGTCGCGAACGAACAATCGGGCGGCGATGGCGTCGTGGCCGTCGTACCGGTAGAACGGTTTCTCCGAGTGCGGTCGGCGACTCCGTAACACCGGTTTGGCGATTGTCGGTTACCGGGAAAATGCAATGAGATCAAAGGGATCCCAGCATACGACTTAAACGTCCCTCACAGGGGGCAGAACATGGATCTTTCCAGAAGCTACCGCCTGCAGCGTTGCAATCTCCTGACGCAGTGTTTCATTAATCGACGCCAGCGTCGCGACATCAGCCAGTGCAGCGTCTCGCTCCGCGCGGACGGTCTTCAGCTGTTCTCTTACCTTCTTGACCTCCGCAACCGTGGCGTCGCGCTGCTGCCGAATGCCGCGGCCGACTTGAGTGCGGATCTCTTCGGCGATGTCGGGGTACGTATTGTGAATGAGGCCGGCGCTTACGCCAGCCTCCGCCGCGACGGAGGAGATGCTCAATTTCAGTCCCCTCGTCTTGACCCGGAGGATCGCCAGCTGTAGCGCTTCGCGCGTCTTCCCTCTGCTACGGCGCCGGGGCGCCGACCCGGGCCGCGTATCGTCGGGCGAGGTGCCTGCACGGCTGCTCATGCTCCCTCCAGCGCGGCAGTGTACGCCCGGGCCCGGTCATCGGTCGGCAGCGCACAGCCGAGATCCCGCAGCACCTGCGTCGAGCGCTCCACCACGCGCCGCGCCTTATCGGCCACTGCGGGACCGCAGTCGGTGATCGCAGCTAGCCGCAGGTTGTCCAGGTGAATCATCTGCCAGGCAGATGCTTGCCCCTGGTCGATGATGGCCTGCGAGCACCCCGCGCACATTGATGGGTCGTACACCCCCTGGCCGTGACATCCTCGCGTACCACTGATGCACCACGCGTGTCCGGTGCTGCGCAGTTCGATCGACTCGGCGGTTTGTCTCAGGAGTTGCTTGAGGTCGCGTGCGGCACGCGTGCGCGTCTGCATGATCTTCTTGCCGGCACCCCCGCTGAGCAGCGCATCGGAATGCGCCCAACTTTCCAGCAGCCCCAGCCGCGCGTCGGCCATTTCCTCCTCGAACTCGCGATATAGGGCGTGATCCTGGTGCGGGCTGGCAGCGTAGAGCTGCGTCCACGACATCGACGCATGTTTGAGTTGCCACTTCAGGAAGACGAGGCCCATTCGGCCCAACCGCGAGTTCGCGACGTTGTACGCGAAGGTGCGGCGGCACTGATGGTTGGCCAGGTTCCACTCTGTCCCGGCGGCCGCGGCCAATTGCTTCAATTGGTACCCGCAGGATGCTGAACTCAGCACCTCGACCCGCGAACCGGTTCCCAGATGATCCGAGGCTTTCACGTTCAGTCCTAGAACCAGATGCCGGCCGATCTCTCGCACATGGTTCAGGCGGTGCGCGGCCTCAGCCATTTTCATGCCGTTGCACAGGTGGCCGGTGAGATCGGGGCCCTGCGCCATCAGGTCTTCGAGCCATCGCGCCTCGCCGACCAACCGTGCTTGGAGCGGTTGGGCGTAGCGCTGCAGGATCTCAAGCGCGCGAATAGCCTCCGGCGGCACCAGAAAGTCGACCTCGGTTCCGCCGGTCGTCTTGACTTCGCGCGTGCGCACCCAGTGATACGTCACGCCGTTGCGCTGTTCGGTACGCCAACATCCGCTGGTCACGCCGGTGCTCTCCGAGTTGCGCATTCCGGAGGAGATCTGCAAGAGGTATAGGACCGCATTGCGGATCGAAGTCATTGCGGGGCGCTTGGGCGCCCCGAGCCCGCCCGCGTCTCGAGCCTGAAACAGCTCGTCCGCCTGCGCAAGACTGGCCTCGCAGTAGGCGAAAAGTATGCGCTGCACCGACCGCGGGATCACGGGGGTCGTGCCGGTCCGCCCTGACGGCATCCGATTATCTTCATTGCCGCCACATGCATCCCAAAGGGCGAGCCCCGCCCACGGGTGCTCGAGCAACGGGTGCAGGACTTCCGTATGGAACGTCCAGACCAGGTCGACAATTTGCAGCCGACCACGCACCGACACGGGCTTGAGCGTACGCCGCAAATCCGCGATGTGGTCAGACAGGTGCAGAGCTCGTACCTGACTGAAGTCGGCCAGCCCCAATTGTGCGAGATATCTCAGAGCCAGGACGCCCGAGCGGCCAATATCCGCTATCGAGCTGCCGGACCACTTTCGCCCGTGGGGGCCGCGTCGCTGAGCACAATAGAGTGCCGCCTTGGCATCGTCGATCAGTGCTTTCGGTACGTCGTCCGGCCAAACGATCTTCAGGGCCGAACCCTTGCGGTTCTTCGCCTCGATCTCCGGCGCGAGGTCCCAGACCCGATCACCGAAACGACTCACTGGATGCTCGTGGCCTGCGGCATCGGCCACGGCAGTCACCACGATAGCGTCACGTTCGGCCGGCGGAATGCCGACCAGGCTGATCGGCTGAGCCGCCAGCAACTCGAAGGCCCGCAGGGCACGTGGGGCGGGCAAGGATGTGGCCGGCACGGCGCGAGCCCCAGATAGCGTTTGGGGCGTGTCAAGGATCGAGGCAGAGGTACTTCTCATGCCCTGGGTCCTGCCTGCTGCGTTCCGCGAATCCGCGGTATCGCCGTATCGCCGTGCGAGCCATCAACGCGCAGATCCGGCGCTGACGCACGGTGTCGTGCGCGGCGGCTCATGGTCATCTGGTGCTGCCAGTAAGGGTGCAAGCCCGAGACGGTCTTGGCGCGGGCCTGCGCGACCCGGCTGCGCGCGAATTGGCGTTGCGTGAAGTCGTCGATGTAGGGGATGACCACCCGGTATCGGTCGCGCAGGTCCTCAAGCAGTCCGTCGGTCGTGCGCTCCGGACCCAAGGCTTCGTCAAGGTAGTCGAGTTCGGCCTGCGCGAACATCTGAAAGCTGAACAAGCGCCAGAGTTCGTCCACGGTGCCGACGATCGCGAAGCTCGAGCAGAACAAGCACATGACGTAGCGATCGCAGTGGCTGCGGCCATCATTCGGCGCATGCTCGCCGCTGATCGAGTCCGAGCATGCGGAGACGGGCGTCGGGCTTGGCGGGGCGCTTATGCTGCCTTTGCCGACCTTGAAAGGTTCCACTTGCACTGGCCGAATCTCATTCCCCCTCGGAGCCTGTGCTTCGGCCCGCATCAAAACGGTATAGTCGCCGTTCATGAAGCTCGCTGCATCGGCCTTGCGCGCCTCATTCATCGACGGGTAATTCACTCCGGCGACCCTCGGTGTGTTGCCCATCAGGTTGGCGGTGATGGCTATGTCGCCGTCGGCGGTACGCAGAGCACGGTCGAAGCGGCTCTTACGCAGGCGACTCAGGTTGACGCGCAACGGCAGGCCGCCGTCTCCCAGTAGACTGCGGCGTTCGATGACGCCTTCGATTGCCCTGTTGAGGGACTTGCTGTCGAGGCACGTGATGTTGCCCCTCTTTGTCGACCCTGCACTTGCTTCAGCGCGATACAGCCAGATCCGTGTCTTGAACGCGGATGGCGCCTCACCCACCAGTTCGCGGGTGCTTGCGATGGCCTGCTGCAAGACTGCGCCCTCGGAGAGGTCGAAGCAAAGGTTCTGCTCGTCAGCTTGCTCGTTCGGTTGATTTGATGCGTGCCGTCCAAGAGCGGAGCGGCCAACATTGGAACGAATCTTCTTGCTGCGGTGCTTTGCAGTACGAATTAGGATCGTGCCAGGCAGAAATCCCGGCGCTAAGGCATCGCGGCACATTTCGAGCAGGGGCGTCGGGTTGAGCCCTTGACGGTGTGCCACCAACAACAGCCTGAGTCCCTGCACGGCACTTTGCTTCAGTTGCAAGCGGCCGTGGTGAACATCAACGAGGTCGGACTTGATCGCCTTGGCCAGGCGCTCTTGCTCCGCGTCACTCAGGCTAGTCTGCAGGCTGTCTTCGCTGCTCCAGGGCAACGCGCCGCGCCGGAAGAAGCGAGAAGGCTCGCCCTCGATGAAGCCCTGCGCGAACATTTCGGCGAGTACGGCCTTGACCCCCCTGTAGGTATTGCGCGTCGAACTCGGTCGCCAGCCTTCAGCCTGAGCTCGCTTCTGCAACCATCCGATGAAATGCTGGACATGCATCGGGGAAAGGTCCGACGGCAACTTGGGTCGCTGGGGCAGCGGGGTTTGCGAACTGCCCGCGAGGTACTCGAACAGGTAAGGCAGCTGCCCGAAGTACGTGGTGACGGAGGCTGTCGCGCGTGCACCCGAGAGCAGCATCGCCTTGAGGCAGAAGCCCGATGAGCATACCCAGTCGTCGATGCCTCGGCCCAGCCAGTCACGAAGGTCGAGCGTCTTGATTCTCTGAGGAAAGCGTGCCTCGAGCCCCAACAGCGCGACCATGTCGATGCAGGCGTCGTCGGCGCCGGGCTTCGGCCGTTCGAGTGATGCCGATATGACACCGACCGGTGCGGCGCGATTCTCGCTGACGTTGTAGTTCTTCTTTCTGACCATGGCGTCGCTCAGTGTCGAGGATCGACTGTGGATGCATGCGGCGCCGTGGCCAATGCTTTGCCAACCCCGTAGAGCCGGTCAAACTCGTCCATCATCGCGAGCGCCTCTGCGCCCAGCAGCCGCTCTATCTGCTGCAAATACACCATGGTGGTCTGGACACTCGCGTGGCCGAGGCGGTCGCGGACGTACATGAGCGGCTCCATCGGTATCTCGGGACGGCTGCGAAGCAGCAGCAGGGTATGAATCGCGTAGCTGTGGCGCAGCATGAGCGGGCGCACCCGGAAGCCCACCGTGTTGCTGAGATCGGTGTAGACCTTCACCGCGGATTCCTTGCTGTAGCGTTGCCCGTGAATCGTCAGGATCAGTTCCTTGCGGTCTGCCGCGTCGGCAAGACCGTTGCGCTCGAATGTCGTATATGCGTACATGTCCTCCATCAGGCTGTATGGCACGTGCACAACGCGGGACTTGTTGAACTTGATCTCCATGTCCCGTGGGTCGAGGCGCACGTCGATAAAGGTGCCTGGCTTCCAAGCCTTTTGGGTCCGTGGATCAACCACGTACGACAGCGGGAAGGTACGTGCCTCGACTGAGCGCAAACCCACCCGCGCCATCAGGTCGAACAGCAGCCGCTGCGCTGCAGAGCGAATCGATTGCCGCACGATCTTCAGTTGATCGGCTGTCAGGAACGCAGGTTCCTTGTTCCACTCGTTGAGCAGCACTGCCGGACGGCTCGACCTCTTCCGACCGCCGGTGATATGAGTCAGGTCATGCTCAATGCCGTACACTGCGACGTCGGAACAGGTGAAGGGCAAGCGGTCGATCCGCCCGCGTTCATGTGCCCACCGGTACATTGCCGTGACCAATTCCAACCGGGCGTTGATGGTTGCGGGGTCCAGCTTGAGGTCTTGGGCCTGCCAATCGCGGTAAACACTGACGACGCTCTGCCCAACCGACATGAATGGATCGTCCCAACACCATTCGTTCGCTTGTAGAAATCGAGCGAAATCCCATAGCCGGCGACCGTACGCCTCCCACGTCTTTTGATCAAGCGCCTTTCCGCTCTCAAGCAATCGGTACAGCAGGTAGTCATGGAACGGTTGCGCCGGCTCCATCGAATCGTCGAGGATCAAGGGGAATCCCGGCCGCGGGCGTCCGGCGAAGACAAACTCATCAGTGGCGCGTACGTACCTCACGCGCTGGCCTCGCGCAACATCTTCGCTGCTTGCTTGAATGGCACGCGCCATTGGCGCATCACGAGGTCGTCGGCACCGTCAGCAATCGCGCGCGCCGCGAGGCAATGCAGCCGCCCTATTTCCGGATCATCCATAGGTTGCCAAATCTCCCCCGAATTCCATCCCGCTACTCGACTTCAAGAAATTGAATAGCAGTACACAGGACGATGTCTGTCAACCCATTTATTACTAACAAAACGAGGTATTCGTACCGCTGCATCATCCCGATCAAGCCCGAGAACGTCGACGCCTGGCTCAACCCGGACCCAGCGAACCTCGCGGCGCAGTACGCAATTCTCGAAGACCGCGACCGCCCCTATTACGAGCACCGACTCGCCGCCTGAATCCGGCCCGGGCATGGCATTCGATTCCGCCTACACAGAGCCGGTAGAATCCGTTCAGGCGGCGTGCGCCACTTTTTCGACGGGACGATGATGACGGTAATAGTTCGGGAAGTGGTGGACGGCTGGCTGATCGCAATGAACGATGAGGTCGGCAAACGCGCGGCCCCGGGCGCGGTCTTTCGCATGGGTCGCATGTCGACGGATGGACGGTATCCAGTCGTTGAAACCCGCCAGCCCGGCTGGAGTTCAGGCGCGCGCTATTTCATGCCGTTCAAGGACGAGGCGGAGGTACGCGAGTTCTTGTTGGGCCTCGGCTTCACGGAACTGCCTCGCTGGACGCCGGGCACACCGCTACTCTCGCTCGACGGGCCGCGTTGACCGCCGCTTCAGCGATCGCGCCTGCCATCATCGGCACGACACGCTGCAGGTATTCGACCATCGAGCCTGACCTTTTGGCATCGGCAGCGCTCATATCGGAGGGTATCGTGACGGACTTACCTCAGACAGATTTGCCTCAAGCCGACGGCGCCGACCCGGCGACGGTGTTCACCGCGGCGCTGGGCGTTCTGTTCAAGACACACCCGGACCCCGCACGCCTTCTTGCCGAGTGGGAGAAGATCGCCTCGCAGATGCCCCTCACGGTCCTGAAAAACGGCGCAACAAACGTTTCGCACGACGCGAACGTCGTCATCGCGCAAGGACTACTGCACATTGCACGCATGGCCGCTGACGGCGCCAGGCCAGGCGGCGGCGCGTAACCGAATGGCCGGGCGGCACGCTCAGGCTTGCTGGCCGTCCGACTCCCCGTTTTCGCCCGACCGCGCCGACTCCCTCGGGTAGTGCTCGGTCATGTAGACGCTCGCTTCCTCGGTCGTCTCAAACGTCCGGAGAACCCGCATCTCGTCGTCCGGCCTCTGCGGCATCAGTACAAGTTGCGGCTTCACGTCGAGGTGCACAACCGGGCGCTCGCGGAGTTTCAACCATTCCGCCAGCTTTTGAGCAGCGAGCGCGCAGGCCTTGTCGTGGTCCTCGGCAATGCCGTACGACGTTGACCGGTCCCACGCGCCCCCGTCCAGGCACCTGACCGCGATGCTACCGTCAGGTCGCGTCACGCCGAAGGGATGATCCCACCAGGCGTCCAGTTCTTCCTTGGTCCGAGCATCGTTAGGCGTATCGTCGAAGTCGCGAGGGAGCTTCGGATCGAGTGGGATTCGGGCGGGCATGGACGCTCCTCAGACGGGTCGGAACGCCTATTGTGCCCGATCAGCGCGAGCAGCTATCCAGAGACCGGGCCCACGCCTTATCGTGCCTCTGGATGCCTCGCGTCTCAGGCCGCCATGCTTTCAGCCGGCGCCGCACACGGACTCGCGCCGCGCAGCGTGTAGACGCCGAGGGACTGCGTAACAACGATCGGAGACCTGGACAGCAGACCGCGAAGGGTCATCTCGTTCATTTCGCCCGTATCAACGAGATCTGCCGCAAGGGTTTCCCAGCTCATTGTGGGGCCGTACCGTTTAAACGCCGAATACAGCCGATATTCCTGCTCGGTCAGTTCGCTCTTTGGATCAAGGGGCGTGGCAGGCCGGTATCGCCCTGGCGCTCCAGCGAGGAATCCGGCTCGCGCAAGGATCGCCGTGGTGACAAACCATGGCGGTACCGGGTATTGCGTCGCGCAACGTTCTTCCCGGCTTAAACGTAGTTCCCGTATGCGTTCGACGGCGCCCATCGCAACATCGGCGACGATCGGCGCGTCGGCGACAGAGGAAACACGCCGGAGTGCGACGATCACGGGGTTATTGCGCAATGATTCCCCATACCAGAACCACTCAGGGTTTTTGCGCTCCCTGCGGTCGAGCCATTCAAATCCCTGCCCCTTCTGAATCACTTCCCGAATGGAACCGACAGCCTCGATGCTCCAGCCCAGCTCTATGGCGTAGCCCATAAGGACGCCGACGTGCGCTGCACCCACGGCCGTGATCATCGACTGGGCCATCTGCCGTACGATGGCCGTCCGTTCGTTTTCGACAGGCGCCACAGCCGAGTCATCGTACAGATGCGTTTCGAGAGACAGGAGCGGCTTTTCCAAGATGTCCATGGCGAAGCGCCAGGCGTCTTCTATAAGCAGCCCTTCGCCGAGCTGCGGGCGCAGAGCGGTTTCCAGATGCTCGGGAGTGCATGGGAGGTGCTGCTTTGCCGTGGCGTCGAGCAGATCGAAGGTCCCGGCAAATTCCGCTGGTAGTTCCGACGCCCGCTTGCGCATCGCGCCCAGGATCTGGCATGCACGGCTCTCGGTAATCCCGTATTCACTGGCGACGGTAGCAAGCGTACGCCCGCCGCCGTTCACGCCATAGCGCGCGGCGAACAGAGCCGCGTTGCGCTCCGCCGTTTTTGGCGTCGCCAGCGCGAGGATTCTCCCGGCCTCGAGGATGACCTGCGCCGCCGTACGGTTGGCTGCAGCTGGCCCCGCCTGCAGGGGCTGCAGCGACACCGACGGCGCCGCCGGATCTTTGCCCATAAGCCAGCCGGGCTCGACCTGCAGCGCCTTCTCCCACGCGTCGATCTTGTCAGCACCGAGGGAATGCGGAACGCCGGCGTTCTCCCACTGCCTGAGCGTGACGTCCCGAACCTCAAGCCGCAACGCGAGATGATTGCGCGCGATGCCCAGCGTTTCCCGCCGCATCCGGGCGCGATCACCCGCGGTACGCAGCCGAGCCTGCAAGGAGGCTTCTGGCGAAATCTGCGGCTCGTCGCCCTCTGCTGGGTGTTCCGTACTGAACACCCAGCCGGCGGACACCTTCAGCGCACGCTCAAGCCGTCGCACGTCAGTGCTGCGGGACATATAAGCCGGCACGCCCCTTCGCTCCCAGCGGGTGACTGACGACAGATGTATGCCACTGGACTCCGCCACCGATTTCCGGGATAAGCCCAAAGCTTCGCGTCTTTTGCGGATTCTGTTCGCGATCGCGATTTCGGGCTGATTGAGCGACCCCGTTTCAGAAAAAATCATCATGTTCGCAACTCTCTTTCGTGCTTTCCAGCAGGCTGGATCGCCCGCTCCGCGCCGTCGCAACCATTGCCGTGCGACCCAATATTCCTTATTTACGGCGAAAGGCAACGGTTCTTAAGGGAGGTGCAAAAACCAATGCGATACGGATATGCCGCGATCAGACATTGCCACCCGGCAGTGGAAACACCCGGCGCATGCTGGTACTCATGGCCGCTCGTGGCGTTCCGACTGCCGTTGACACCGACCGGAACACGTGCCACTTTGGATCGAATGAGCGTAAGCACCCGGGGAACACATCTGGACAGCCAGTATTTCGCGGCGTCTCCTCAGCTTGCCCGACTGACGCGATGTGATAGCGTGTCGGTGTCCCCGAGTTCGTCTCTCGTGTCGTCCGTTCCCAGTGAGTTATTTCCCCATGCGTCTTACAGTTGCCCAAGCTAACCACGTTGCAAAGGTTTTTCCGGAATGTCGTACCGAGATGACCGACTTCCTCGAGGCGGGTGCCGAAGTGGTGATCTACAAGCAGAACGAATGCGGTAGCGATGTTCCGCCCTACGCAATCGCCGTGGCCGGTACTGCCTTCTGGATTGATTGCTGCGAGACACCGGAGGAGGCAACAGCGCTGGCCGACTCCCTCGGCCTTAAGGTCCTTGAGGTATGCCGGTAGTTCCTCGTCTGCAAGTGGGTCGCCGTCACTGCCCTTGACCGGTGACGGATAACCAATGATGCGGAAGTAATTTCGAGATATCGTCGGCGCGATGAGTAGGCAGTCGGGTGAGCACGTCTTTCAGGTAGATGTACGGATCGTGGCCATTGAGGAACCTGTCCGCATTTTTGTGGGCGAGGCGGTTGAACAGCGCGTTATCCGCGCGCCTGCGTGAATCGCTCGCCAAACAGGATAGCAAACTGGTTCATCGCTGATTTCCAGTCGAAGGCGGCCCGCACGGTCTTGGCCAGCACGTTGCGCAGCGCCAGCCAGAGCAGCTTGATCGCGGCCTCGTCATTCGGGAAGTGACCACGAGTCTTGATGATCTTGCGCAACTGCATGTTCAGACTTTCAATGGCGTTCGTTGTGTAGACAACTCGTCGAATCTCCGGCGGAAACACGAAGAACGGTATGACGTGCTCCCATGCACGCTGCCACGACTGCACGATGGTCGGGTACTTCGCGCCCCAAGGGCCGTCAGCGAAGTCTTGCAGTGCCTGCCTTGCCGCCTCCTCGCTGGCGGCCGCGTAGATCGGGCGCAGCGCTGCGGCGAGCGCCTTACGGTCCTTGTAGCTGGCGTACTCGAGACTGTTGCGGATCAGATGCACGATGCAGGTCTGAACGGTCGTGCGGGGATAGGCTGCGCTGATGGCCTCGGCCAGCCCCTTCAGGCCATCGACCACGGCGATCAGGATGTCCTGACAGCCACGCGTCTTGAGTTCGTTGAACACCTTGAGCCAGAACTTGGCGCCCTCGGTCTGCTCGATCCAGAGGCCCAGCACGTCGCGCTGGCCGTCGGCCTGGATGCCCAGGGCCAGATAGACGGCTTTGTTGCTGACCACACCATCGTCACGGATCTTGACCCGCAGGGCATCGAAGAACACCACCGGATACATCGTTTCGAGCGGGCGGCTCTGCCAAGTCAGCGCTTCGGCCATCACCTCGTCGGTGACCGAGCTGATGAAATCGGGAGATACCTCGGTGCCGTAACTCTCGGCCAGAAAGGCCTGAATCTCGCGCACACTCATGCCGCGAGCGTACATCGCGATGATGCGTTCGTCGAAGCCGGTGAAGCGGCGCTCGTGCTTGGGAATCAGGATCGGCTCGAAGCTGCCGTCGCGATCGCGGGGGACTTCGACCCGAACTGGGCCCCGATCGGTGATGACCGTCTTGCCGCTGGCGCCGTTGCGCTCGTTGGCTTGCCCGGGCGGCTTGGACTGGCCTGGTCGGTAGCCCAAATGCAGATTCATCTCGGCGCCCATCGCGCGCTCGATGACTGCCTTGTTGAACGCCAGCATCAGGTCCTGAACCTCGGCCGGCGTCATCGGCCCCTTGACCAACTGGTCCAGCAGTTCCTTGGGCAGTTCAGGCAGCGGCCCGCGGGCCGCTGCCTGACGCGCTACAGTTTGCCTTTTCTTCTTCATTGGCATATCCATGACTTTTACACCTCATGATATGCCCCGCCCACGAAATCACGGATAGGTCCCCATTGAGCTGCGCCGACCGGATCAGGCTCATGATCGCGGCGGCCCGCTTCCCGGCGCGCAGCGAACCGGCGAACAACCAGTTCGCTCTTCCCAAGGCCCACGGGCGAATCTGGTTTTCCAGCCAATTGTTGTCGATCGGTACGTGCCCATCGGTCAGATAACGCGTGAGCGCCTCCCAGCGCTAGAGGCTGTAGTCGAGCGCCTTGGCGATCGCCGATCCCTCGGAGACCAGTTTGCGCTGGGCAAGCAGCCACTCATGTAACGCATCGGCGATCGGCCGAGCGCGCTCCTGGCGAACCTCACATCTGTGCTCGGGCTTCAGTTCCGCGACGTCGCGCTCGACGTCGTAAAGCATGCGGAAGTACTTCAGCGCCTGCTCGGCAATTTGGCTCTTGTGGTTGCCCGGCGCAGTCGGATATGAGCACCACGGCCACTAAATGCACGCGCGGCGGCGCGCCGGCGCGGCGCGTCTCGATGTCTTCTTTCCCGCTACCCGATGTCGCAAGCGCTTCGGATGATTGACGCCACTACCTTGTCCTCGATCAGAGGCTCACGCTATCGCTTGCCTCACAACTCGATGCGAAGCGTAGCGCCTCTATGACCTGACGCGCGATGGGCGGTTTCAAAATCGCCGTACACGCCCTTGAAGCGATGTACATCCATCGTCGGATCCAGGGTTTGGGCGATGAAGACGAACTGGGGGTCCGTCTGAGCACCTCTTACCTCGACCTCAATTACCCTGGACCCCATCCTATCCTCGGGACGAACCCGATGAACACCAGCGTACTGATCCCCGCCCATTGCATTATCAAGAACAACGAATACGTTCATTGCTTTCTCCTTGCTCCTTGCTCATCGCCCATCCAGTTTCCGACTCAGCATTTTCGCCGAAAGACATTGGAAACGATGGTATCCGCTATGTTTCCAGCGATGGTGCCCGCATCCTTCAACGCTGAACCGGCCTCTGCAACGGTCTCACGCGCGGATTTCGCTACCGACTTAGCCTCTCGTTCGAGAGCGAGTTGGTCTGCAAGCGCAGTGACCTCACAACGCGCAAGGTCACGGCCCATTGCGCGCACTTTGTGTGCATACCTCTCGGTGAGCATGGATTGCGCCCAATCCCAATCGAGCGCTCCCGGCCACGACTCCCACGGCGAGCTTGAGCAAACTACTTGCTGCGGTTTGTCGCCCAACGCGTGAACGACAGCGCCGACCAATACCTCTATCCCCAATATGCCGGGACCATGTGCGATGCGCTCACCTAATGAGGGGCGATCTTCGTAGCGGTTCGCCCTGATGTACTCATTGTCGGCGTGGAGAGCCTCATCAATTTCAGCTTGTGTCGGCGGATCGAGGAGGATATTGATTTTTTGGACCATGTTTCGGTTGTAACTTACAGGTCAACGTGCGCGATGTCGCTACGTTGGCGGAGCGCCGTCACCACCAGCAACAATGCCGTCAAGCCGCCCCAACGGCCGCCGAACCACAGTGCCGCATCCGCGCCTTTCGAGAGCAACAAGACAAGCAATACCGTCAGGCCAGAAAAGCCAAAGACCAAACAATCTTTCCAGCGTGGTAGACGCTCCGTGTTCGCAGCTACCTTCATCATTTTTCCAATCTCACTTAATGACCTTTGACAATGAGGCTGCACGCGGCCAGTACAGCGTGCCAGCCGACTTTGCCGTCTTGCCGGGCACTCGCACCACATACGACACGTGATCGCGGCCGATGCCTACACCGGTGCCACGATACAGTTGCTCGAACTTGCGGTCGGGCTGCTTACCCACCGGAACGACCTCTTCAATGGTCCCCGTCTTCGTGCGCGTATATCCGCTGGACTGGCTGGTCCACGTCACCTCATCGCCGACCTGAAAAGTGCTTTCCATTGTTTTCCCTCGTCAGTTAGAGCGCTTCCAATTCATGTCTTGGACGCACACAAGCAGTTTGCCATCAGCGGACATGTTGGGAGCTTGACCGGCCGCACAAAGCCGTCCCTCTGCCGGCTCCGAGAATCTGTAAAGAACTCCGCCGCCAATCAGAAATACACCGCAGACATACCAGACCCAAGCTTGCTTTGGGCGCGCCCGCGTCGCTCCACCGATGACCAAGCACAGGCCCATGATGCCCAACGACAACGCCGTTACCGTAGTGATATTCATCTATCCCTCTTTTCCGGTCACTTGCCACACACAGCCGCGTCCGCCTTCCAGCGACGCGGCGGCTCCATGTCGGACTTCGGCGTGTACGGACGCACGAACACTTTGCATTTTGTGTCCGCAATCGTGACCGGTACGCTGTACCCGCCTTGACCAGCGACAGGTTCACCTGTCTTCATGGTCGCGTCTCGCGCAGCCCATTCAGCCGCGCTCTTGATGTCATACCGATCAGCAGGATTCAGCGTCTGCGCGCCGACAGACGTAGAGATGCCACACGCCGCAATGAGAGTCCAGGCAACGAAAATCTTCATGGTTTGATCGTTTTTCCTACCGGCTACCGGCCGGTGCGGGGCACTCACGTGCCGATTTATTTCCTACCATTCCAACTCGTTGTGAATTACGAGGCTGATGACGGCGGCAGTAAACGCAATGACGCCGCCAAATGCAGCAACGAGCTTTTCAGGCTCGGTCTCAAGTCCCATACCGAAGCCGTATGCGAAAGATACGAAGCCGCACATCGAGACGCCGGCCAGCAATCGATACATGGTCCCACGCCTCATAGTTTTCCCTTGTTCGATCAGCTTGTTCCGGTTGCCACGTCAGTCGTGGAATGCAACGCCTACGCCTGGCGCTCGCCGAATCGGGCATACCAGAAGTCCCGCACTCGCGTGCTCATGAATACGGCCGCTGCTACCGTTCCGCCGATCGCGCTCGCGACCGGCGATGGCAGTCCCAACCCGTCAAGAGAAAGGCCGCCTGCAAGCGACCCCGCGACCAAGGCGGAGACTAATCGGCATGATTGTGCTTTGGATGCTCGTGTCAGCATGGGTACCTCCTTATTTGGCGCGGCGTAAGCACAAAACTTCCGCCCCGATATAACGGCTTTCCGCTCCGAATCTTGAGCTCGAAGGATAGGATCTTGTAAGGATCAGAGCGGCCACCTGCCAGAGGACGATCTCCGGCGCCCGTGCGCGGTCATATCGGCACATTCGCCATCGGCATGCGCCGCAGGAGCGTCGTCGTAAGCGACAGGTAACCGCCCTCAAGGCGCTGCGCATAGTCCCGCGCCCACTCAGCCGCGATCGGAGACGCCAGCGCCTCCTCGACCTGATCGAGCGTGACCGCGCCGCCGGCGACGATGCTGAGATTGTGATTGATTGGCAGGATGCCCGGCGGCACGCGCACGGCCTTCGGCGTCTTCGCGATCCGCGGCACGATCAGCGACTCGCGCGACAGATCGAGCGCATGAAAGGACTCCGGCGGCATCCATACCTTGCCCTGCTGGCCGCGTTTGGCCATCAGGTGCATCCGGCTCGCCAGGTGCGCCATGACTTCCGGCGCGGGTTCCTCGCCGGGGAGCGTGCGGATCGCCCAGCGCGTCGGCGTGCCGAGCTTTCCGTTCTGAATATCGTCCGTGTCGATGGCCGGCACCAGGCACTCGGGCGGCAGGCGGCTAGCCGTTGCGGCGTCGACCACGAACACCCCTTCAGTACCGAGCCACGGCGCGATGCGCACATCCGCGAAGTCGCCGAGCAGCTGCATGCCCTCGTAGCGGGACTCATCCACGCCCGGATGTATCGGCTTGCCGCTCAGGTTCTGCCCGGCGCCGTCGTCGGATACGAGCACCACGGCCACAGGATGCACACGCGGCGGCGAGCCGGCGCGGCGCTGTTTGGGCCGGTAGAACGCCGTCTCGGCGCTCAGACGCTCCACATGGGCAAGCGACAGGCGCTGGCCAAGCCGCTCGCGCAGACGACTCGCACCAGCATTGACCATCCACCTGTCCGCCGTCACCAGCCCGATACGGCCCGCCGGGCGCACCGTGCGGCTGCATCGCTCGAGGAAGCTGTGCAGCATGTCGCCCCGGGCATAGTCGGGCACGTGGCGGCTGTATTCGTTCCGGAGCAGATCGGGCACGTTGGCGGCGCGCAGATACGGCGGGTTGCCCGCCACGATGTCCCACTGGGGCGTCGTCGGCCCGTCCGTCAGGAAGTCCCGGTTGTGGACCATGTCGTTGGCCAGCATCGCCGCGCGTGCTGTCGACCAGCCGTGCAAGGCAAGAACGGCCGCGACGCGCGATCGCGCATCGACGCACGCCGCCGGGTGAATCTCCCACCCCTCGATCTGGCCTCGAGGATCGAACCCGGACGGCCTGGCGGCGAGCAGCGCGTCGAGCGCACGTGCGAGGAACATGCCGTCGCCGCAACTCGGATCGACGAGACGACCGTTTCCGTCCGGCCAGCCGAGGCGCTTGAGTAGGTCATCAACGACGGGACTGGCGGTGTAGATCGCGGTCCTAACGTGCAGCTCGTCGATCGCGGCTCGCCGCGCAGCGGCTTCTTCGTCTTCGAACAGGAGCAGGCCTTGAGAATCCGCGGATTGGGTTTGATAGCGCATGAGTTCGGTCGTGAAGGGTTCTTGTCTGGAATCAGTCCGGGTGGTCGCCACAGGCCGTCACCGCTGCCTTGCGGGTTTTTCCGGCCCGCGACGGCGGCGCGCAGAGTCCGCACACGAAGCTGTGATGTGGATCGTGCGCGTGCATGACGAACTTCCCGCCGCAGCGCGTGCACGGCGCCATCGTGAGCAAACCCGAATCGAAGAAGCGCACCAGCGTCCACGCGCGCGTGAGAGTCAGTACCGCTTCGTCATCGTCCCGCTCGATGTTTTCCAGGTAGAGCCGGTAACCCTTCACCATCGCCTGGACCGAATCGCAGCGAGCCTCCCGCAGCATGAAGAGGTAGATGTTGTAGAACAGCGAGGAATGTATGTTCGGCTGCCACGTCATGAACCAGTCGGTCGAGAACGGCAGCATGCCTTTCGGCGGCGACTCGCCCTTGATCTCCTTGTAGAGCTTGGTCAGACGATCACGCGACAGGCTGGTCTCGGACTCCAGCAGTTGCAACCGTGCGCCGAGCTCGATCAGTTCGATCGCCAGGGTGACCTCCCTAACCTCGCCCAGCACGCTTTTTCGGGTCGCGCCGGCGTTCGGTCTACGCGTTATCTGACTCACCGCGCCGCCTCGGTCGCTTGATCCGGCGTCGCGAGTTCCCCGCCCGCGCCGCCACCGGAGGAAATCGCGTTCCGGGCCGTCGACACGAATTCCCGAATGAGATCGACACGCTGCTCGACCAGGGGTGGTGCCATCGACACGCCGTCGCGCACGTCCAGCTTGATGCGGCGGATTTCGTTCCGATCGCGATGCCACATGATGTCGAGTTCCCACGCAAAGCTGAGCAGCTTGCGCAGGAAACTCTTTTCGACCTCGGCGACGGTTACCGTTCGTACAGCGCCGGCCGCGACGGTTCGGGCGAAGCGATCCCAGTTATCCGCCTGGCCAGTCGTCTGAATGCTGGCCACGCCGACGGTCGCAACGTCGGCCGGTCGCCATACGGTTCCACAGCCTCGACACAGATGTGACCGATGCGGCGGGTTATCCCACGCCTCCTCGCCATCGCGCGCAGGCTCGGGCGCATCGACGTGTTGCAGACCACATTCCGGGCAGAACAACAGCATCGGAATCGGTGCCGCGAGCAAGCTGGCGACGGCCCGCGCGGGCTGCTGCGGGGCGGCGTCGTAGACGATGCGCGTTTCATAGAACTGCGGCTGAGCTGCGCAGGCCGAATGCGTGGCCTCGTGCACGTCGTCCCATCGAGCTTCCTCGTCGGAATGCTGGCGAGCCTGATAAATCGGCTTCGGAATCGCCACCTGTTCCGCCGCCTGCGCGGTGGCGTATGCAATCTCGACACGCCATTCATCGGAGCGCGCTGCCGTCTCGGCGAGCAGGGTGGCAGTCGGAGCGCCATCGTTCCAATGCCGACCGTCCGACACCCATTCCCCGCTCACGGTATTTCGGCGCAGCACACGATAGGCGATCGCTTTTGCCCCTTCCGTCCCCTTCTCATTGGCAGAGGATGCGCTGGCACGCGAGGCGCCCCACGCGAGCGACCAAATACGGCGCTTGGTATCCAACGCCGTCGGCCAAATTTCGCCCATGTGCCGCGCGAATGCCTCGCACATCTCCGCCTCCGCCGCCCGCTCGTCCGCCGACGCTGCCACCGCAGTACCGGCGACGGGCGTGTTCGGATCGACGCGCTGCAGCGCCGTGATCGCTTGCTCGATTGCTTCCCGGTTTCGCACCGGCACGCTCGACCAGTCGAGATCCTTGAGCTTTTGCGCGATCGCATTCGTGTCCATGTCAGCCATTTAGTGTTGACCATCCCATTCGGGTTGAAAAGCCAGTTCCTACCGGGATCAGGCAGTGAGGCCGGCGGCTTTGTCGTCCTGATGCTCCCTGGCCTGAGAGGAAAGGTGGAAGGTAATGTCCGCCAGCGCCCCCAGTCCCTGCGGCCTTGCCACGGTCTTGTCCACCCAGTCCGCAAGGTCAGTACGTCCGATCCCGTTGAACGCTGCCTTCAACTGCACGGGAAGCTCGCCGTCCATCGAGTACGGTTCTGCCGGCAACGCCACGTCGTCGGGAAAGGTATCGTTGGCGATCACCACAAGTTCGGCCCACGCTTCCGAAACAGCCTTCTCGCGCCGCATTCCGCGAACGGTCTCCTCGAGCTCCGCGTCGAGCAAGCCAAGCCGATGCAAAAAATCCGATGCGGAATCGACGGCCGCGTCCGTCATCTCGGCAACGATGGACCGGTTCGGGTTTTCGCGATCGTGAAGCGCTCTGAATTCATCATCGAAACGGGCAACGTCGTCCGCGCCGAGTCCCAGCCCGGCAGCGACCGCCTCACGCTGATTCCTGGCGCCGAGTAGCATGAGCCGGTGGACTTGCCATCCGGCGCCCGCCGCTTCGGCATAGACGTCGCGCTGTAGCACCTGGAGCGCTTTCACGCGCCCTGCTTCCAGGTCACCATCGCCCAGGTGGCGGATCAAGGAGCACAAGATCGGCCACTCATTGCCTCCGAAAAGCCCCAGCGGCATGGCGTAACCGCAGGAAGGATGGAATCGCAACTCGTAGGCATTGCTCTCGTCGTCGTCGCATTCCACGAGAGCCTGATCGAGAGCGCTATCCCCGAGTTGTCCCAGCGCGTTGATGTGGTGGTCTCGGACGCAAACAGGGCGCAGGAGATCAAGAAGAGTCGCCCGGTACGCCTTCCGGATGGCGACCACCCGATCGGCCGGCAAGTTCAGATCACTGGCGCGGTGTGCGCGCTTCGTGGCATCCCGCGGCATCACCAGATAAGGCGAAAACGAAAAGCCCGGGCCACTCAATGACGGATTGACTCGGACGAAGACCTCGCAGTCCGGCGTCGTCAGCATCCAACTGGCGGACAGATCCTTGTAATCGTCGCCACCGATATGCGGCGGACCGAAGCGCCGGTGCATGTACGTAAAGAGCGTCGCCCACTGGCACTTCTTCAGGGGCGTACTGTCGAGGACCGCATCGTCCAGACTGTATCCATCCCAAAGGTCGCGGCATTCCACGAGCGTTCCACCCCACTGATCCACCGTCGTCGAAACGAAGTTCGGGTCAGGCAAGTGGCGAGGTTTGCGAGGTGTCTTCTTTGGTTCGTTCATTTTCTGTTCGGTCCGGCGAAATAGCTCGTGGGTGCTCCGCGGCGGATAGCCCGGGGAATCCACGGTGTCATCCAATCGTGCCGGACGAAGCGCGGAATTCAAGATGCTGAGCGTCAATACGGCACCGGGCCCCATTCCTCGCCGAGCGCCATATCCGCAAGGAAGTGCTCGATATCGTCGGGAGTGAGATCCTGGACATGACTCACGAGGAGTTCGATGCCGTATGGGTTCACGCAGTAGATGTAGTCCTCTTCGGAATAAAGGCAGTGGCCCTCAACGTGAACGGGCTTTCTGTCACGAAGCGTTTCGAGAATCTGTTCCGGAAACGGGAGTTTGAGTGCAGGCCAGTCCTTCGCCGCGATCAGCTTCTTGATGCCCTCGCGTTCGACGGCCGCCAGCGCTTCGCGTCGCTCGACCTGCTGGTCGTGGATGCCGTGTTCCCATGCCTGGGTGAGCTCGTCATCGTCCCGCAGCAGATGCGGGATCGGCTCGTCCGCGTAGTGATACCCCGCGCGGCGGGCAAGGTCATACGCCCTACGTCGGTGCCGGTCGAACGCCGGCGTTCCCACGTCGCCCGATGTCACGTACAGCCACATCAGCGCAGACTCGCACCGCGCGTCCAGTGCCAGCGAAAAGAGGCTTTCCACCTCCCCGCCATCCGCATCGTTCCGTTCAGGATTTACAGACGTATCCTGCATACCTGCGCCCTCGTATCGTTCTGTCACAAGGCGCATTCTATTCCTATACTTCCTATCAGGAACTAGTTTTCCGCCAGGCACTTATTTCTGCCGTACCGAGTGCCAGTGCAGCGACTTGGGTGAGGTGCTGGTCCGGTTAGGAAGTCGGCCGGGCATGCGCTCGCGGGGATGGTTCTCCGGCTTGAGATGCCGGACATGATCGGTATGATTTGAACGGGGACCTTCCAGCGGAGACGACGATGGCACACCAAGTAATCGCGACGTTTTTCAACGACGGCAAGCATCTCGGCGAACTGGTTGTGTTCGAAAGCGCCGACACCTCGGAGGCCTTGAGGGCATGCAACGCGTATGCGGATCGGCCCGAAACGGAGCAAATTCAGGTCATCCGTCGCATGACCAACGCAACCAACGCGCTGTTTCATGTCCGGAAATGCAAGCCCGAGCCGCTGCTTGCGTAACCGAAGAGGTTTCCATGTCCGATATCGTGAAGGCCCTGTACGTGACAGACGATCGGGATCTGCCCGACGATGAGCAGCGCGCGCTCGTCATCTTTCCCGGCGGCAATGGCGACTGGTACGTCCAGGTCGCACCGAAACACGGTTGCGCGATCGAAGGCGTGCGGATCTGCATGTCGGGCGGAGCCGCGATGCATTGCCCGGGACTCGGCCCGGCGATCGCAGAAGCCTATCGGGCGATGATCGCCGCGCAGAATGGTGAACGACGGGAGCCCGTTCCCACGCGAGAGGAACTGGAGCGAGAGGTGCATGCGTGGCGCACGGCATTTCCGACACATCAGTTCGACGGCATCTTCGATATCGTCGAAACCCTCGAATGAAGCCGGGACAGTCAATCGGAAAACGCTGCATCCGCCATTGACGCTGGCGCATCGACCGCGACACGCGGCCCCCAGTAAAGTTGCGCCTGCCCCATTCCTCGGTGCCGTGCTGCTTGTCTAAGGTCGTCTGGTCAGAGGTTCAGATACTCGAGCGAGTGCCCCTTGAGCAGGATGCACGTGCCGCCGGCCTCTTCCAGGAGTTCGGCCATGCCCCGCGATTCAAGCCACTCGAACGCCTCCTGGATGGCAGGGTCGGCTTCCTCGAGCGTTTCCACTTCGGTGCCGTCTTCGGCCGACAACCCAAATGCCGGGGTGACCGCATCGGAGCGCACCGCGTGGGAAAGGAGCAGCTCGACCATGCTCTGGTCGGCAATCTCGATGGCGCGGGCCGCCTGCGCGTCGCTCGTTCCGCCCGAGGCTTCCCGCACATCGACCGAGGTCGCGCTGGTGGCCGGCAGCTCGGCGATCGCGGCGACGGCGCGGCGCAGCTCTTGCGACGCATACATTGCACGTCGCATCTTGTGCTCTGCGCGCGTGCAGCGGCATCCGCCGTTGGTGTGCATCCCCTTCGGCGCCCGGATCACGCAGCCACCGTCTGTGCAGCCTTCCACGGATGCCATGAGAGCATCGTATCGCATCAGTGCGGCCGTCAACCCCTCCGGAACCGAACGGGTCCTGCTGGCCAGCTGGAGATCGGTGATCGCGCGAAGGATGCGATCGATACCGGGATGATCGTTGAAGCCGAGCAGTGCATTGATCGCGCCGATGTCTGCGCACGCACGCTTGAACGCAGCCTGATAGTCGGGTTCCTCGCCGTTGCCCTGTCCGTTCATGTCATTCATCCGTGTTGTTCCGTGAAATCCGTGGTTCTGGAAAGACCATACCGGGTCAGCGCGGCAGATCAAGCCTGTCGCGCCCGGTGGATCAGTAGAAGCCAGCGTGCCATTCCTCGCCGTGGGCCATATCCGTAAGGAAGGGCTCGATATCGGCGACCGTCATGCCCCACGGATCGCCGAGGAAAAAGAACCCGTGATTGCCGAAAGGATCGGCGAAGCGCACGCAGTTCCCATCCGGAAACAGCCGATGGCCGCAGATGAGGAGCGACTCACCGCGCTGAAGGTCAACCAGCAGTTGCTCCGGTGCGGGAAGCCCGAACGCGGCCCAGTTCTTTGCGCGGATCAACGTCTCTCGCGCCTGGCGCCGGGCGTATTCCTCCGCCTCGTGTCGCTCTTTCCGCCGGCGCTCGACTCCCTGCGCCCATCCTTCGACCGTCTCGGAGTCTCCATCGAGCAGATGCGGCATGGGCTCGTCGGCGTACAGATAGCCCGCCCTGTCGGCAAATTCCCAAGCGCGGCGGCGATGACGGTCGAACGCTTCCGTATGGAGGTCGCCGACCGTGACGAGCAGCCGCATCAGGACGGCCTCAACGCACGCATCGAGCGCCAGTGAGAACAGGCTGTCGTTCCTGTCCGGATTTTCAGGCAATGTCTGCATGGCTCTCCGAGGTTTGGCTTCTGGAATCGTCTACGCGGCGAAAACCCCACGCATCCACTGTCTGGCGGACACATCGGTTATCCTGCGCCTCTCGCTTCCTGTCAGGAAGTATATATGCCTGCAGATCAGAATTCCCACCAAACCCACGTCGCCATGCACCGAGATCCACACCTTCCGCAATTCACGCCGGCCGGACAGTACGTGGCCGTGAACGACCTGCTCTGCGGCCACCAGCCGCTGCCAGAACATGTGGACGCCGTTACTTTCACTTACCGCAACGTCCGGTGCCAGGTGTACGGGGTGCTGCACGGTCTGCGAGGTGGAACGAATCGGCACTACCGGGAGTTCGTCAACCGGACGATCAAGGCTGCGCCCGGTCTGAGGTTCGGCGAGACCCAATTCATGCGGCTGTTCGAAGGACTTCACGTGGAGATGGACGACTGGCTCGAAATACCGCCGCGCGACGCGTTCATGATGCAGATCGCGGTTTCGCTGATGCCCTGGCAGTTTGCCGGCGTCGTTCGGCAGGCGAGACGCGAAAGCCGCACGCTGACCGACCGCTTCGGCGCCGGCGGCACGCGACGCCTCCAGTACATCGGCGGCTCGCCTGCGTTCCACCTGCTTTCGCCAGATGAGCGTCGCCGCATTGCCGGGTTCCTGCCGCCGCACGCATACCTCGTCGAGAACTGCCGTCGCCGCAGGCGGGCCGGCCGGTTTGCCGGTCCGGTATTTCCAGACAAGGACTGGTTCTGGCTGGCGCGCATCGAGCCTTATATCAACATCCCGTTGCGAAGCGTCCACATGCTCGAGTACGCCGTCGAGCGCGCGAGGCTGTCCAGCGCGAGCGAGATATCACTTTTCGTGGGCGAGATCCACAACTCGGACATGGCGTGGTATTCCGGCTGGGATGCGCAGGCTGAACCAGACGAACTGGTGCGCAGTACGGTCCGCGCGACGATCGACCGGGCTCGTGCATACGCTTCATCTTCGGGCCGAGCCCCGCGTCTCCCCTTCATTGCGGCTTCGCTCGCTGGAGCCTTCGCACCGCTCGTGATCTGGCTGCTCGCTGGCGCGGAAGCGCTACGGCTCTTCCGCCACCTCTAACGCATCCGGTCAGGATTCGCAGCGCACAATTCACTTCACGCACTGAAGGGCGGTATCCTCCCCGCGGTTCTGACCATCACCTGCTCGCCGACGTCAGCCCTTTCCGCCTATCCCTGCCCAATCTTGTCGCGGCGCTCAAGCTCCGCAGTCAGGCGATGGATTCGATTCGCCAGCAACAGACGCTGCTCGGCTGACCGGGCACGATCGCGCTGGCGGCCGGCGGCACCACGCCCTCCCAGTCTGGACGGATCGAACCGCGCAATATCCGCTGACACGGACGCGGATTGGCGTCGATTGAGGCTCGCGATGCGGCTGAGTATCCGGAAAACCGGAATCGTCCGCAGGTTGGCGTCTGCGACCGCATCGATCACGGAGCGCGCAGTCGCTGCATCCGGGCCATAGAACGCCAGTTCGACCGGCCGTCCGGCGTCGCGCAGGCACGCGAGCAACGCGTTGTAGTCGCGGTGGTCTGTTTCGATGCGCTTCCCGAGAATGGTACCGGCGAGCTCGAACGCGAAGGGATCGGGTTCGAGTGGGCGAGATTTCACGTGCGGGGGTTGCTGCTGGGTCATAACCTGATCGGAGGGACGAGGGTCTTCAAGGGAACCCGTGCGTCCGGGTTGAAGTGTTGATGATTCGCGGCGCCCTGGATCAGGTCAAACAGCAAGTGCAGATCCATTGCAACCCTCTCCTCACCATTCAATGGTGACCAAATCTGCAGGGCCGGGATCAGCATTCAAGGCGTGTAGTCTCGAAAATCCCGGGGAAATACCCGAAAACATCCAAAATCGCCGACCGGAAGTAGCGTTTTCAGGCCGAAACTTCGTAAATTCATCCAAAGTCCGCCATTCCGAGACACTGGATTGCGCGAAATGGCGATTCGTTAGCGAGTTCTTACGCGACGCTCGGAGTGGTACGCAACAATCCACCACTCATCGCCAATCATCCGGGCCCGCACCGTGAAGCCGGTTACCTACAGTCCGAATCGATCCTGCTCGCCCGCGCGACCTGGGAAGCGCCGCTCCGGAATGGCTGATACAAGATCGGCAGAGGCGAGCACGTCCGCCACATGTGAAGGCCAATTGCCTTCGGTCAGCGGATGGAGGAAGGCAACCTCGCGGATCGTCACAAGGCCGAGCAGCCACGCGAGCATTTCATCTGGCCGGCGCGTGGCGATCCACACACTCCGGTCAGAATCCGTGACACCCACGGTCAGCCCGGATTCGAGATCGATCCCGAACGAGACACCGACCATCGCGCCGAGCCAGAGCACCCGGGCGGAAACAGAGGACCGGAGATAGCGATTCGCAGCCACGATGCCGCGCGGCGCATCCGCCGAGACGTAGCCCGTCCTGCCGCCGCCGGTGCCGAAAACTTCGATGCGTCCAATCTGGAACCCGTCGCACCACGCCATGAGCGATCCCCACGCACCCGGGAGGTCCACACCGAATTCGTCGCGGAACTCCCGAGCCGCTGCGCCCATCAAGCGATCGCTGACCGGAATCGGCATAGCCGCGGTGCCATAAACCCCGCTGGCCGCTCCAGTCAGGATTTCGGCCAGAAAATCGAGGAGCGAGCCATTGCGCACCAGGCGATAGTCCACGCCATCCGCGACGAGCTTGGCCTTCACAGCGCCTGCTTCGTGACCGAGCATCCAGCGAACCGGATCCTCGGCCGACCGGCAAACCCAGTTCCGGTCGTCTCGCGCCCATTCGGAGGCAACCTCCCGCCCGTTCTCCCCGACACCATCACGACTCAAGAGCAGCATCGATGCCTCCATCTTCCAGTCCGAAATCGTCGGCGTTCTGGTCCGTCCCGTCGTTCGTGCCATCGATCACCTGAAGCATGTTGTTCAGGTAGGTCGCACTTGCTTCATCCCCTTCCTCGGACATGATCCGGACGTACACGGGCGTCGAAAGCAGCGCCTCGAGCTCCGCTCGCAGCGCATACGTGGGCTGGCCGGCCTCCCCAAATGTCATGAACTCGTACGGAACGGCCACGTCCTGCGGGCGACGCTTACCCATCGCACGAGCACCGACCATGTAGAGGCTGACGAAGCCGTGACGCTCGAGCGCCACGCGGATCGCTTCAAGGTGCGGCTGAAGCGCATCCAGCTCCGCGATCGCGCGGTTCTTCTGGATTTCGCCCATGTTGACCACGCTGCCGCAGTAGGCACTGATGATCGACACGCGGGAGTGGCCGAGAAGCTGCGCCACCAGTTGAGCCGCCACGCGCGTTTCGCCGCGAAGTGGACTATTGCCACCCCGGATCGCGCTCTGAACACCCGACAGGTGCTCGAATTCGTTATTCGCGACCTCGTGCCGCAGGCCGTGGAGCGTGACGCCCAGATCGGCCTTGGTCAGCCCGAACTTCTTGGCGATGTACGAGAGGCGGCGAGCATTGGTCTTGAGCGATTCCCCCGGCCATCCCAGAAAGCCGTCACGATCCTGCACCACTGCTTGAAGCTGACGGAGTACGTCGAGCTTTTCCTGCGTGTCGAGAGGAAGCACACGATACCGGCCTCCCTTCGTCCCTTTCTTGATGGGAAGCCCTGAACCGCTCGCGGCAATCGCGGCCTTCAGTTCCTCACGCGACACCTTCACATCGGTGAATGCGACGATGTTCGTGGTGCCGCCCACTACTACGGTCGCATATGGACGGATACAGACCATCTCCAGGCGTCGCAGCCCCCATGTCCGGCCTGCGAGCAGCATCAGTCCGGCGCGCTCATCGGCCTGGCGAATCTGGGCCAGCTTTTCGTCGATGTTCACGCCGTTTCCAGACCAGCTCTTATCCGTCTGCGCAGAGAGAGCGCGCGTGGCCCGCTTCGGGTCTTTCACGTACCGCGCGGTCGGGCCGATAAGATCCGGCTTACCGATCCAGCTGCAGAAGATACGGAAGGTCGTGATCCGGTTTTGTAGGGTCGACGCGGCCTTGCGCTCATCGACCCACTTATCCACAAGCGCCTGCAAGTGCTTCTCCCGGAAGCTGGTGATCGTGTCGAACCGGTATCCGAGAATTCGCAGATCTTGAAATCCCTGATAGAGGATATGGCCACGGGCTTCGAGCGTCTTGTCCGATGCGCGCCGGTCGCCGCGAACCGTCCGCAGGTTCTCCTGTTGCTTGAGAAGGTCGGACAGCTGCTTCTTCCAGTTCCCATGAGGAATGGAAGCCTGAGTACCCGCTCTTGGCGCATCCGCCGCTTTACTATCCGTATCGAAGAAGTCCGCCATTCCTTCACTCCTGATTCCTGGTTGCCCTGGTGTGCTCTGTCGGTATGCGCGTGAGCACGTCGATTCATCACCCGGTCTCATTCCCGCAGGGATCGGCGCATAGGCGCTCCAATCCCTCCGGGCTTGAGGCCGGGGGGCTTTGCTTCTATTCCTACGTGGTGCTTCTTGTCGCCTTCCGTAGCGACGGGGGGTGGCAGTGCCTGTACGTTAGAAACTTATGGAACTGCACAACCGATCCCTCGGCCGTACAGATGCGCTTTCGCGCCATCCCCGCTTGTGTCCTAAGCGGGGAGCCTTTGTCGCGTTTTTAAGAGGTGCGACGTCCTCCTGACTCTCGGTTAGCGCCCCAAGCGCTTCCCGAACGAATCTGGTTCCTCCCATTCCTTCCCTTGCAGCCTCCGAACCCGTGATGAGGTTCGAGCAAGTTGCCAGATACCCGGCTCGCCCCCGATACGCCTCTAAGGGCGCTCGAAAACGAGTAGGTCGACTTCCATGCGTTTCGCACGAAGCCGCGTCCGGCGGAATGAGAGTCATCGGAATGACTAGAAGCGCATGCGCTTCGCGCCAGTGGATAACGCCCGTGTAGGTCAGGCGTCTGGCGGGCTGCTCCAGGTGGAGCGATCACACATTTTGGGTCGGTGGTGTGTACCGATTCCGTATTGCGAGAACTTCTCGCCGTACGCTTCCTGACGGAATGTAAGCGGCGAGAGCTTTTGTTGAGCCAGAGGCTTCCAGTGCTGACGTTGACGCAGATCGCACGCTCAATGCGTGACGCTTGCCGGACCAACCCGGCGCAATTCGCGCAGGAGGCCTTCGTGCAATCAGAGGTCGTTGTCGAGATGAAAGGTTCTAGCGGGGCGATGCCCGGCGTCGCTGATTTGCGAGCCGTGTGAATCCGCGAGGGATCCACGGGTTGCGTTTTGCCCGAGCGATCCTCATCGGATTTCGGGCGAGGCTAATGCCTCGACTGTCCTGCTTTTGGACGCGTTGCGCGTCCGGTCCCGACGCTGCCTATGGGATGGGCGTCGGTGGCTAGATACGGCCCAGCTGCCGATCAACGCACCGTGCGGTGCGGTCGATGGTTCGCAGATTAGATAGGTCAGCGCTTCTTGTCAAGAATCTAAATCGCTTCCCTACACCGTTACCTTTTACACAAATTCCCGAAACCCCCGGTGCTCATGTGTCTCACGCCACATGGCAGGACACTCTCTTTACAATACCTTTTGCAAGTCAGACGAAGTACGATAGGGCGGTTCACCGTTTCCGTTGATCATCTCGCCAACGTCGCCGGTAAGCGTCGGTAAATTGGCCACGCTTGGCCGGTAAGTGGCCAATTTCTGGCCCAGACCGGTGCCGTTTCAAACCCTCCTCTGTCATCCAATCCACGCAACGGGCCGGATATTGGCCGGATATGGGCCAGTTATCGCCCACGCGTGGCCGATAACTGGCCGATTTCTGGTCAAGCTTCTTGTCAAGAAGCTGATTAGCCCATATGCTTTGCGTACTTCTTGTGGAGAACCTATATGAGCAAGGCAACCCCGCCCATCGTTCGTGCCATCGACGTCGGCTACGGCAACACCAAGTACACCACCTCCCAGCGCAACATCGACAGCGACGCCCAGGTCGGTCTGTTCCCTTCGCTCGCCCCGCGAGCCACTCAATCGGATTTCACCGGCGGCCTGATGAGCAAGGCCGATCGGATCGTCGTCGCGGTCGACGGCGAGAGCTATGCCGTAGGCGCCGACGCCCTCGCGGAATCGAAGGGAATTTATAAGCGCGAGGTCGCCGCAGCCTACTCAACGACCCGCATCTATCGCGCACTCTTCCTCGGCGCTCTTCAAAAGATGCGGCTGCAGGCCGTCGACTACATGGTCGTGGGCCTCCCGTTGACCACTTACGATCGCTACGCCGACGAACTCAAGGGCCTCCTGACCGGAGTTCACGAAGTCCCGAATCCCATCAAGCCCGACCAGAACCTCAAGGTAGACGTGCGCCGAGTGAAAGTCTTCCCGCAGCCGAGCGGCGCCTTCTATAACTACGCGGTCCCCCGTAAGCTTTTGGAATCAATGCAGTACCAGACGAACCTGGTCATCGACCCTGGATTCGGTACCCTCGACTGGTTCGTCACCGAGGGCGCCCGCCCCCTGACCGGCCGTTGCAGCGCAACTCCAAAGTCTGTCTGGGCCGTCATCAGTGCCGTGGCCGAGCACATTGCACCGGATCTCACGCTGAACCCGCGGACGATGCAGCGGATCGATAACGCTCTTCGCATGAATGCCCCGCTGTATATCAATGGCCGCCAGGTGGATATCACGCCGATGCGCCCGATCGTGACTCGGATCGTCGAAGACGCAATCAGCGAAATGCTGCTGTCGATCGGGAACATTTCCGACATCGACAACATCCTGATCACCGGTGGCGGCGCGCATCTCTTCGCGGACTATGTAAAGAAGGAGCTGGGCAAGTCGCACAGCCAGATCCACACCGATGCCGATCCGGTCTATAGCAACGTCCGCGGATTCCAATACGCCGGCGAATTCTGGGCGGCGCGAGACGCGAGCAACCGAGCTGCAGCCTGAGGAACTCGACCATGGCACGCCCTCCTTCCGCCATGCGACTTCGGATCACGGTTCCCGCGCATCACGCCGTTCTCCGCCATATGGAACGCCTTGAGGAAGGCTCGGATGCAAATATCGAGCTTCTTCGCCTGGCCGAGCTCGGCGCTCACCTTGAGGACCTGCACGGGCCGATCAAATCGGTTGCAGATATCGTCAAGCTGGTTCATTCGCGAAATGCAGTCGCGGTGGCGACGATTCCGGCGGATCAAACGCCGGAATCATCCGCTGAGCGACAGAGCGCGCCCCAAAGCGTTGATGCTCGGAAAACCGCTGTCCCAGTCTCAGCTGCACCGCAACCCGATCCGCCATCGGCCGTCCCCTCCCCATCCGAAACGGCTGGGGGGCTTGTGGTGGACGAATCCCAAGCCGCGCTCGCGTGGCTACCCGATTAACACAACAGGGCTAGAAACAGAAACGCACGTCGGTACATTGACTCCTGTAAGACCTATCAAGGAGATAACCATGAGCGTGACCAACCAATACATGTGCGAATACGCGCAATTCGATCGCCGGAGCGTCCCGGCCCAACTGCGCGGCACCGGTGACGGCCGGGCCGATCTTTACGACCTGTTCCTCCGTATGGAAGGCGTGAAAAACGGACTGGTCGAGCAAAACGGTGATGTGGTCGACACCTACTCGGCCGCGATGTCCGGCACGAACCTGACGCCGGCGCTCGCGTGGCTGCTGGTTCGCCTCAACCGCCTGCTGGTCACGCTCGACAGCCTCAACGCCAAGCTGTCCAAGGTTGCCTCGAAGTACGACATCGACCCGTCGGACTCCGACAACTCGCGCGGCCGCGGTATTCGATCCAACACCCTCTCGAGGAGCTCGCTTTGCACACAAGCCTTCGCATCCGCCGTCGGCTTACGGGGCTGATGGCCGGGGTGGCTCTCGTGCTGCTGACCGCAGCACAACCCGCCCTGGCAGATTGCTTTGATGACGCCGGTACCTATCAATCGGTGAACCCGAACATTCTTCGGGCAATCGCGTGGTACGAGTCCAAAGGCGACCCCACAGCCGTCCACCGCAACTCCAACGGCTCAATTGACGTGGGTGAATTGCAGATCAACTCAATTCACTTCCCGGAGCTCGAGGCGTATGGTGTAAGCCCGTCGTCCTTGAGGGACCAGTGCGTCAACATCTATGTTGCCGCTTGGCATCTAAAGCAAAAAATGGTCAAGTACGGCAATACGTGGGCCGCCATCGGTTCTTATCATTCAGAGACCCCACGACAGCGGGACCAATATGCTCGCGCGATCCAAGGAATTCTGGCGTCGTGGGGACTGGTTTCCCCTCGCTGAACTCGAAGTTTCTTGCAGGTTCAGTCCTGAACCCCGCCAGAGATCGTCGCACCAGAAAGGCGCGTCACTCCGATTCATGTGGCATGGCAGCTCACGATCCCCGCTCGGCAGTCCAGACATGCACGAGCCGGGATCACGCCTTGGGCTCATCACCGACAGCTTTCAACTCCAACCGGCTCTCAAAGCCATCGCCCCCCGCCCATGCAATGGGCTGGCTGAATGGTGACGCAAGGCTGCTACCGCTGATTGCGCAGCGACCGTGCCAATGAAAACGTCATTCAAAATTTGGGTTTGCAACGGGATGCGACATCGTGCCGGCGTCCGTTCGACATGTCGGTCTACGAGGTTCTTGGGTCGAGCACGACGGTCACGACTATTTCGTCAACGTCGAAGTCGCCCAGCTGCCGTTGACAGTCCGGTCGGCTTCAGTCGGCGCGAACTGTTCGTGCTGCGACCTACGAAAACTCGACGGAGGTCGCGGCCTACGAAGCCCTCGGAAGCTGGCTGAAGTCCATTCGCACGGCCTGCAAGGACACGTCTAACTCCTGATCAAGGCATTCCAAAACGGGAAGCCGTAGATCCTTGCTTCGAGTAGCCGGTGACCAGCGCCTGCGCTGAGCGCCTGGATAATGTGATCGGGGGTGATGAAGCGGATTGGCTGGGCTACAGCCTGGAAGCCCTGCAGCCGAAGGTCATATTCGACGCGGGCGCGCTCAGGCGGACGAACGTCCGGCCGACGTTCGAGCGGTGCGGTCAAGCCCCGCAAGGTGGACGACTTGTTGAAGCGTGGATTGCCGGACGACGCGCTTGACATGGGCTTGGCGTACATGCTGGTGATTAACCAACCACCGAAGGCGCCGCGTGCTCGCACGGCATCAACATGCCGAGCCGAAAAACTACCGCGTGGTGATATCAACAGGGGGCTGATTGAAGACGGGCAGGTTTAGCCCAAATCACCGGCGTGAACCGGATACCATTTATCCCAATCGGAGTAGAGGTCCGAACGACGCACGAGCGCAGAATCAGGTTCAGTCGCTGTGAGCAGGTTAGCCGGTGCGCTTTAGACAATCGAAGATTCCGCGCTTCAGCGGATCTCTGTTTTTTTGGGGGGAGGAAGGTGTCAGGATAGACTATTGGCCGCTTTGCCCCGGGGATCTCCCGGGGCAAAGGGATTACTGGGTGTAGCTTGCGACGTGCCAGGTAAGAGAATTGCTGCCGTTGATTTGCACCATCTGAATCGACGCCGAATTCGAAACGACAGGAATCGACACAGGAATCCACCATTTAGAACCACTTCCGCCGTCGTTCCAGCCGTAGTCACCGGCATAGAAATAATTCTGGATGTTCCCCGCTGTATCCCTAACGATGAACTGAGCTACACCCGCGTTGCTGCCAGTCCACGAAACGACTATATATCCATCAACGCGCGTCGAGTTTGCGGGTATCCCGAACCAACCGCCATTGCCGATGTCCATCGAGACGTAGTTGGTGGTACCCGACGATCCCACCTGCTGCCACACGCCTGATTTGCACGATAACAAGTCACCGTTTGGATCGGTCGTAATCCCGGTACCGGAACAGCCCCAACCTGTCCACGCCGTTGCTGCCATCGACAGCGAACTATTCACAACGCCACCACCGTTCAGGTACGTATAGCCTTGGTTGACTGTCGGGCCATACATATACGTAGTACCGGTCACCTGCAGATTGCCGCTGCCGCCGCCGCCGCCGACAATAGTCGAGCCACCGGACCACGGCTGCAGGTAAAGATTTTCGCCAACGTTGATGTGCATGCGCCCCGGATTCGTGATCTGTGAACCGCTGGTCGCCAACGTCATGTTCCCGTTGGTAACGACGCCGCCGTTCGACCACAACGTCCCAGAGGCGTTTACGTTCCCGGTAGAGTTTACACTCTGTCCCTGAACTGTACCGGTCTGGTCCATAAAGGCAACCGGCATAGCTCCGCCACCGGCTCCGACTCCGACGGTCCCTCCTGCGTACACGTCCCACGTCCGGATGCCACCACCCCATCCACTCGGTAGGTCGTTCGGGTTAAGACCGTTCGTCGCGATTTTCCCTTGAGCTGACAGGTTCCCGACGCTGTTGATATTGTTCCCGTTGGCGTTCATCGCACCGGTCAGCTTGCGTGACCCGTTGAGCATGTAAAACTGGCTCAATATCGCATCCGTTGCCGAATAGGAACCAACGCGCATCGCCAACGTACCAACCTGAACACCTGCCATCGGTGTTTGCCAGCTGTTGCCCGTCCCAACCAACTGACCTGTCTGACCCGGGGGTGTCATACCTGCATCAGCCCCCGCTGCCTGCATGGCAATCCCGGCTAGGTCGTTTCGTACGGCCCCAGTACCGTCCTTGTATGGACTCGTTGAATACACATACCCAGCCAGCGTACAGTTCCCACCGGGGCAAACCTGGGTAACGTTCGAGGTGAATACTTGGCCATTCGGCGCCTTCGATCCAAAGCCCTGCGGCAAGTAACCAAGATTGACGAGCTCTGGAATTGTCGGGGCATACGGATTGGCCACACCGGCAACACCTTGGTTGGCCATAATGGCCTGACCGTTTGTGCTGTAGTAACCATTAAGCCCACCTTGGTATTCGACAGCCCACTGCCCCGTTGCTTTCGCAATCGACTCGTCGATCGCTTCCGATGTCTGCGCCATCTGCCCCGTGAGGGCAATTGTCGCAACCGTAAGTGCGAGCGCAGTGTCAATGAGCATCGAACCGCGTTGCCCGAGTTTCCTCCGGCGCAACGACATACCATGACGTCCCGTCGCCGCCGCGGTACGGTCGAAATTGTTCAAACTCAGTATCTTGTCCATGGAAGCCCCTTGACAATGACCGCCCTAACGCTATCGGGCGTCGGCGATCGCCGCGTTATTTCCCATCAGGAAGTATAGCCTACGATGCTAGCGGAACGATCACATTTCAGGTCGCACCTCTTGGCAGTTCTCAATACCGAGAGTAATAGACCTCTCATAAAAAAAGGCGCCGCGAGGCGCCCTGCCATACTTCCCCGAGACGGACAGATCAGCTCATCAGGAAAGTAAGGGTGTTCGCATCCCCGGTGCACGTCATGTTCGCCGGGTTGAACGTCACCGTCGGCGACTTGATGACCGTCGCATTGATGGTGATCTTCGCAGCCCCACGTTGAATTGCCGACAAGATGGGCTGACAGGCCGAATCCGGCAGGTTCGTGACCTTGTACTGCACCGAATCCCCTGCAACGTTCAGGGTGCCGGAGGTGACGGTAAGTTGACCGCCGCCGGGGGCCGTGGTCACGACCCCCGCGTTATCCGACATCGAGACCAGGTTCTTGAAGAAGCCACCCGTGTCGAGGTTGCCGTTCGTAACGTTCGCATACTGGCCCGAATACGAGGATTTCACCTTACCCGCAAGCGACGTCAGATCCTGGCCCAGTTGGTTGGTCTGCTCGCCGACACTGTTCGAGTTGAAATACGCGTACAGGCCGACAACTGCGATGAGCGCAACGAGCAGGTAAAGGCCATACTCGATCAGCACGCTCCCACGTTGCGCCTCGGCCCTCCGACTATCCTTCCGCACCTTCTGGTCATAGACCGAAGTGTCCGCATCGCCCTGCGCCATGTTGATTTCCCGGATTTCCACGATTCTCATGCTCCTCAAAAAGTATCCATTCACCCTCTCTTGCCAGGACTGAACTACCCAATAGGCGCTCATCCACGCAAGGCATGCGCCCAAACTGGACGTTGACCTGATTACAACACCCCACCACACAAGGCGAAACTTCGAAACAACCGCTATCCAGGGGATCTTTCATGCCCAACGAAACCGCAAGCCCGCTAGCCGCGCATCATCATGTTGAGCTGAATAATTGCCTTGAATTCGTCCGACATCTTGAACGTGCCGAAGTACATACCCAGCATCATCACGATGACGATCATGACGACGAGGTACCGGACGATGGTTGCTTTCTTTTCCATCTCCGCCGGCGCAGCCTTTCTGACGATCTCTCCGACCTTCGAAAGCATTGTGGACATATCGCTATATTCCGCGATATCGACGATCCGGTAATACGCCCGGTCGTTGACGATTCCAGTGTTGAACGCCTCGCCCTTTGAATTCGGCTCGTGCTCAAAATTATTCAGGATTCGCTTGATATGCCATTTCAGCCACGGATAGGCTTCAGCCTCCATCTTTTCCAGCACATCCGGCACCGTCTGGACCTGCGTGCCAACCCTGACGGTCCCGGCACCCAGCGACGACAGGAAAGCCGCACCTCGAAAGTCGCGATAAAACTGATACGGGAGGAAGTGCCGATCTAGCCACGGCCGGAATCGCCCGACATAGTTCGGAAAGGACCACTTCACCCACCCGAAGACGAACACCTCCAGCAGGATCAGCGCCCAACCCCACCCGCGGACAACTACCCCGAGTCCATAAAACATTTTCCCGACCGGGCCCCAGTGTTCCGGCGGGATCATTCCCCCAATAGACTTGAGCGTGCGAGGCATCAATACGAATCCCTCAACGGCAAGGAAAATGTGGAAGATCACGACAGCGGCCACCGCAGTGAAGAGCACGGTCCGCGCAACTTTCTTCGCCTCTTCCATACCGCGGATGTTCTCCGACAACTGTTCGAGGCCGACTTTGAGATCCCCCGCTCGCTCAGCAAAGGCCAGCACGGTCAGATCTTCCGACGGGACTGTTCCGACGAGCGCTTCAGAAAATGTCGCGACATCTTCGTCCATCCGTTGCAACCAGTACGCCGCAAGCTTCCCTTCCGGCATAGAGCCGTACCGCTCAACGTACGGCTCAAGAAGTTCACGAATGTTTTTCCCCGGTTGCGCCGCCATAAGCCCGGCAAGGTCCGAGTAAAACTCCCCGCGCCGTTGCTTGAACTCATATATAGCGAGAAAGAGCCCGCGCCCTGCCGTAGGGTTGTCGCTGCTTCTCGCCCGACCGAACGACAACCGCTCCAATATCGAATTCATTTACAAGAGGCCTCAAAAAAATCGGATTAGTGGGGTTTCTCTGCGGTCCCGAATCGCTCACCACCCGTTGCAAACTTGCCGAGCCCAAAGCGTCGCTGCTCGTTCTCGTACTGCTCAAAGGTGCCAAACTTCTCCTCGATTTCGTACGGTGAAACTTGGCCTCGGGCACACCGGTACATCGCAACTTCCATCGCCGACTTCCCGCTTGAATCCTCCTCCGAAAATTTCGCCACACGAAGTTGGTTCACGTACTGGATGAGATCCATATTCTTGTGATTTCGAATCATATCCAGCATGTACGTGTCCAACTCGAGCATCTCCGCAACGACCTTCCGTCCGGCGATACCATTCAACTCAGCCAAACCAGGCTTGCTGCACTTCGGGCAACCAGACTTGTTTGTCAGGTAGATGCCGTCGACGTCAAGGTCGAAAAGCCGCTCGATTCTGTTCAGATACGACGCCTCGGCATGTTGCCGGGCCGGAAAGTCCTGACAACACTCGCAGTTGATCGGCACCAGTGCTTGATAGACGAGCAAGTTCATAAATCCTGGAGTTGCCATCACCTCTCGAGGGATTCCCAGCTCGCTCGAGCAAAAGCGATCGATACTGCCGACGTGAGAAGGCGCGTGGACAGTCGTGAAACCCAAATGACCGGATTCCACGATGTCTCTGAACATCGAGGCGCTGTCCAGATCTCGGCACTCGCCGATGAGCACCGCGCTCGGATCCATCCGCTTCAGCTGTCGCTTCCAAGCAATGAACGAGTCTTCCTGAGTGTCAGTAAGCGACCGCGACACGTTGAACTGGCGCACACCTGGGATCAAATACTCAACTGGGTCCTCTACGGTGTACTTCGCCATCGTATCCGGGAGGTTCGCCATGTTGGTTTGCATTGTGGTGGACTTTCCCGAGCCCACAATGCCAGCCACCGAGATGCCCCCCTTGTGTCTGCTGATCGCGTTGCGCCACATCCAGACTTGTTGTTCGAAATACCCCAGTTGCTCGAGCGTTTTAATACTCTGCATGTCGTCCTGGTAAAGCATCCGCAGAACAACGACACTTCCCAAGGCTGTACGTCCTGAAGCCCAACGAAACAGCAAGTCGCGATCCCTTACCCTCAACTGCAATTGGCACTGCTGAGGAAGATTCTCGTTGTAAGAGTTCTGAGACCCGTTTTGGGACTTGTTGTTGTATAGATACGCAACCATGTCCAACAGCGTGTGCGTATCAATCAGGAACTCCGGGGGGTGTACCAGCTTCCCGTGAATGCGGAACGACACCTGCGACTTCGCGAGACGTCGGTTCATGTCGATATGAAGATCCGAGACCTCATTCGCCATCGCGAACTCAGCCATCAACTCGAACTGACGATAGAGCGTGCTTGCATTCTTCTGCTCCAAGGACACGCTGAGCGTTTTGCGACGGCGATTCTCCATCACCTTGTCACGCGCAAGATCAATCAGCACCTGGTCAGACGCAACATAGTAGCCCCCCGCCACCAGATCCCACTTGACGGCCAGATGCGCTACCAGCTCATCGACGTAGTCATCGTTGAGCATCTCTTTGGTCAGGATGATCGCGTACTCGCCGTGCTTCTTGCCGCCCTCCGAGTTTGGAGGCACCACCTCCACTGGGCAAATGTTTTGCCGCATGGAGGGAGGCATCTGTACCAGGTCATCGTCGTACATTTTCCGCGTAAAAAGCGGAAGTGCGTCAACCGTTGTAATGATCTCGACCGTATCACCCACCGGCGCCGGCTCGTCTCTCCGCGCATCCCTACCGACAGCGTGCTGATCTCCAGCAATATCCACCACAACGGCACCGGTCGGTTTAGAGGAAGGTGGAACCCAACCCCCACCGTTCTCGACGACGTCAATCACCTCGCCTCTCGACGACTCTCGTTGCAAAAGGTTCGAATCGGATTTGTTGTTCAGAAAGCGACTAAGCATTAGCGAACTCCGTTGACTCCGCCGACTCGGGGACCAGGCATCATGGTGGGCATAGAGGGGGGCAACGGCGAGGCTGCGAAACCCGGACTGCCGGTCATTTGGGCTTGTTGCTGCGAAGGCTTGTCATTGCCGTTGTCGAAACCTTCGTCGACCAACGATTCGAAGTGCTTGATCTTTCCCTTCGGCGATCGCAAATTAGCTCCATCTGCGTCAATCGCGACGACCGTATAACCTTTAATCTTTTTGCCTACCGTGACCTGATAGATGACGTCGTTCCACATCAAGTACCCGGACAGATTCGGGACAACACCGAAACGAGCAAACAGTCCATCTCGATGCTTGGGCTTGCCTGCATCAGCGTCAGACGTGGCAGGGATTGGTGCCGCCGGCAGTGCCGGCGACTGTTGTTGCGTCGGCAAAAGAGCGGGCGGCGTCGGAGTGCTCTTGTCGCTCTCAGTAAGCGACTTTAGTGTCTTCGTTGCCTCCGCCTCGATCAAATCGTTGACCGAAGGGCCGGCTGCATGTCCAGCAGACCATGCCAAAGAGAGAATCAAACCCGCAAAAACACGCACGACCTTCATATTCCTATCCCCTGATCAGCACTTGGCCCTTAACAGTTGCCTTGAACATTGAGTTGTCAATCGTCGACTGCGGGTCAGACTGCACCACTACAGAAATAGACGAGACCAACGCATACGGTGGAAACTGTCCAAGCAGTTCAAAATCGCGGACCGGTCCATCCATGGTCCAAGTTGCGACTTTGTATGTGTTCTGCAACGAACTCGCGTCGATTCCATCTGCACCGAACAGTCCGAATGGCGTGATCGTGAACTTCCCCGCCACCTGATAACCCTGAAGCTGAGAACCGAAATCCATCGTCACGGCGTTTTCAGTTGGCGCCTGATCGAGGAACTGGCCAACCTTTCCAACAAGTCCGATTGGTGACGTAACCTGCACGTGTGCGACGTCCTGATCAAACTTATAGGCGTGCTTCCACTGTTCAGGCAACGCCGCGACAAATGTCTTATACGTACCTTGCGTCAACGCACGCTTGTAGTCGACAGCGCAAACCATTAACGCCGACGGCGTGAACGAGCACGAGGTGCCAGCTAAACGCCATCCGCCGACATCCCACGGAAGCTCGCGGAACCATTGATACCAAGGGCCAAGGTCCGTTGCTTTGAGACTCGGTGTCAAACGCGCTTGCGCGATAACGTCGTCGTACAGCTTTTGCGGATTGGGTTGCTTGGGGTCGTGATAATCCCGCCATTTCTTCATAATCACCGGGGATGCCACTTTGGCGATTAGAAAGCACGCGAGCACAATGCCAACCGCGATTCCCACCTTCCGAACGGGTAGCTGGGCCTTGGGGCGGTGCATTGCACTGCCTTCGTCCGCGTGCTCGGCCAATACCCCAATCGGCGTGGAATAGATTCCTTCAATCCCGCGAACGTCGCCGATCAGATCGAACGGTTCGTTCTTCAGCAGATCCCGATACTCGGCGACCTTTTGCTCAAGGATTTCGCCCGAGATGTCGGCGAGGTCGAATTTGTCACGCGGCTTGCCTTTGTAGATCCCAACCAGGATGAAGGTCCCGGTCTTGTTGGGATTGTTCAACGCAAGCAGCACGTTCTTCTTGAGTCCCGGGATCCGCGAAACGATCTTTGCCGCCGCGAACACCGGAACCTTGACCGCGCCAACGTCCTTCTCGGTCAGGTCCGCAGCGGGCAGCAATCCGACTTGCAGGGCTTCGTCGTCAGTCCAGATCAGCACCGACTTATGTTCTCGGGCCCGCGAGATCGCCATCGACTCGGGTGTACCACCGCCAACCAGGCGCTTCCACGCGAGTCCGAATGCAACCTTTTTCCCGTTGACGTCAATAATCATGAGTCAGCGTCCTGAACAGCGGCAGACAGAATGATGATGGTGGTCACACGTTCAGAATCTGCAGTCTTGGAGCCACCAGCGATCAACGGAACGTTCGGTGCGAGACCGCGTCGATCGAACTGATTCGTCTTTTGCTCGAAGCCCGTCAAAATGAGCGTTCCGCCGTTGCGTACAATCGCGTCGACGGTAGCGCCCTCGCCGCTTGTGTTCGGAAGTTGGACCGACTGCTGATTTGATCCCGATCCCGAGGTGAAGGTCTGCAGTGACTGCAGCGTCGACTGGTCGATCGACACCGTCAAATTGATCGAGTTATGGGCGGTTACGCTCGGATACAGCATCAGTTTGAATCCGACCTGATCCTGCGATGTCGTGATACCCGGGATCCCACCCGTTCCACCGGCGGTGGACGTTGCGGGCGTCGTCGCGGACACGTACGAGAACGTCTGGCGTACGTTGTAGTACATGCCATGCCGGTTCTGAATCGACAGCGGGATCTCGGTGGACGTCGATACCCGCCCGATTTCCTGAAGCGCCTGAACGATGGCCGTCGTACCCTTGAACGCACCACTCGTAATGCTCAGTCCGAACTGCCCCGCGTTGTTGACGCCGTTTTGACCGATAAGCGAAACGGGTGAAATTGACGACAATTGGAATCCTGGAATGCTTTGCAGGGCCTTCGTCATCACGGCGTTCCAGTCTACCGCTGCCTGACCGGTGTCAGTTGTGTGCACCTGGATCATCTGGAGCCGCACCAGCACCATCTTCGACAGAATTTGCGTCTGGAATTTGATGATTTCTTCTGCTTTGTCGACCGCCTCTTTTGTATCCGTGAGTGTGATCGAGCCAATCGCAGGATCCGCCGAGATCGAGCCAGCGCGGGTCATGATCGTCTGGATCGACGCCTTGACCGAATTCACCTCGCTGATGTTTGTCGCTTCACTCTTGATCGGCGAGTCCTGCTGCTGCGACTGCGTATTCAGCGCGTTCGTATTGTTCGACTGTTGTGTCGACCCGTTGAACGCCGTCGTATAGGACATCGATCCGGGTTTGATCGGCAGCAACCACGTCTTCGTGACCATCCGGTAGAAACGGATCACGCCTTTCTGGTCGTCGTATTTCCAGTTGATTCCGAGCCGGGTCGCGATGAGGTCGAGGGTGCGCGACAATGCCATCTCACCCGGTTCGAACTGTACGTCCATCGGCGTATCGATCGATGCAGACCCCGAGTATCCTTGCAACCCACCCAAGCCCTCCCCCGTCGTGGGAATCGGCGGAAGCACTCCCTTTGCCGCCGTCGGCAGAGGTGCAGCCGGCGCCACGCCCGCGCCCTGTCCGACCCCGGCAGTCTTGAGGTCCTCACTCGATTGGCCTCTCGGCAGTAGGGCCGACGCCGGCAGATAGACGTCGCTGTCGATTTTGACCGGGATACCCGTCGACAAAGTAATCCGCTCCGCGGCCACCGGAAGCGACACACGCCGGCCGGGGAACATCATGTCCGTATTGACATTCTTCTGCAGTGCGCGCGGGAGCACGACATCGCGACTCAACGCGACTGCCTTCCCAGCGAGAAATGGCGTATCAATCATCTCGTCTCGCACACGGACTTGTTCCGAGTTCGCGATTTGATCGAAGAGTTTCTGCCGTGATTCCGCCTGGATCCTCGAGTTGTCCTCAGATGCTCCCTTCGTCTCCCTCTCCAAAGTGGGAGACACACATCCCGAAAGAGTCAGGGCGGCTACAAGCGGCGCAAGCACGAGGCATTTCATCTCACGTTTCATCGGTCTACCTTGGTATCGTCGGTCTTGTCGACCAGGGCGTCATTAAGGCCACGTCGGTATCGATGCTCCTGCAAGGGAGTGGCGGTTCGACGCCCGACCTTTACCTTTTCCTAGCAGAAAGTAAAACACGCCCGAGATGGTAGAACTACGCAGAAACAGCGCCTATTGCGGGCACCTTTCCAGCCGGAATGACGTGTCCACAACTGGAGATATCACTGCGGGCAACCGGGTGACCAGAAATGCGAAAGGGCGCCAACGGCGCCCTCGTCCGACAACTGCAACTGCACACTCCTACCTTTTGCACGGGGTCGTCAGAGGCACCACCTGGACCCAGTTATTCGCGTAATAGCAGCCGTGCACGGCAAGGTCGCCACGCTCGGTGGCTTTCAAAGTAGCCCGAACGGCATCAACAAAAGACATGTTCCGCCACGTGTACTCGCCTGTGATGTCGATGTCCCGATCGACATCCCACTCAGAATTCCACCCAGCCTCGCGCCCCCAGCGGGCGATCAGTTTCCGGAAATTTTCATCGCTCGCTCGGACCGCGAACTCCTGCGTCGTTTGGGGAATCCCGGCATCACCGCCAGCCACTACCGTCGCGACGGATGAATTATTGGCAACGGTGACGGCAGCTCCGGATGCTGGAGCAGCGGCCACGGCAGCCGCCCCGGGGACGAACGCTTGATTCTTATGCCCCTGCGCCGCCGCGAACGGCACTACGAGGGCAAGAGCGGCAGCGGCCCCACGCTGCAGTAAAGTCGATTTCTTCATTTCGCAGTAGTCCCGGCAGTGGGTTGAAGCACGACCACGTAACGGCTGTCGCCCACGTGAGTCAGATCCAGTGTCTTGCCGTCCAGGGTGAGCGCCATCTTTTCCCGTACGGGCATCGTGAATGCGGTCGGATCCGTCCACTTCACGGAGATGTCCGAGTTATCGGCACGATCCACGGCGTACATCGTTTTTGGCGAGGTCCGCAGCTTCACCGTCAGGACGGAATTGGCTTCGCTGAGCGTCTCGATCCCGGCCTTCCAATTGATCTTCGTCAGGCCGCTGAGATCCGGCTCCGCGTAGATCAATTTGGCCTCCTTGTCCACCCCGAGATTGCATGCGGCCGCACTCGCCTTACCCAGATCGACAACCTTTGCATCAAAATCCGGCTCACGATCAACTGGCGGAACGGTGATCTTCTTGTCCGCGACACCCACGCCCCAGGTGAGCTGGTAGTGCTCCTTCTCGGCGAATACCGCCAAGGTTGAGCGAAGGGAAATTCCGCCGCTTCCGCTCGAGTTATCTCCATTGCTGGAATTCCCGTAACCGGCAAGCGATGCAAGACGTCGAGCCCCTTCCTCGCGAGAGATCAGACCCGCTTGAAGATCCGCCTTGATTGCATCCGCCTTGAACGCCGGCGAATCTGGCGACGCGTAGTTCACCGGAACCTGCGCCGGCTTGCTGTAGACGCGAATCTCGGCGTCGAGCCCGTCAGCACCGGAGGTATCAGCCGTCACATTGATCACGCTCGGCGGAACGCCATTTTTGACAAGCCAGTCCCGCACCGCGCCAGCGCGATTCTCCGCCAGAGTTTCCATCATGCTGTCGTCGTCGCGCCCCATAATGACAACGCGGCTCGCCTTCTTCGCCGCCGACAAAATCTCCGACGTCGCAGATCGCTTCGGAACCAGAAGCTTCGAACTGCCGCGCTTGAACTGGACGTCGAACTTGTCTTCTGTCGGAAGTTCCGTAGCCCACGAAGCATTGTCCCCAATCACTGGCGTTGCATAGCTATTCGCCTGCATTGCCTGATGCACGTACACCGGGCGACTGCGCTGCGTAATGGCATACAGGCCGTCCACGTCGACGTGCGATGCCGGCACCGTCCCAGGCTCATTCACCCGTGACAGGTCGACCACGTGCGGCTTGGCACCGTCGTACTCTACGACCCCGGTCTCCTGGCCTCGTTGGAATACAAAGCGATTCGCGACGAACGGCACGGTGTAGTAGATGCCTTCCTGATTCGGCTCGAGCAGCTTGCGAGATCCAGCATCGTCGAGCTGAATCACCGGCGCCGTCTTCCCGACAGGGAACTGAAAATAGGTCTTCGAACCATCATCGAACACCTGACTCGGACGAACGCCTGAACCGCCTGTGGTTCGATATGCGAAGTCGTAGTTCTGATTCGATGCTGCAGGCAGCGGCGCCGTAGCACATCCCGTCATGGCCAGCCCCGAAACCACGATAGCGAGGAAGCGCAGTTGCGCGACGGATTTCAAACTGAGTTTCACGATCTCACCTATGGTATGGCGGCAGCACAAGATCTTTCCCGAGGACGATACTCACAGGGGAACCCGGAGGAACGGTAATCGTCGGCGGAATGTTGTTGTAGCGGTTCAACACCGTCTGAGACGTCTGGACCATAATCTGGCCAGCGGCATTGAGCGGTGAACTGCTACCCGCATAAACGTTGTTATTGCCACTGTTCTTCGGCGTCGTAGCATATGCGATCGCAGCAGGGATGATGGCTGTCGCAAAAATCTGCAGGATGTGGTTGTTCACGTCCCCAGACAGACCCGTTGCGCCGCCCGAATCGGCGCCTTGTGAATTCGGCGTGTCCACGCAAATACCATCCGGACGGCAGATTCGACCCACCGCAACCTCAATCCGCGACTGGCCAAGACGGATATCCCCATTGTTCCCGCCACTGATCGACGAACCCGCCGGAATCATGACCTGTGTGCCAGTAACCGAGTCGTAGACATCGCTGACTACGCGCATCTCGATAGGGCCAGAGAGGTCGCTATCCACCTTTCGCGTCGTAACCGCTTGAATGAGGGTATTGCTGCGCACGTAGTACCTGGCCGGTGGGGCATACGCCGTTTCAGCCGAGTGGTCCGATAGCTTCGAGTTGTAATCCGTCAGCCATTGCGAATTCGCCGTCGCTCCCGCACCCGGGTTGTTGCCGCTTTGCATTCCGGGCATGTGTTTCAGAATATTGCTCATGTCCGACGCACTCGCGAGCTCACTCCGCTGCAGGTCGCTCATCTGAGGCGGGACATAACCCGGCGGCATATTCCCCTGAGCCGAACCCGATTGACCGGCATTCGATTTAACCAAGACGGGCGAGTTTCTGATCATGGACTCGCGGTCTGGATCAGCCACTCCCCGACCGCCCCTCGCACCATTCGCGGCCATCGTCGGTGGAAGCGGAGGCAACGCGCCAGCAGGAGGCAAACCCACCGTAGAAGATGCGGCTCCTGGCGTTTGCGCCGGCGCCACACCCATCCGTCCGCTATTCGCCGATTGAGCAGCTAGCAGCTCCTGTTGCTTCTTCAGAGCCTCGGCCTTCTGCTTGCCTTCCTGAATTTTCTCGAGTTGGACATTCTGTTCCGCAGCTGCCTTGTCCTTATCAATGGATGAAGGGTCCGCCGCTGGACCGAGTTCGGTAGCATGAGGAGGAGTCGGATTGAAATCGTGTCGATGCACGCTCTTTCCGCCGAACTTGATATAAGCCGCCACGAGGACGACCGCGCCAAGAAGAAGCACAATCTTCCAGTGCATGTTCTTCTTGGGCAAGCCTCCGTCGTTGGCTTCCGGATCGATGATCGACTTGTTGGTCATTGAGCGACCTTGTTGTTCGTGATCTCGACTTCTTCCTTGCCGATCTTCAGCAGGAACTTGTGCATGACCTTCGTGACCTTCAGGTATTTCCCATCGACAACAGGATCGAGTGCCGCATAACGGTTATCCGGCGTAACCCAGAAAACTGCCGGCCAATCCTGGATGTTTGCGGGCATCTGGATCCACGTAAACGTGCCGTTGTCGATCACCTGGACCGGTTTGAACGGAGCATTGCCGCTGATCCGATAGTCGAAGTTCAACTGTTCAACATCGACGCCGCGCGTCAGCGGGTCGCTTGCCGTCGGCCCCACACCAGAAGCCTGGGGAGCAGCAGTCGTCGCGATCGGTTGCAACATCGACGTGCCGGGATATCCCCACGTAACCCGTTGGTACCACTTGCCCACATCCGCTTCCGTCGAGCGCAGCATGAGTTGGTACGTGCGACGATCTGTAACGACCGTGCCCGACGTCACAACATCGTCGTACTTCGGCCGAATAAAAATGTGGCCCGCAACGCCTGTTTCGCAGTCCCAGGAGAAAGAATCGCCGAGGGCAACGCCCTTCACAACCTCTCCGGCTTCCAGTTGGATATCCGTAACAGCCTTGGGGCGAGTGAGGATCTGATACGTGTTGTTCGGATCGAAGTCGAAACGGACGAGTCGAGTGTCACCCGGCAGCGGAGTTGCAATCAACACTGCGTGGGCGCTCAGCGGACCCGCGAGGAACAGAATCGCGGCGAGAATTCTCACAATGAACGACATCATTAAAAGTCCTCGACGCGGGCGAAGTGGGTAATGTAGAGGCCGACGGGATTGCTCGCAATTTCCTCCTCGCTCTTCGGCGGGGAGATCGCGTAGTGGACCGTAATCCGATATTGCTTCGTATCCGGATCTCCCGTACCGCCACCGGCCACGGTCGTCAAGAAGATGAAGCCGACGCCGTTCTCGCCTGGGTCAACACTCTTGACGTGAACGACGCGTGTGTACTGCGCGTTGAGCGCCAATTTGCCGAAGGGGTTGTCGTCCCTCATCATTTGGGCAAACTCGCCGACGGCCGCGCCTCGGCAAAGCGCCTGCGCGGCCTTTAGATCTTTCTGCGATGTGTACTGGTCGATGGTGAGCGCCTTCTCTGCCCAATGCCTGAGGAAATAGGAGCGCATGTTGCGATTCGGCGTGAATTGCACAGCGGCGACAGCGCCCCCGTTGGCAACTGCACCATCGGCCTGCGGTTGCACCATCCACGGAACGATGGTCTTGAGTGGCAAGAGGCGATAGAAGTCCGCGGCCATCACAACCAAGCCAAAACCCATGACCACGGCGATGATGAACCATCGTGCCGAGTTGGCCTGGCTTGTACCGATGATTTCGAAGAATTCGCGCTTGGCCTTGTCGTATGCCGTGACCGGCCCGGCATTTCCCGCCATCAGTACGTCGACTGGTTTTTCTTTCCGATTGAACAGCATGCTTCCCGCTCCGAGATTTCTTAGCAGGAAGTAAAACATGGGGGCTTAGTGGTCAACCATTCTAAAAGAACGCCTAAGAAGGGGTTCTTTCCCCGGGTGGACTGCTCCGATACCTGATGGCGACCGTAACACTGCTCCTCGACTAACCCCAAAAGAAAAGGCAGGCCCGTGGAAACAGGGCCTGCCCCGATCGTGAAAGGACTCAGATCAGTTGCGAGAGATCGTTTCTCGGGCCTCCACGATATCGTCGACCGTGAGACTAGCTTCCTCGCCATCCAGCATCCTCACGGCACACTGGTTCACAGCTTCTTGAAGGATTGCGTCGACGTTTGCAATCGACTCTCCTTTCAGGGCATCCACCACACGAGCCACGAAACTGTTCAACGGCTCGATGCCTCGTTTTTCCAGCCAGCCGGAGACGAATGTCTCGATACCCACTTCATCAGGCAGCTCGAAGCGTACCTTCTCGGTAAAGCGGCCGCCACGCATTGCAGCCTCATCGATATCGTCCACGAAGTTCGTGGCCGCGACGAAAACGATATCCGGTGTTTTGCCAGCCGCGCCGTCCATCGAGACCAGGACTTTGTTGGTCAGGGCCGAGACGTTGGACATCTGGCGGTTCCGGAGAATATCGTCGGCCTCATCCAAGAACACGATCACCGGACGAATGTCCTTCGCCTCGCGGATCAGTTTGTCCCACGATGAGGGATCAGCCATCAGCGTACTGCCTGTGGTCTGCAAGAACGCCCATCCCGTAGCCTTTGCCAGAGCACGTGCCGCTTCGGTCTTTCCCGTTCCCGGAGGACCATAGAACACGATTCCTGTCGGCGCTTTGCCGCCCATTTCCTCGATCTGGCTGATTTTGGACATACGGGTTGCGATCGCCTTCAGACGCTTGCTCGACGGGACAGATAGGATGATCTCGTCCAGCCCTTTCGTATTCTCCGGGATCTTGCCTGCGCGACCTTGCAGAGCTCGCATCGCAGCCATCAAATCGTCGAAGTCAAAGCTATTCCGATTGGTCTTCCGCTTGACTTCCCGAATTTGCTCACCAACCGACTGGATGCGCTTGCTGGAATAGCCGACCCAACGCTTGGCTGCTCGTTCCACTGCTGCTTGCGGAATTTCCACATACGGCACATAACGTTTGAGCGAGGCATCGAGAAGTGCGAGACGGGCAGGTTCATCCGGCGTCGGAACTTCGATTTTGAAATCGAAGCGTCCTTCCCGCATCCCGGCCGCATCGAGCTTGTCGAGGTAGTTCGTTGCAGCAACCACGACGACACGATGCGCACGGATGTCCACCAGCTCCGTCAGCAGTGCGTTCGTGATCTTCCCTTCCTCACCGCCGGACTCTGCCATCCCAGCCCGGTCGACGAGCAGACTGTCGGCTTCGTCGATGAAGAGCATGCACGGAGCGTGCGCCTTCGCGTCCGCAAACGCCTGAACGATGCTTTCCGTCGTCTGGTTCTTCCAACGGCTGGCCACGTCGCTGTTTCGCAGCTTGATCAGCGGAAGCTTGAATTCCCCGGCCAAGCACTCCGCAAATTCCGTTTTGCCATTCCCCGGCTCACCGTGTAGGAGGATACCGTTGCGCGGATCCTCGCCCTCCGAGCGCTTCGCCAAAATATCCGACACGGCGCCGCGGAGGCGATCCTTCAGCTCCTCCATCCCCACGAGCGAATCAAGGGTCTTTCGCGGAGTCGCAACCGGAAGATGCGGCAGCGGCGTAGAGCCTGTTTCCTGCGGATTGTTCACGACCATGGCGCGCTCGCGTTCATCAGCAGCCTCAGGGAACTTCCGGGCAAGCCACGGGTAGACCGAAAGAATCGGCAGAAAACCTGCGAACCCCCAGAACTCACCAGCATCCGCATGACCCGAAAGCAGCGCGATCCAGCTAAACGCAAAGACAGTAATTGCCACGTAAGCGATAGCCCAGAATCGAATGGCCGCAAGACCGAGGACCACAATAACGACCGACGCGACTCGGCCGTAAAGAACCACGTCATGCGTCGATTGGTTCGACGTGAGCAGCTGCCACGTCTCCCAGGCCCATGCAACCGCTGACAGGACCGCGAACGCAAGAAGTGCGATGACCGCCAGGCCGAGAAGCGTATCGAGAGGGTTCGATTGACGATAACGGCCGTTCATCATTCGCCTCCATGGGCCGGCGAACGAGCCGAATCGAAGTGAACTTGGGCGCTGCGTGACGAATGGTCCACGTTCAGGCTGGTGTTGTAGTACCAGCCATAGCAGGCAAGCGCAGCAAACAGAATGGTTCGGTAGAGGGTGGTCATGTTTCCGATCTCCTTACCCCCTAATGTACGTGAAGGCGGTACGGAAACAAGCCCCCACGAGTGACTAGAAGAGAAGGCGGTAGATGAAGGGGATCGCTTCCAGGACTGTCCACAAGATGAGCCCACCGATCCCCACGAGAAAGACGACGGGCTGCTCAATAAGCGTCCGCGCCAGTGTCACACCAATCGCACTTGGGACGGACTCCCGAATCATTGCGTGCAACTGGTTTTCCCTCGCATCCCATTCCTCTTCGGTATCCGGCCCCGCGCGAAGCATATGAAGCGTTTCCACAAATGCTTCCCGGAAAGACCTCTTCGTCTGGCGTTCGTCGCCTTGTGCCTCGCTGGTGCTCATGCCATTCCTTTCATATGCCTATCAACAGGTCGAAAAATTAGCGCTTGGACGTACTGCCACCGCGTGCTTGCGCCATGGTTGCCCGAACACCTCCGCTCGAGGACATAGTGTTTCTGGACCCGCTACTCCCACCGCCGCCACGGACCCCGCCACCGCCACCCCGAATCCGGTTGAGCGCGGCCTGGCCGGCCGACTTCAGGCCTTGGCCGGCTGCGCGAGCACCCTTACCCGCGAGCTGGCCCGAGCGTTGGGCGGCCGAACCAAGGCCCCTATGCGGCCCCCAGTTCTTCACGCTACTCCAGGCGCTAAAGCCCATACCAACCCGAGAACCACCTTGGAGCAGCCCCATCGCAATGCCGTTGATCTCCGACATCATGTAGGCGATCACCAAGGCGAGTACGACCAGGACCACATACAGAATGACGTTCGTGGCCGTCGCCCCCTGCGCAACGGTTGTCATGGTGGTCATCAAGGTGTTGGTCATTTTGATCATGATTGCGCCGACGATCTGCATCATGCCGGCGCCAATCATGTACTTCAACCACCCATCGAAAAGGAAAGTGGTGTACGGCATCAGAAGCCAAGGCACCATCACGGGCGCAACTGCCAAGCCGATATATACCTTCATCTGCGAGAGGATGTAATTCCCTGCCCACAACGCCGCGGCTCCGGCCACAATCACGGTCGTCGCCAACTTCAGAATCACAATTGCGAGACCGGCGAGAATCGATCCGAGATCGAAATCACCGATCGTATGGAAGAGCGACGAAAACCAGTTGCTCCCACTCGACCCCGACGACGTCGAGCTTCCGTCCGCACTTGCCCAAAGACTGGAGATCGCGGTGAAAAAACTCTTGAAGCCACCGGACAAATTCGTACCAGCGCCAAACTGGTTCGAAATTTGGGAGAAAGTCTGTGTAAGAGCGTTCTGCGAGCTCGAGTTCAGGCACGCCATCACAATGCCGAGCATTAGGATCTGGATGATGATCTGCGCGAAGACCTCGCCCAAAGACTCGCCCTTTAGCATTCCGGTGATCGCTGTCCAGACGAACATCACGCTGAAGAGCACCCACTCCAGTTCGGCACCGTCTGCAGCCAGGGTACCGCTCATATTGCTGAAATTTGACTGAATCGTGCTTTCCAGTTGATTCAGATCATTCGTCACCTGAGAGACGAAACCCGAGTCCGCCGCGGAAATCGAGATCCCCGACGAGCCAGAGTTCTGCGCGAAAGCCGAGAGCGAGAATAGCATGCACGCGATAAACGCCACGACCGATAGCAGCCCAGATATCCCCGCTCCGTCCGACGATCTTTTCGATGACATTTGCACACTCACACTGAACATACCGGCTTCCTTAGAAACTATTCGCCTAACCGCCACTTACCCGCCCATGCGTCGGGCGGGCCCCTTCAGTTCGTCGCTCCGCTGCCGGAGGTTCGGTAGATAGGCGAACCGTTCCTCAATCCGTTGACCAGCGAGCTCATGTTTCCGTTGTCGGTGCTGATGGTCTGGTCGATAGACTGAAGTGCATCGTTGTTGCGCTGCTTTGCGATCGCCTTATTCATTTCTTCCACCGCTTTCGCGCTACCGTTGGTCGACTGGAGCTGTTGCATCAGTTGCGCGTTCTGCATGACGACCCGGTTCATCTGCTGGTTCATCAACTGCATCGACTCGTGGATGCCCGACGTTGTCGGGATCTGCGATTGCCACTGCTGCGCCATCGCATAGTCCTGCTGGATGGCGTTAAGCGTATTGACCTCATTCTGCGCACGAATCTGCGCAGCGCCAATGCCGTTCTGGATATCCTGCTTTTGCTTCGCCATAAACTGATCCCACGTCATGTTGCTCAGCTGGGCGGCCGAGAACTGAGTAGCGATCTGGTTCGACATTCCGGACAGGTTGCCGTACAGCGAATTCAGCGAATTGATGTAGCCGTTGATATTCGTCAGATTGAGGTTGCCCACGCTCTTCAGCGTGTTCAATGCCTCCGGCCCAATCGATGCGAGTTGCTTTACCTCATTCTCATACTGCAGGATCTGCGTCGAGTACTGCTGTGCTGTCTTGAGAACAGACTGGACCGTTTGTGCCGCCGTGATCAGGTTCTGCGCGTAGTTCGACGGATCGAAAACAATGTACTGGGCAAACGACGACGTCGAAGCAAACATCAACAGCACGGCACCAAAAATCTTTTTCATGGCTTTTCCTTTCGAATCGTGTGAGAACTACTGCAGGCCGTTGATCAACGACTGACTATTCTGGTTGTCCTGCTGAATGGCGCCATTGAAAATCGTCCGTGCCGCAGCGTCCTGATTCCTTCTACCAAGTTCATCGGCCTCGCTAGTAGCCTTAAGTGCGCCATTCTTGTCGACGAGCATCTTGATGATTTGCGAGTTCTGCATGAGCACTCGGTTCATCTGGGTATTCAGCAACTGTACATCCTCATTCGTTCCCATCGTGGCCGGAATTCGCGCCTGCCACTGCGCAGCCATCGCGTAGTCGTTCTGCACTGCTTGGAGCATCGCGGCTTCGTTCTGAGCACGAATTTGAGCCGACTGGAGCCGGGCCTTGATCGCAGCTTGCTGAGATGCCAGATACTGAGGCCACGTCTGTCCGGACAGTTGCGCTTCCGTGAAGCGGTTGTTCAACGCAGCAGACACATTCTTCAAGTCGCCAACGACGTTCTGCAAGCTGGACACGTAACTGTTCACACCCAGCAGATCGGCAACGGTGGCCCCACCTAACGCAGCAAGCTGCTGCGGATTGATCGCCGCCAACTGCTTGACTTGCATCTCGTACTGCTGCATTTGCAACGCATACTGTTGCCCTTGCAAGATCACTTTCTGGGCGGTCTGCGCGGCTTTGATGACGTTCTGCGAGAAGTTGGTCGGATCGAACACCAAACCGCACGTGAACACCGGCATACCGCCGGCGTAGCACGAACCCGAACACAGGATGGCCAGGAAAGCTGCAACGACTTTATTCATTTTTTGCGACCTCTCCCAAACGGACCATTTCCTCGATGTACTGCTCTTCCCAATCCGGAACCAGCTTGGCGCGGAATTCCTTGTATTTCTGAATCGCGAGCTGATCCGACCGAAGGCAGGCCAGCATCTCCGGCGGAAAACGGACGTTTGCCATGCGCGACATACCCTCCGGATTCACAAAGTAATACTGCACCTTCCGTGTCGCTGTCCGGATGCGCTCGATCTGCTCGTCGTTGAGTTGGAACTTGTTGCGATACAGGTCCAAGTGCGCCATCACGCTAGGATTCGGCAGGAAGATCCGGTTCTGAATGTTGTCGATGATCGTGGTGAAGATGTCGCTGTCAGCAATTTCTTTTAGCGACTGTGTAGTCATCCCGACGATCGCGTTTTTCTTAGCGAGTGTGCGTAGCCAGTTGTCGAAGCGCTCACGCAGCTTTTTGTTCTTGAAGAGATACCAAACCTCCTCAAGGTAGATCAGCGTCGGCTTGATCCCTTGCTCCGGATCAAGAACCAGCATCTCGTCGATGCAGAAGAACGCGTAGTCGATAAAGACAGGGGCCAGGATCTCATCCTCGAGTAACCCTCCCATCTCAACGTCGGTGAACGACGACAACTTGAAATCATCCTCCGAGCTATCGAAATGCGGGTACGTGCCACCGTCCTCAAGCCAGGGCTGCAACTCCTTGTACAGATCGTTCGAAATCGCCTTCATGAAGTCTGCGAGGCGCGACAGTCGCCAGTTTTCCGGCGGCTGATCAGCCAGCATGTTGAGCGCCTTGTTCATGTCGAGCTCGTCTTCGGTCTTCCACTCGTATTGCCGAAGAGTCACGATCAGCTGCAGCCACCGCATCAGCCATCCCCGCTTCGTCGGATCATTTACGACGCGCAGAGGATTCATGCGAGGTGCCTTGCCCGTGCTGGGGTTCATGTCGATATGCTTCGCACCCTGAAGACCCGAGGCGACATAGCACGAATAGTCCTTATCGAAGATCAGGACATTGCACGGGTGATACTTGAAGAACTGCGAAATCAGGAAATTGAGCAGCGTCGTCTTACCCGAACGCGACGGGCCCACCACGAAGAAGTGAGGCAAGTCCCCTTGGTGGAAGTTGTAGTTGAATGGAACGTTGTGCTCGGTCGGCAAAAGTGCCAAAGCCGGAATCGGGCGCTGCAGCTGCCCTGACAGGTGCGAATTTCGACGTTCGCCGGTCCGAATCGCTCGGAGTTGTGCCAGATCTGCAAGATTCCCCACGTTGATGAAGCCCCAGCGGACGATGTTTGCCCATTGGCCCGGCAATGTCGCCGTGAACGCCGAGAGCGCGTACATTCGTTCGCGAACCACCTTCGCACCGACAGCGGTGCGCATCGTGCTTCCGACGTCTTTTAGCGTCTGCTCCATCTCTTCTTCGGTATCACCGTGGCAGAGAATGGTCATGTTGTAGTGCCCGTAGGCACGGTCGAGCGCCGTCAGATCTTCCAGCGCAGATGACGCGTCTTCAGCCAACGCGAGTTTGCCGGCATCGATCTTGTCCGACTCCGTTTTCGTCATCTGTTCCACCAAATGCGTCGTCCAACGCTTGGTGCTGGCCATGAAATGGTCCTGCGTGGCCTGGATGTACTTCTTCGCCCGTTCGTTGCCCCAGAACTCGAAGCACTGGCTGACGGTAATTTCACCGTCGATTTGCAGTAGCGGATCAGTCACGCCTGGCGCGATGATGTTCGGCCAGTTCTTCACGCTCATGGCGCCCACGTAGCGCGTGACGTCACCCTCGAATTCAAGGTGCTTCTTCTTCCGTCGAAGCGTCGAGTCCGGCAAGTACGTATTGAGGTACACCGGGATATCCGGGATTGCCACACGGTGGTGATCGTTCGGCGGACTCACACGCTGGTGCATGAAGGTCATCAACTCGTTGCTCTGCAGTCGGCGAAAGCCAAGCGAGTTCACCGTCGTCTCGAACTCTTCGAGGATCTGGCGAAAGTGAGTTTCGTGTGCGTCAAACTGCTCGAATGCAAGCGCCGCGTTCTTCTTCGCCGAAGTCGCCGAGAACAGGATCGCACTCAAGGCTTTGAACATCCCAACCTTGTGCCGATCCATGTGATTCGTCAGCTTGTCGAAAAAACCGCCCGAGCCACCGAGATTGCGGTAGACCACTGCAAAGTAGTGACGATTCTCGTACTGACGCTGGCCGAACAGGTGTTGTTTCCACGACAGATCCAAGAACTTGCCGATCGCCGTCGGGAAATCTGCGTCCGGATAGTATTCCGTCCGACGGCGGTCCATGATGGACCAAACCAGGATATGTTCATCAAATCCCTTGAGAGCTCGCTCAAAGTTTTCGACGAACCCATCCGTTTCGATAGGGAGACGGCCCTCGGCATCAATACCCGCGACCTCGTACACCACCATCATCGATCCGTCGAGGTTGAACACCATATCTGCGGCGTTCATACCCATCCACGGTACGAGTTCCGAGAAACTCTTTACCGATTTCAGATATGAGCCGAGGACTGCCTTGATACTCAACATAAGATGTCACGCCCAAAGCCATGCGGCCGTTTGACTTTCGATTTCCGATCGATCCTGACCCAGGGGTCATAGACGTCGGACTGTCGGCTGTACTGCGTGTAGATCAGGAAGATGTTCTCGTCACGCTTCGTCAGCCACACCAGGAAAAGGTGCACTGCTACGCAAAACGGGAAGTACAGCCAGATCCGCCACACTCCCAACATTGCGATCGCGATCGCCAGGTGGACTTTTGCGAGACGCTCTTCCACTCCGGCGATCGTCTTGATACGCATCAGGGACGAGTGGATTACCGTGGTTCGAGGTTCGTAATCCATCTCATCCCCTTTACGCGCCCGAGCAGCCGCTGCCCGTACCGCCGCCGTCCGTCTGGATCGCGCCGAGCCACGTTGCCGCCTGCAGCGCGATCGAGATGCCGACGATCACGGCAAG
>NZ_JAHACR010000156.1 GCF_018375725.1 Burkholderia sp. | reverse complement strand
GCCAGCGCGCGGCCATCGGCTCGACGCGCGTGCGCCAGAAATCGGCTGCCAGCTCGAAACGCAGCGACGCGTCGTCGGCCTCCATCTCGAATGCAAACGGCATGGCGGCCGCGAACGGCGCTTCCTGCAAGGCACGCTGACAGAACGCGTGAATCGTGTGAATGGCCGCCTGGTCGAACGCATGCAGCGCACGGCGAACCCGCTTCGCGGCCGTCTCCGGATCGAGCGCGCCATCGGCGCCGAGCGTCGTCTCGAGCAGGCGCGCGACGAACGGATCGCCGCCGTCGTCGCCGGTGTCGAGCGCATGCGCCAACTGCGCGAGGCGCCCGCGGATGCGCTCGTGCAGTTCCGCCGTCGCCGCTTTTGTAAACGTCACGACGAGGATTTCATCCGCGCCGAGATCCTTCTCCAGCAGCAAACGCACGTAGAGCGCGCAGATGTTCCATGTCTTGCCGGTACCGGCCGACGCCTCGATCTGATTGACGCCGTCCAGCGGGCACACGAATACGTCGAGCTCGTGTGCCGCTTGGGAATTCGGTGCGCCGCTCATTCCGCCTCCCGCAGATGTTCGACGAGCGGCTCGAATACGAGCCGTGCAAGTGTGCCGAACGGCTCGTCGAGCGACGGTCGGGCACCGCGCCACGCGATCGCAATCGCGGGATCGTCCGCTTCGCTCGCAACCCGCTCGTTGATCCAGACGCTGGCCGCCTTTGCTTCACTATCGGTGACCCACGCCCATGCGCTGCGCGGAAAAAACCGCAGCGGCATCCGCCGGCCCGCGCGAAACAGCGCGGCAAGCGGCGCGAGCCGCTCGAGCGGCGCCGCCACGGGCGTCAGCTCAAACGCACCGCCGCTGCCGAACCAGAGCGTGCGGCGCGGCCCGTCCGGCACCGCCGCGCAATAAACGAGATGTGCAAGCCACGCGGACAGGTAATCGCGTGCGCTGGGCCGCGCATAGCGATAGATGACTTGCCCCGCGGCCGTCAGCCGGTTCAGTGTGCCGTGCAATCGCAGCGGCTCGGCGACCGCATCGCGCGCGAGCAACGCGTCATATTCGCCGAACGGCGCGTGCTCTGCGCCGGGCCATGCAGGCACGACTTCGATCGAGAACGGCAGACGCTCCGCGCCGTCGGCAAGCGCGCGCCGTACATTCGCCGCCAGTTGCGTCAGCGAACCGAGCGCCTGGTCGCGCCACACCGCCCCGGTCGCACCGCCGGGCAGTTCCGGACTCGCGTCGGCAATGCGCAGCGCATGTTCATGCGCGGACGCCTCGTCCGATTCGATCAGGAGCGGCAGCACCCGCTCGGCCAGCGCATCGCTGCCGGAAAAGTCGAGCACGAACGGCTCGCTGTCGATCAATTCCGCCTGGGCGTCGCTCAGAACAATGCCGAGGCGCTCGCGCAACAGCGCGCGCGCCGGATTTCGCCAGAACCGGTCGAAGTCGGCGAACGGCACCGGCTCGGCCGACTCGGCCGGCAACGGTTGCGCGAAGAACGGCGGTGCGTCGCGCGGCGCGTCGGCCGCCAGCAGCGAAGCGAGCGCGGCCCGCTCCGCGTCATATGAAAACAGCGGGCCGCCCGGCTGGAAATAGGCGGCCGCGAACGGTTGCAGCGGATGCTCGACGATGAATGAACGGCGGGCGGCGTCGACCGCATCCGGCGCGGCGTCGGGACCGGCCTCGACGAGCGCGAGATGATCGAGCAGCTCATCGACGAGCGCGGCGGGCGGCAGCGGCGCATTGTCCCGGATGCTGCGCCCCGTATAGGTGATCAGCAGCCGGTCGCGCGCGGCGAGCAGCAAGTCGAGGAACAGGTTGCGTTCGTCGTCGCGGCGCTGCCGGTCGCCGAGCTTCGGCAATGCCGCCATCAGGTCGAATTCGTCCGCGCGCGCGAGGCTCGGCAGCACGCCGTCGTCCATGCCGAGCAGGCAGACAACCCGGTATGGCAAGCCGCGCAGGCTCGTCAGCGACGAGAACGTCACGCCGCCCCACGGCACGCCGCCGCGAGCGGGATCGTCGAGTGCGGCGGCAAGCCCCGCACGCACGACGGCGGCGGGCAACATCTGGTCAGGCGCGCCTTCCTTCATCGCGGCCAGCATCGCGTCGAGCGCGTCCCGCACGGCGGCCAGCACATCGGCATGCGCGGCACCGGAATCGAAGAAGCGCGCGAGCGTGTCGGCGAACAGTTCGCTCCACGCCTGCGGCGTATGCGGCTCGGCAAGACGCCGCGCGAAACCGTCAAGATCGTCGGTAAAGCGCGCAAGGCGGCCGAGCAGTTCGGCCTCGCTGCCCTCGGCTGCCTCGATCGGCAGCCACGCGCCGACCGGCGCGGCGCCGCCGGGCATCGCATAGCCGAGGAAAAGCCGCCCGAGCGCGTCGGAAAACGTATGGCGCGGCGACGGCACATCCGGCGCTTCACTGCGCTCAGGTGCGAGCCCGCGCCGCGCGCCGGCCGCCGCAAGCCACGTCTGTACCGTCTCGAGCGCCGCCGCGTCGATGCCGTAGCGCGCCGCTACCGCATCGACGCGCAACCATTCGATCAGCTCCGGCGCGCCGACCTGTCGCTCCGGCAATGCCAGCCAGTCGAGCAGCACCCGCGCGACCGGGTTCGCCTGCGACGGCGGCAAGCCGGTGATCCGGTATGGAATGCGCGCACCGGACGACGCACGCGTGCCGCCGGCGCCCGCCGCCGCCGTACCGAACACCGCGTCGATCAGCGGCCCCGCCGCGGCGAGATCGGCCACCGCGACGAGCACGTCGGACGGCCGCAGGCTGTCGTCCGCGTCGAACCATGCGAGCAGGCGATCGTGCAGCACTTCGAGCTGACGCGCGAGGCTATGACAGACATGCACCTCGACGCCATGTTCGGCCGGCGGCTCGCCGAGCTCGGCTTCGGGCTGCAGGTCGAGCATCGCATTCTGGATGCGCGCGAGCCACGTCGGCGCGGGATTTTCCACATAGCGCGACGCATCGCTGGACGCGGCGCTTTCAGTCAGCTCGTGCAGCATGTGCAATTGCGCCTGCGCCTGACGGCCCCATTCGGCAAGCAGCGGATGGCCGACTTCCTGATAGTCGAGCCGCCCCGCCGCGTCGAGCGACTCCGCATGCGCGGCCGTCACGATGTCGAACCAGAATTCCCGGCACGGATTGAGCGCATAGATCCGCACGTCGATCCAGCGCGACAACTCGCGCAGCAGCGCAATATGCAGCGGCGGCATCGTCGGCAGCGCGAATACGCTGACCGATTCCGGCCACCCGGCGCGCGCGACCGTATCGAGATCGAGATGCCGCGCGTCGCCGAGAAAACGATGCGCGGGCGGAATGCCGGCATCGCTCAGTTCCGCAAGCAGCGCGCGCCACAGCGCCGCCTGCCAGCGCTCGTCGTCGCGGGTCGCATCGCCGATGGCGCGCGGCGCGCCGTCGCCGGCCAGGATCGACTCGCCGGCCTGCCACGCGGCGAGCCATTCGGGGCGATAGGTCAGATAGTGATCGAGCACGGCCGCGACACGCTGCGCGAGTTCATAGCGCATCGCGTCGTCGGACGCGGAAAGGTAGGCGGCGAGCCGCGGTGAAGCCAGCCACGGCGCACTGCCGGGCGCTGCCGCCAGCAGCCGGTAACATCGCCACACGAGGCGGTCCGGCGCGAACGGAGAACGCGCCGGCACCGTCAGTACGCGGCCGATCTGCGCCCACAGCCATTGCGCGAGATACGTAAACTCGACGTTCGCGCACACGCCGTGGCGCTCCGCGATGTCGAGCTCGAGACGGCGCCGAAGCGCCGCGCTCGGCACGATGATCTGCTGCTTCGCCCACGGGCCGCCGCGGGCCGGGAAAGCGGCCAGGTCGTCGAGCAATGCGTCGGCCAGCGTTTCGTGACGATTCGAATAGAAGAGATGGAGCATGAAACAAGCGTCGAAGCCTCGCGCCGGCGGCGCCGGGCGAACAGGAGCACCAAGGATAGCAAACGGCCGTCGCAGCGAGAACCGGCCGAACGGCCAGGGTCTTGCGCAGGCTGAAATACGTTAGACTCGACGCCAGTCCGAACGCCGCGCGGCGTCGCAGCCAGCCACTTTGCCCCTCGATGCGCTATTCCGTCGAAATCAGAAAGTTTCTCTACAGCCAGTATTTTTTCGGCGGCCTGCGGATCGCGTTCGGCGTCTCGCTGCCGGCGGTGCTGTGCCTGATCGTGTTCCACGACAGCGAACTCGGCTTCACGATCGCGACCGGCGCGCTCGGTGCGTGTGTCGTCGACATGCCCGGCCCCCTCAAGTACAAGCACAACGAGATGCTCGCGTGCAGCGTGATCGGCTTTCTCGCCGCGCTCGCGACCGGGCTCGCGACCCCGAACGTCATCGCGCTGTGGCTGACGATCGTGCCGCTGACGTTCGTGCTGTCGCTGATCGTCGTCTACGGCAACCGCTGGCCGCAGATCAGCTTCGCGACGCTGTTCATGATGGTGATGACGCTCGAGGAGAAATTCACGCCGCTGCAGGCGTTCATCAACGCCGGCTGGATTCTCGCGGGCGGGCTCTGGTACACGTACTGGGCGACCTTCGTGTCGCAATGGCAGGCGCACCGCATCGAGCAGCAGGCGCTCGCCGAGAGCCTGTTCGCATGCGCCGACTACCTGCTCGCCCGTGCGGCGTTCTACGATCTCGACTCCGATCTCGACGAGTGCTACCGCAATCTCGTCGCGAAACAGATCAAGGCGGTCGAGACACAGGAAACCGCCCGCGACATCGTGCTGCGCAATCTGCCGAAACTCCGGAAGGGCAAGCTCGATCCCGCCCGGACGACGATGTTCAACCTGTTCATCAACAGCGTCGACCTGCATGAGCTGTTCGTCGGCGCGCACACCGACTATCCGCTCGTGCGCAACACGTTCGGCGCCTCGGACCTGATCATTTTCTACCGCGACCTGATCTGCAAGGCCGCCTCCGAACTCGAGGAGATCGGCCTCGCCGTGCTCGAAAACCGCGCACCGCACTCGCGGATCAGCGTCAAGGCCGAACTGCGCGCGATCGAGTACGAGATCGAGCTGATGCGCGAGAAGCATTTCCCGTCCACCCATGCGGAAGCGTACGCGGCGATCCTGTCGACGTTCCGGCGAATCTGGACCGCGACACGCATGATCGAGCGGATGCGGCGCAACCTGACCGCCAGCGCCGATGCGCACGAAACCGAGTTGAAGATCGACAAGGCGCTCGCGCGCTTCCTGCAGCACCGCCACATATCGCCGCTGCTGATCTTCTCGAACCTGAACATGCGCTCGCCGAGTTTCCGCCATGCACTGCGCGTGACGATCGCGGTCGCGGTCGGGTTCTGGCTCGGGCGGCTCCTGCCGCTCACCAACGCGTACTGGATCGTGATGACGAGCATCATCATCATGAAGCCCGGCTATTCGCTGACCAAGCAGCGCAACACGCAGCGTATCCTCGGCACGCTGATCGGCTGCGCGGCGAGCCTCGCACTGATCTATACGGTCAAGGAGCCGCATCTGCTGATCGCGATCATGTTCGCGTCGATGGTGATGAGCTACAGCCTGCTGCTGTTCAACTACGCCGCCAGCGTCGTCTTCACGTCGTCCTACGTGCTGCTGCTGTTCCACCTGCTTGCGCCGGGCAGCATGCGCATCATCGGCGAGCGCGTGATCGACACCGTGATCGGCTGCATGATCGCGTTTGCCGCGAGCCGTCTGTTTCCGCACTGGGAATATCAGCAGATGGGCAAGCTCGTCGCCGACATGCTGACGGCAACCCGCAAGTATTTCGAGGCCGCATGGCGCGCCGGGCGTACGCCGGCCGTGCCGGAAGCCACCCTGCGCGGTGCCGACGGCGCGGCGGTCGCGCAGGTCGTCGCGGCGGCAATCGAGACGCCGTCGATCAGCCTCGACGACGACTACCAGTACCGGCTCGCGCGCAAGAACGTGCACATTGCGTTCGCGAATCTCGGACAGGCTTTCCAGCGGATGATGATCGAGCCGAAAGCGCACCAGCGCTTCGTGCCGGAACTGAACGACCTGCTCGTGCAAGCGCACGTGCTCGGCGCGCAGATCACGGCCGCCGCGCCGCTGATCCGCAGCGCATACGCGGGCCTGGGCGGCCCCGGCGAGCCGCTGGCGCGTCCCGACGACGCGCTGCAGCGCGGGCTCGCGGCGGTGCTCGAGAACCTCGAGCAAGCCGAGAAAGGCGCGCCGCCGCCCGCACACCCAATCGAGACGACCAGGGAAGTCACGCGCGACCTCGATGAGATGGTCGTCGCCGTGGAACAGTCCGGCGCCGTGGGCGCAGAATTCACCCACGACCTGAAGGTACTTGCGCATCAGTGCAAGCAGATGCTTGCGTCGTCGCTGCTGATCCGCAAGGACGCGAGCCTCATCCGTCTGCCCGCGTGACCCGGCGCGGCCGGTCGCGACGTCAGTGAGCCTGCGTCGCGCCTGCGGCCTCGGACGGATGCGCCTCTTCGTATGCGCGCTTCTGCGAGATCGCGTTGTACAGGATCGTGCCGATCACGAACACCACGGCCACGACGATCAGGATGGACACGTTGCGGACCGGGTTCTTTTTGCGCTGATCGTTCATGGTCGTGCCTCGCTCCGTCAAATTCGTCGAAGCCGGCATTCTACGCGCTTGCGCACGCGTTGCAGCATCTCCCCGCCCCCGCCACCCAACCTTCCAAAATGCCTTCCGAAACTTTCATTTGATAATCATTCCCATTTCGATTTAGAATCGGCAACCTTACACCGCGTAATGTTTCGGGCCGTTGATGCGGCGGACACGGCCCGGCACCTCCTCCTTCCGCCCGCCTCATCGGAGCCTTTATGTCGCACTCGCGCATTCGCCTGCTTCCGCTCGCCTGCACCCTCGCAGTCTCCGCCGCCACCTTCGCGCCGCTCGCGCAAGCCGCCGAGGAAGTCAGCCTGTATACGACCCGCGAACCGAAGCTGATCCAGCCGCTCATCGACGCATTCACGAAGGAAAGCGGCATCAAGGTCAACACCGTGTTCGTGAAGGACGGCCTGCTCGAACGCGTGAAGACGGAAGGCGGCCAGTCGCCGGCCGACGTGCTGATGACGGTCGACGCGGGCAACCTGCTCGACCTCGTCGACGGCGGCGTTACGCAGCCCGTGCGCTCGAAGGTGCTCGATGACGCGATTCCCGCGAACCTGCGCAGCGCACAGGGCGACTGGTACGCGCTGTCGCTGCGCGATCGCGTGCTATACGTCGAGAAAGACCTGAAGGTCGAGGCGTTCCGCTACGAGGATCTCGCCGATCCGAAATGGAAAGGCAAGGTGTGCATCCGCTCGGGCCAGCACCCGTACAACACCGCGCTCGTCGCCGCGATGATCGCGCACGACGGCGAGGCCGCCACCGAGAAATGGCTGCGCGGCGTGAAGGCGAATCTCGCGCGCAAGGCGACCGGCGGCGATCGCGACGTCGCACGCGACATCCTCGGCGGCATCTGCGACATCGGGCTGGCGAATGCGTACTACGTTGGCCACATGAAGCATGCGGAACCGGGCTCCGACGCCCGCAAGTGGGGCGACGCGATCAAGGTCGTGCGCCCGACCTTCACCAACGAGAAGAGCGGCGGCACGCACGTCAACATCAGCGGCGCGGCGGTCGCGAAGCATGCGCCGCACAAGGCCAATGCGGTCAGGCTGCTCGAATATCTCGTGTCGCCGGAAGCGCAGACGCTGTATGCGCAGGCGAACTACGAATACCCGGTGCGCGCGAACGTGAAACTCGATCCGGTCATTGCGAGCTTCGGCCAGTTGAAGGTCGATCCGCTGCCGGTCGCCGAGATCGCGAAGTATCGCAAGCAGGCCAGCCAACTGGTCGACAAGGTCGGCTTTGACAACTGACGCGCCCCTCGCCCCCGCGCGCCGCGTGTGGCGCCTGCCGCGCCTGCGCGGCGGCATGTGGCTCGTCGCGGCGCTCGCGATCGCCACCGCCGTCGCCGCGCCGCTCGCCGCGCTCGTCGGCGCGGCACTCGACACCGACTTCGCACACTGGCGGCACCTGGCCGAGTTCGTGCTGCCACAGGCGCTCGCCAACACGCTGCTGCTGCTGGGCGGCGTCGGCGCGGTCGTCATGCTGGTCGGCACCGGCTGCGCGTGGCTCGTCACCGCCTACGAGTTTCCGGGACGGCGCATGCTGACATGGGCGCTGTTGCTGCCGCTCGCCGTGCCCACCTATATCGTCGCGTTCGCCTATCTCGATCTGTTGCACCCGATCGGCCCCGTGCAGGGCGCGATCCGCTGGTTGCTCGGCTTCGACAGCCCGCGGCAGTTCCGCCTCCCCGATCTGCGGTCGCTGCCCGGCGCAATCTTCGTGCTCGGCTTCGTGCTGTATCCCTATGTTTATCTGAGCACGCGCGCGATGTTCGTCACGCAGTCCGCGAGCCTGCTCGAAGCCGCCCGCACACTCGGCGCAGGACGCATCGCCACGTTCTGGCGCGTCGTCGTGCCGCTTGCCCGACCGGCGATCGCCGTCGGCGTCAGCCTCGCGTTGCTCGAGACCATGAACGACATCGGTGCGTCCGAGTTCCTCGGCGTGCAGACATTGACGGTGTCGGTCTATACCACGTGGATCACCCGTTCCGATCTCGCCGGCGCGGCACAAATCGCGCTCGCGATGCTTGCGATCGTCGTCGGCATGATCCTGCTGGAACGCTACGGGCGACGCAGGCAGCGCTATGCGCACGGCCGCCGCATGCGTCCGCTGTCCCCGCGCCGCCTGACGGGCGCGGCTGCGTGGGGCGCCGCCACGCTCGGCTGGCTGCCCGTGCTGCTCGGCTTCGGTGCGCCGGCCGCCTATCTCGCGGTCGAGACCGGCAAGCGGCTGCATCTCGTCGGCGGTGTGTCGGCGCAGTTGCTGACGGGGCTCGTCAATACGCTGACGGTCGCGAGCGCCGCCACTGCGGCGACGCTGGCATGCGGGCTGGTCGTCGCGTGGGCCGCGCGCGTGCAGCGCGACGGCGCCGGCGTCCATCCCGGCCGCGTCTGCGCGCGGATCGCCAGCCTCGGCTATGCGGTGCCGGGCACGGTGCTCGCGATCGGCCTGCTGATCCCGCTGACGGCCGCCGACCGGTTGCTCGGCGCCGTATTCGGCCACGACGGGCTGATTCTGATGGGTTCGGCCAGTGCGCTCGTGATCGCCTATACGGTGCGCTTCCTCGCCATCTCGGCCGGCAGCCTGGAAGCAGGCCTCGCCCGCATCCCGCCGTCGCTCGAGCACGCCGCGCGCTCGCTCGGCGAAACCGCGGGCGGCACGTTGCGGCGCGTGCATCTGCCGCTGTTGCGGCCCGCGCTGACGACGAGCGCGCTGCTCGTCTTCGTCGATGCAATGAAAGAACTGCCTGCGACCCTGCTGCTGCGCCCACTCAATTTCGACACGCTCGCGACGTGGCTCTATGCGGAAGCGGCACGCGGCACTTACGAAGACGGCGCGGTCGCCGCGCTCGCGATCGTGCTCGCCGGGCTCGTGCCGGTCATCCTGCTCGCACGCACCCGTCACAAGATCGGACAATGACATCGTGAATCAGCTCGAACTCGACGCCCTCACCCTCGCCTACGACACCC
>NZ_JAHACR010000155.1 GCF_018375725.1 Burkholderia sp. | reverse complement strand
GCGCCTGCGCCCGATCCTGATGACGTCGATCGCATTCATCATGGGCGTCGTTCCGCTCGTCACGTCGAGCGGCGCGGGTTCGGAGATGCGGCATGCGATGGGCGTCGCGGTGTTCTTCGGGATGCTGGGCGTGACGCTGTTCGGCCTGATGCTGACGCCGGTGTTCTATGTCGTGCTGCGCACGCTCGCGGGCGGCAAGATCCACGTCGCGCAAAAGGATTCGGCCGGCTACGGCCTGCCGGCGCCGGATGCCTGAGGACAAGAAGATGAACAAGACGATGACGCAATACAGTTTCACGCGCATTGCGAAGCTGGCGGCGGCGAGCGGGCTGCTCGTATCGCTGCTCGCCGCGTGTGCGGTCGGGCCGGACTACAAGCGGCCGGACGTCGCCACGCCCGCCGCGTTCAAGGAAGCGCCGGTGCTGGCGCCGGGCGAGCAGGCGGATGTATGGAAGACCGCCGAGCCGGCGGACGCCGCGCATCGCGGCGAATGGTGGAAGGTGTTCGGCGATCCGGCGCTCGATGCGCTCGAAACGCAGGCGCTCGCCGCGAACCAGAACCTGAAGGCCGCGGCGGCGCGGGTCGAGGAGGCGCGCGCGGCGACCCGCGCCGCGCGTTCGCAGTGGTTCCCGCAGATCGGCGCCGGCTTCGGGCCGACGCACGAACGGCTGTCGTCGGCGTCGCAGTTCCAGCCGCAAGGCAGCGGCCCGACCAGCGCGACGTTCTGGCGTGCGCAAGGCACGGTGTCGTATGAGGCCGACCTGTTCGGACGCGTGAGCCGCAACGTCGAAGCGTCGCGTGCCGACGCCGCGCAAAGCGAAGCGCTGTTCCGTTCGGTGCAGCTCGCATTGCAGGCGGATGTCGCGCAGAACTACTTCGAATTGCGCCGCCTCGATTCCGATCAGGCGCTGTACCGCCGCACGGTCGATCTGCGGCAGGAAACGCTGAATCTCGTGCAGCGCCGCTTCAACGAAGGCGACATCAGCGAACTGGACGTGTCGCGCGCGAAGAACGAGCTTGCGACCGCGCAGGCCGATGCGATCGGCGTCGCGCGACGCCGCGCGGCGTCCGAGCATGCGCTCGCGATCCTGCTCGGCAAGCCGCCCGCGGATTTCTCGTTCGGGGAAACGCCGCTGGTGCCGGTCAGCCTGAAGATTCCGGCCGGGTTGCCGTCCGCATTGCTCGAGCGCCGGCCGGACATCTCGGCAGCCGAGCGTGCGATGGCCGCGGCGAACGCACGCGTCGGCCTGGCGAAAGCGGCGTACTTCCCGAAGCTCGACATCACCGGGTCGTTCGGCTACGAGGCGGCGACGCTCGGCAATCTGTTCATGTGGTCGAGCCGCACGTTCCTGCTCGGGCCGTTCGCGGGCACGGCGCTCACGTTGCCGCTGTTCGACGGCGGAAGCCGCAGTGCGGGCGTACAGCAGGCGCGCGCGCAGTATGACGAGCAGGTCGCGAACTACCGGCAGCAAGTGCTCGTCGCGTTCCGCGAGGTCGAGGACAATCTCGCCGACCTGCGCCTGCTCGGCGATCAGATCCGGGCGCAGGATGCCGCGGTCGACGCATCGCGCCGCGCGGCGTCGCTGTCGCGCACGCAGTATCAGGAAGGCGAGGTCAGTTATCTCGACGTGATCGAAGCCCAGCGCTCGGTGCTCGTGGCGCAACTGCAGGCGAACCAGTTGAGCGGGACGCAGGCGGTGTCGACCGTCAACCTGATCCGTGCGCTAGGCGGAGGCTGGGGCGATATGCCGGCGGGCGGGGCCGACGCGCCGCGCAAGGCGGACATCGCGGCGCGTTGAGCCGGATGGATGGGCGATGCGGCCGTCGTTGCCGCGGCAACGACGGCGCGGTCACGCGGTCACGATTTGATGAACGAATGCACGAATTGATTGAACACGCCCGGGCTGGCCGCGTTCATCCCGTGCGATGCGCCCGCGACAGTCTGCCGCTCGGCACCGCGAATCCAGCCCGACAGCGTCTCGACGTTGTGGCGGAACATCTTCGGGCTGCGCTGCCCGTCGATGAGCAGGGTCCGGCACGCGATGTCCGCCGCGGTCTCGCGCGAATACGCGGGCAGCGGATCGTCGAGCTGTTTCGGCAGCGTGCTCGCATTGTCGATCGCCATCGTCCGGAACGCCGCGCTGCTCTTTTTCCATGCGCCGGGGATGCTGACCGAATCGACGAACAGTTCCAGCCCGGCCTCGACTTCACCCCGCTCGATCAGGTTCACGGCTTTCGTGCGCAATGCCTGCGCGGCCGCGGGCAGCGATGCCGCAGGCGCGCTATCCTGTTGCAGCGGGCCGCCCGGATCGGCCAGCGTCAGTGTCTTGACGAGATCGGGATACGCGCGCGCCACATTGAACGCCACTCTGCCGCCGCGCGAATGCCCGACCAGATGCACGGGACCGAGATCGAGGGCTGCGATGAACTCGGCCATTTCGTCGACGTGGTTGCGCCAGCCGAAGTCGTTCTGGATGCCTGCCTCGACCGCCGGCCAGTAGTGGCTGAGGCTCGGGGCGATGCAGCGGTAATGCGCGGACAGCGACGCGAGCTGCGCATCCCAGTACCGGTAGTCGCATAGCGAGCCGTGCACAAACACCATCGGGTCCCCGGCGCCCCGTTCGACATAGGGCATGCTGATGCCCGACGCGAGTGTCGAAAAAAGCAGTTCGGGGTTGGCGAGCAACGAAGGCTCGATTCGCATGTTCATGACAGAAAACTCGGGAGATGCAGGGTCACCGCGCAACTATGCCTGAGGCCGCGATGTAAGAAAAACGCATAATTCTCATTGCATCGTTCAATTTTTCTGATAGCTGGGCGCGCAATGGCGGCGCGGCCGGCGCGCATCGTTCATCGTCGGCCGGTCACGCGTCGTTCCCCTCGCCCGGCGCATCGCGAGCGGGAATCCTGAGATGGCGCAGCTTGTGATAGAGGGTTTTCTTCGGCATGCCCAGCGCGATGCTGGCATCGGCGACGTTGCCGTTGTGCCGCCGCAGCATGTCGTCGATCAGCATGCGTTCGAAATAGGCGAGCTGTTCCGCGAGCGTGCCGCCCCTGGCGCTGGCGCCGCCTGCCGACAGCAGGCTGTCTCCCGTCAGTCCGAGCACGAAGCGGTCGGCGACGTTCTGCAATTCACGCACGTTGCCGGGCCACTGGTGCGTCATCAGTTCGGATACCTGGGACGCCGACACGACCGGCGCCGGTTGCCCGAACCGGCGCGCCGCCGCGAGCACGAAATGCTCGAACAGCAGCGGGACGTCCTCGCGCCGTTCACGCAGCGGCGGCAATTCGATCTGCGCGACGTTCAGCCGGTACAGCAGATCCGCGCGGAAGCGTCCGTCGTTCGCGAGTTCGCCCAGATCGGCCTTGGACGCGGCGACCACCCGGCAATCGACCGGAATCAGTTCGTTCGCGCCGAGCCGTTCGACCACGCGTTCCTGCAACACGCGCAGCATCTTGATCTGCAGCGAGACCGGCATGGTTTCGATCTCGTCGAGAAAGAGCGTGCCGCCGCTCGCCCACTCGATCTTGCCGACGCGTTTCTTGATCGCGCCGGTGAAGGCGCCCGCTTCGTGGCCGAACAATTCGCTTTCGAAGATCTGCTCGGGCAGCCCGCCGCAGTTGAGCGCGACGAAATGGCCGTCGCGCCGGCCGCCGAAGTCGTGCAGGCTGCGCGCGATCAGTTCCTTGCCGGTGCCGGTCTCGCCGGTGATCAGCACCGACACCGACGTATCCGCCAGCCGCAGGATCTTCTTGCGGACGTCGGCCATGGCCGGCGACTTGCCGAGTACCAGCGCCTCGATGCCTTGCCAGTTGTGCAAGGCGGCGCGCAAACCCTGGACCTCGAGCGTCAGGCGGCGCTTTTCGACGGCCCGCGCCACGCGGCCCGCGATGTGGTCGGACGAGAACGGCTTCTCGATGAAATCGTAGGCGCCGACCTGCATCGCACCGACGGCGGTCGAGATGTCGGCATGTCCGCTGATCAGCACGACGGGAATCTGCGGGTCGATCGTCATCACGCGTTCGAGCAGCTGCAGCCCGTCGATGCCCGGCATCCGCACGTCCGACACGATCACGACCGGTGCGCCGGGGGCAATATCGGCGAGCGCGTCGGCCGCCGACGCGTAGGCGCTGACCGGAAACCCGGCGAGCGCGACGGCCTGCTCGACGCCGATGCGGACGTTTTCATCGTCCTCGACGACCAGCACCCGAATCTCATCTTCCATGGTGATTCCTTTGCGGCGTGGCCGCCGCGAATTCGATACTGAATTGCGCACCGCCGTCCGGGCGGTTGGCCGCCGAGATGTGCGCGCCGAAACCTTCGACGATGCGCGAGGTGATGGCGAGGCCCAGGCCGAGGCCCTGGCCGCGCGGCTTGGTCGTGACGAACGGTTCGAACAGGTGGGCGAGCACGTCCGGGGCGATACCGGTGCCGCTGTCGGTGACCGTGAACAGCACGCGGCCGTGCGGATCGGACGCGCTCGCTTCGATGGCGATGACGCGCTGCGCCGCGTCCCGGACAGCATCGAGCGCATTGCCGAGCAGGTTGACGATCACCTGCTGCAACTGGCTGGATTCCGCATACACGGTCGTGCCGGGCGGGATGTTCACGTCGAGCCGGACCGCCTCGTCGCGAATCCGCGACGCGTAGATGAGCCGCGCATGCGCGACCGCCTCGTTCAGCGACACTGCGACCCGCTCGATGTCCGGCTTGCGGGCGAACGCCTTCAGTTCGCCGGTCAGCACGGCCATGCTGTCGACGAGCCGCGAGATGCGTTCGAGATTGGCGAGCGCCTGCGCCGGCTGGTTGCGCTCGAAGAACGTGCGCGCGTTGTCGCAGAGTGTCCTGATCGCGACGAGCGGCTGGTTCAGTTCATGCGTAAGACCCGCCGCCATCTGTCCGAGCACCGCGAGCTTGCCGGCATGCACGACTTCCTGCTGCGAAGCGCGCAGGCGTTGCTCGGTCCGTTCGCGTTCGACGATTTCCTGCTGCATTCTTTCGTTGGCCGCCGTCAGCGCTGACGTGCGCTGTGCGACGGTGATCTCCAGTTGGTCGTTGGCCCGGCGCAGCGCGTCCTGCGCATTGAGCCGGACTGCAATTGTCCGGCGTCGCTGAAGCGCGTACAACGCATAGAGCGCGGCGATCAGGAAACAGCCGGTCACGAAGGCGAACGCAATTTGCTGCTGCCGCCGGGCGTCGGCGACGTCGAGCAGCACCATCAGCGAATCGCCTGCCTGCGGCGCCGGACGCGACATCACGAGATAGCGCGCCGTGTGGCCGGCATGGCCCGGATCGGGAAAGCGGCCGAACCACGCGGTCGGACTCCAGTCGCCGGCATGCCGGTACGACAGCACGTCGACCGTGCGGCCCGCGTATTGCCGCGACGCCTGGATGGCGCGCTGCTGCTGCGCGGTGATCGGACGCAGCGCGCTGAATTTCCACTTGGGCTCCGTCGAGATGACGATCACGCCGTTGCGGTCGATCACCATCGCTGCTTCGCCGGGGGTGCGCCACGCTGTTTCGAGCGCATCGACGCTGACCTTGACGGCCGTGACGCCGATCGGCCTCGCGGCGTCGCGCACGGCGCTGGCGAAATACAGTCCCGGGATGCCCGTGTTGGTGCCGATGCCGAAGAAGCGGCCGGACCCGTGCGCGAGTGCATCCTGGAAGTAAGGCCGGTACGACACGTTGGTGCCGACGAAGCTGCCCGGCTGGTTCCAGTTGCTGGCGGCGATCACGGCGCCTTGCAGGTCGATGACATCGACCGCGCCGCTGCCGGCTTCGCGATTGACCGCTTCGAGATAGGCGTTGACGGTGCGCAGCCGGGCGGGCGCCTCGGCGGGCGTCGCGCTCAGCAAGGCGCGCACGCTGTCTTGCCGGGCGACGATCGCGGGCATCATCTCGAAGCGGCCGAGCTCGCTCTTCAGGCTCGCCGCGTAGAGATCGAGCCGGTGTGCGCCCACCTCCGCGAGCGCGCCGATCGCGCGATCCCACGCGATTTCGACGGCGGCGGCGGTCACGCCGACATACAACGCGGCCGCCGCCGCCCAACCCCACCACGCAATTCCCTTGAAACTCGTCCGCACGTTTGTCCTCATCGATGCCCGCTGCCGGCTGGCCCGGGACGCGTCTGCCACAGGCCGGTCAGGCGGCTTGCGGCGACGCGCCTCGCGCGGCGCTCGCGAGGTCGCGCATCATCCGAAACGCGTCAGCACGATCAGGGTCAGCGTGACCACGATCGCGCCGCCGATACGCGTGGCGATCTGTGCGAAGGGCATCAGTTGCATCCGGTTCGCGGCGGTCAGGATCGCGACGTCGCCGGTGCCGCCCTGGCCGCTGTGGCAGGCGTTCACGATCGCCGTGTCGATAGGGTACATCTTCATCAGGCGTCCCACCACGAAGCCGGTGCCCATCAGCGTCGCCACGGTCGCCACGATCGTCACGACATTGACCAGCGTGAACGCGCCGGTGAGCTTGTCCCACGGTGTCATTGCCACGCCGATCGCGAACAGCAGCGGATACGTCACCGCGGTCGAGAAGAATTTGTAGACGACGAACGCGCCTTCCTGCAGCGGCGGCGATACCGCACGCGCGAGCTTCACGAGCACGGCGAGGAACAGCATCGCGACCGGTGCCGGCAAGCCGAACAGCTTGTGGGCCATCAGGCCGACCAGATACAGCGTGATGGCCGTGATGCCGGCTGCGGCGATATGCGAGACGTCCACATGGCCGCGGATTTCCTCGTTCGCCGGCGCCATCGCTTCGGTTTCGCCGACCTGCAGGCGGCCGTTGCCGGTCAGGTGCGGGAAGCGCTTGCCGAGCATGTCGAGCGCACCGGACAGGATGATCGCGGTCAGGCTGCCGAGCATCACCGGCGGCAGGACCTGCGCGAACAGTTCGCCCTGCGGCAGGTGCATGATTTCCGAATAGCCGATCGACAGCGGGATCGCGCCTTCGCCGACGCCGCCCGCCATGATCGGCACGACGATATAGAGCAGCGTGTGCCGCGCGCCGAGTCCGAGCGATGTGCCGACCGCGGTGCCGACGATCGCCGCGGCGATCGAGCCGGCCGCGAGCGGCACGAAGATCTTCAGGAAGCCCTGGATCAGCACGCGTCGATCCATGCTGAGAATGCTGCCGACGATGATCGAGGCGATGAACAGGTACAGGAAGTTCGTCGACTTCGTGAATTCGGTCGTGAGGTTGAGGACCGGCTTCGGCAGCACGTGATAGTAGGTGAGCGCCGACGGCACGAAGGTCGCGCAGATCGCCGCGGCGCCGATGTTGCGCAGAAGCGGCAGGCGCTTGCCGAGCTCGGCGCAGGTGAAGCCGAAGAATGCCAGCACGGCGATCGCCATCGAGATTTCGCCCGGCACCTTGCCGGTGACCGCGAAGCCGGTGATCAGCGCGAGCAGGATGAAGTAGACCGGCAGCGGAATGATGCCGATCCGGATTTCCATCAGCTTCCACCAGCCTTCCGGCCAGAAGCGGGTGCGGGCGGCGGATGGCGGCGCAGGCGCCGGCTGCGGCGCGACCGTGGTTTGGGCAGAGGTTTGCACAACGTGTCTCCTGATTTCTATGAATGACGGCGGCGTCTCGGCGCCGCGGCATCGCGTATCGCATGCGGCCTGACGGCGAGCCGGCAGGCCGTTGGACGGAATCAACGCAAGGGGCGTGCCAGCGCACGATTCCCGATGCATCACGGAAAAGCCCGGTTTGAAGCGGGTTTCCGTGGTCTGACGATAACCGCCGCGCGGTGCCGTTCTGAAATTTCAGAATTCGCGTTCCGCGCAGGCCGAGATTTCGGCCTGCGCGGCCGTCGCTGGCGTGCGCGGGACAGAACGCGGCGAGCGCGCGACGCGTGGGTTTCATCGAACGCGGATCGCTTTCGCGCCATATCGCGCCGCGCGATTTTCTTCCGAGAATCGCTTCGTAGACCGCCGCCGGGCCGCTCTCTATCATCGGCTGAGCTTCCTGCCTGCATGACGACATGTCCGGAGAACGCCCGTGCGTTCGCCGTGGATGCGCTCATGCGTCGACTTCATCCAACGACAAGAGAGTGGTTCACATGCTGCATTCCGTTTTCTCCGCCCGCCGCCCCGCGCGCCTCGTGCGCCTGCTCGCGGCCGCGCTGCTCGGCGCGACACTGTTCACCGGCGCGCGCGCCGATACCGGGACGCTGCGGGTCGGCGTCGCCACGACCCCGCAGATCGATGCGCTGAAGATCGCCGCGAAGGAGGCGAAGGCGCAGGGGCTCGATGTGAAGATCATCGAGTTCACCGAATGGAACACGCCGAATGCGGCGCTCGCGAACAAGGACATCGACGTCAATTACTTCCAGCACATTCCGTTTCTCGACAACGCGAAAAAGCAGGGCGGCTACGACTTCGTCGCGATCGCGCCCGGCACGATCATGAAGATCGGCCTGTACTCGAAGCGGGTGAAAAGCTTCGGCGAGTTGAAGGACGGCGCGAAGGTCGCGATTGCGAACGATCCGGTCAACGGCGGCCGCGGCCTGTTGCTGCTGCAGCGCGCGGGGCTCATCACGCTGAAGCCGGGCGCCGACTACCGCGCGACGACGCATGACATCGTGTCGAACCCGAAGCACCTGAAGATCATCCCGCTCGAAGCGTCGCAACTGGCGCGCTCGCTCGACGATGTCGATCTCGCGCAGGGATATCCGAGTTTCATCAAGCTGGCGGGCACCGTCGATCCGAACAGCGCGCTGCTGTTCGACGGCACCGAGAACAGGATTTTCGCGCTGCAGTGGGTCGTGCGGCCCGAAAACGCGAACGATCCGCGCATCCGCAAGTTCATCTCGATCTATCAGCAGTCGCCGGCGGTACGCAAGGCGCTCGACAACGCGTTCGGCTCGCTGTACGCGGTCGCCTGGTGACGGGAGCGCGCACATGACGAAGAAAATCCTGCTCAACGCGTTCAACATGAATTGCGTCGGGCACATCAATCACGGTCTCTGGACGCACCCGCGCGACCGTTCCGCGCAATACACCGATCTGGACTACTGGACCCGCCTCGCGAAAACGCTCGAACGCGGCAAGTTCGACGGCATCTTCCTCGCGGATATCGTCGGCGTCTATGACGTGTTCGCCGGCGGCCCGGATGCGGCGCTGCGCGAATCCATTCAGGTGCCGGTCAACGATCCGCTGCTGATCGTGCCGGCGATGGCGCAGGCGACACGGCATCTCGGCTTCGGCGTGACCGCGAACCTGACCTACGAGCCGCCGTATCTGTTCGCGCGGCGCATGTCGACGCTCGATCACCTGACGAAGGGGCGCGTCGGCTGGAACATCGTCACCGGCTATCTCGACAGCGCCGCGCGGGGCATGGGGCTCGCGCAGCAGATCGGACACGACGACCGCTACGCGCGCGCGGACGACTACATGGATGTGGTCTACAAGCTCTGGGAGCAGAGCTGGGACGACGATGCGGTGATCCGCGACGCGCAGGCGCGCGTCTTCACGCAGCCCGGCAAGGTGCGGCGCGTGCGTCACGACGGCCCGTTCTATTCGGTCGATGCGATTCATCTGTGCGAGCCGTCGCCGCAACGCACGCCGGTGCTGTATC
>NZ_JAHACR010000154.1 GCF_018375725.1 Burkholderia sp. | reverse complement strand
GAAGCGGAGCGCGTGACGTTCTCGGCCGGCGTGCCGACGGTCTGGCTCGGCCTGCTCAATTACATGCGCGACGCGGGCGTGCGCTTCTCGACGCTGAACCGCACGGTGATCGGCGGTTCGGCGTGTCCGCCGGCCATGCTGCGCACCTTCGAGGACGAGTACAACGTGCGCGTGATCCATGCGTGGGGCATGACCGAGCTGTCGCCGCTCGGCACGCTTGCGAAGCTGAACTGGGCGCAGTCGCAGCGGCCGGCCGACGAGCAGCGCCGCTTGCTGGAGAAGCAGGGGCGGGTCATCTTCGGCGTCGACATGCGCATCGTCGGCGAGGACGGCTGCGAATTGCCGCGCGACGGCGTCGCGTTCGGCGAGTTGCAAGTGCGCGGGCCCTGGGTGATCGGCCGCTACTTCCGGAGCGACGCGTCGCCGCTCGCCGATGGCTGGTTTCCGACCGGCGACGTCGCGACGATCGATCCGGACGGTTTCCTGCAGATCACCGACCGCAGCAAGGATGTGATCAAGTCCGGCGGCGAATGGATCAGCTCGATCGACATCGAGAATGTCGCGATCGCGCATCCGGCGGTCGCCGAAGCGGCCTGCATCGCGTGCCCGCACCCGAAGTGGACCGAGCGTCCGCTGCTCGTCGTCGTCAGGCGCGACGGCATGGAGGTGAGCCGCGAAGCGCTGCTCGCGTTCTACGAAGGCAAGGTCGCGAAATGGTGGATTCCCGATGACGTCGTATTCGTCGAATCGCTGCCGCATACCGCGACCGGCAAGCTGCAAAAGCTGAAGCTGCGCGAAACGTTCCGGGGCTATGTGCTGCCGACGGCGGCTGCGGAGGCATAGGCGTCGGCATTGTCCGGGCCGGCCCGGTGAGGCCGGCCGCCGCCCGACCGGTCCGGTTCCCGGATCGGGAAAATCATAAATTGAACGACCGTTCTTTTTTGTTGTATGCTGCCTCCGTTCCCTTTGAACAAGCGGCCGATCGACCGCGCACAATGAAGCGCGGCCATCCGGGCGCGCGATGCATGGAGGCAGGCAGATGGCAGTGGACTACACGACTCGCGACGGCGTCGCCGTCATCACGCTCGACAATCCGCCCGTCAACGGGCTTGGCCTGTCGACGCGGATCGGCATCATGGACGGGCTCGATCGCGCGGCGCAGGATCCGGCAGTCAAGGCAATCGTGCTGACAGGCGCCGGCCGCGCGTTCTCGGGCGGCGCGGACATTACTGAATTCAACACGCCGAAGGCGCTGCAGGAGCCGACGCTGCACACCGTGATCCGCGCGGTGGAGGCGAGCGGGAAGCCGGTCGTCGCGGCGATTCACAGCGTCGCGATGGGCGGCGGCCTCGAACTGGCGCTCGGCGCGCACTACAGGATCGCCGCGCCGGGCGCGCAGATTGCGCTGCCTGAAGTGAAGCTCGGCCTGCTGCCGGGCGCGGGCGGCACGCAGCGCCTGCCGCGCGCGGTCGGGCTCGAAACCGCGCTGAACATGATCGTATCGGGTGCGCCGGTGCCGTCCGAGCAGCTCGCGACCAGCGGCCTGTTCGACGACATGGCCGAAGGCGATCTGCTTGACGCCGCCGTCGCCTTCGCCCGCAAGGCCGGCGCGCAGGCCGGGCCGCATCCGCGCGTGCGCGACCGCAAGATCGTCCATGAGAACGCTGCGGGTTTCATCCAGTTCGCACGCAACTCGGCGAAGGCCGCCGCGCCGAATTTCCCGGCGCCGCACAAGTGCATCGACGCGATCGAGGCGGGCGTGCTGCACGGTTTCGACAAGGGCAGCGTCGCCGAGCGCGACGGCTTTGTCGCGCTCATGATGACGCCGGAAAGCCGCGCGCTTCGGCACGCATTCTTCGGCGAACGCGCGGCGAGCAAGATTCCCGATGTGCCGGCCGACACGCCCGTGCGCGAGATCCGCCGGGTCGCGGTGATCGGTGCGGGCACGATGGGCGGCGGCATTGCGATGAACTTCGTCAATGCCGGGCTGCCCGTCACGCTGCTCGAAACGAAACAGGACGCGCTCGACCGCGGTCTCGCGACGATCCGCAAGAACTACGATGCGCAGGTGAAGAAAGGCAAGCTCACGCAGGAGAAGTGCGATGCGCGCATGGCGCTGATCACGCCGACGCTGTCCTATGACGATCTGAAGGACGCCGACCTGATCATCGAGGCGGTGTTCGAGGAACTCGGCGTGAAGGAGCAGGTATTCCGCCGTCTCGACGAAGTCGCGAAGCCGGGCGCGATCCTCGCGTCGAACACGTCGACGCTCGACATCAACAAGATCGCCGCATTCACGAAGCGTCCGCAGGATGTGGTCGGCATGCACTTCTTCAGTCCGGCGAACGTGATGAAGCTGCTCGAGGTTGTGCGCGGCGACGCCACCGCGAAGGATGTGCTCGCGACGGTCATGGCGATCGCGAAGAAGATCAGGAAGACGGCGGTGGTGTCCGGCGTGTGCGACGGCTTCATCGGCAACCGGATGATCGAGCAGTACATCCGCCAGGCGCTTTTCATGCTCGAGGAGGGCGCGCTGCCCGCGCAGGTCGACCGCGCGATCGAGCGATTCGGCTTTGCGATGGGGCCGTTCCGGATGAGCGACCTCGCAGGCAACGATATCGGCTGGGCGATCCGCAAGCGGCGCTATCAGGAGCAACCGGATCTGCACTATTCGAAGATCGCCGACCGCCTGTGCGAGCAGGGCCGCTTCGGCCAGAAGACCGGCGCGGGCTGGTACGACTATGTGCCGGGCGAGCGCAAGGCGAAGCCGTCCGCGCTCGTCGACGAGATGGTCGTCGCGTATTCGAAGGAGCGCGGCATCGAGCGGCGCCAGATCGGCGACGATGAAATCGTCGAGCGGCTCGTGTTCGCGCTCGCCAACGAAGGCGCGAAGATCCTCGAGGAAAAGATCGCGTCGAAGGCCTCCGATATCGACATGGTGTACCTCACGGGCTATGGCTTTCCGCTGTGGCGCGGCGGCCCGATGCTGTACGCGGACACGGTCGGCCTCTACAACGTCGAGCGTGCGATACGTCGCTACGCCGCGGGTGCGAACGGCGATGCGTGGCGGATTGCGCCGTCGATCGTCGAACGCGCGCAGGCCGGCCGCGGCTTCAACAGCTGACAGCGCCGCTGCGCGACCGCCTCGTATCGGGTCGATCCGGGGGTAAAGCGTGGCGCAGGCGCAAGGGCTGAGCGCTTGATGATCCGGCCTGCATCAGCGATGACGCGGCCGATCCGATCCGATCGGCATCGGCATCGGCATCGGCATCGGCTCGGCCGCTTTGACAGGAGACGGCGATGAAACACACCGACGACGTTTTGCTCGTGATCGACGTGCAGAACGACTTCATGCCGGGCGGCGCGCTCGCGGTGCCGGATGGCGATGCGGTGGTGCCGGTTATCAACGCGCTGGCCGCCCGCTTCGATCAGGTCGTGCTGACGCAGGACTGGCATCCGCGCGGCCACGTGTCGTTCGCGGCGAACCATCCGGGACATGCGCCGTTCTCCACGCTGGCGTTGCCATACGGCGAGCAGGTGCTGTGGCCGGTGCACTGCGTGCAGGAGAGCGAAGGCGCGGCGCTGCATCGGGCGCTCGACATCCCGCATGCACGGCTCGTGATCCGCAAGGGCAGCGACGCGCAGGTCGACAGCTATTCCGCATTCGTCGAGGCGGATCGCCAAACGCCGACGGGGCTCGCCGGCTATCTGCGCGAACTCGGCGCGAAGCGCGTGTGGTGCTGCGGGCTCGCGACTGACTATTGCGTCGCGTGGTCGGCGCTCGACGCGCGCGCGGCGGGCTTCGAAGCGGCGGTGATCGACGATGCGTGCCGCGCGATCGACCTGAACGGGTCGCTCGCGCGCGCATGGCAGCAGATGCAGGCGGCGGGCGTGGCGCGTGTCATGGCCGACGGCGCCCGCCCGCGGGTGTAGCGCACCCATTCATTCAATTCAGGAAGCTTTGCATGAGGCCGGCATGCGCTAAAGCGCATATGCCGATCGACAGGAGAACACAGATGACTGAAGCCGTAATCGTATCGACCGCGCGCACGCCGCTTGCGAAATCCTGGCGCGGCGCATTCAACATGACGCACGGGGCGACGCTTGGGGGCCACGCGGTGGCAGCCGCGGTCGAACGTGCGAAGCTCGACCCGGCGCGTGTCGAGGACGTGATCATGGGCTGCGCGAACCCGGAAGGCGCGACGGGCGGCAACATCGCGCGGCAGATCGCGCTGCGCGCGGGATTGCCGGTCAGCGTGCCGGCCATGACGGTCAACCGCTTTTGCTCGTCCGGATTGCAGACGATTGCGCTTGCCGCGCAGCGGATCATCGCGGGCGAAGGCGACGTGTATGTTGCGGGCGGCGTCGAGTCGATCTCGTGTGTGCAGAACGAAATGAACCGGCACATGGCGTATGAGGGCTGGCTCCTCGAACACAAGCCGGAAATCTACTGGAACATGCTGCAGACCGCGGAGAACGTCGCGAAGCGCTACGGCATCTCGAAGGAGCGGCAGGACGAATATGGCGTGCAGTCGCAACTGCGGGCGGCTGCCGCGCAGGAAGCGGGGAGCTTCGACGCCGAGATCGTGCCGATCACGGTGCTGGCCGGCGTCGCCGACAAGGCGACCGGGCGGCTGTACACGAAGCAGGTGACCGTGTCGGCCGACGAAGGCATCCGGCCTGACACGACGCTCGAAGGCGTATCGAAGATCCGCCCGGCGGTTCCGGGCGGCGTGATCACCGCGGGCAATGCGAGCCAGTTCTCGGACGGCGCGGCCGCATGCGTCGTGATGCGCGCCGATGTCGCGCAAAGGGAAGGGCTGCAGCCGCTCGGCGTGTTCCGCGGTTTCGCGGTTGCCGGCTGCGAGCCGGACGAAATGGGCATCGGTCCGGTATTCGCGGTGCCGAAGCTGCTCAAGCAGGCGGGCCTGAAGGTCGAGGACATCGGTCTGTGGGAACTGAACGAGGCGTTTGCGGTACAGGTGCTGTACTGCCGCGACACGCTCGGGATTCCTGAGGACAGGCTCAACGTCAACGGCGGCGCGATCGCGGTCGGCCATCCGTACGGCGTATCGGGCGCGCGCCTGACCGGACATGCGCTGATCGAAGGCAAGCGGCGCGGCGTGAAATACGTCGTCGTGACGATGTGCATCGGCGGCGGCCAGGGTGCGGCGGGGCTGTTCGAAATCGTCTGATGTTCAGCATGCGGGCGGCGGCTGTGCTGCCGTCCGTTGCGTTGTCCGCGATGCTGTTGCCGCCACCGTCAGTGCCGGCGATCCGCTATGCAGACGAATTAATCCGCAGACGTTTGACGATGCTGTTTCCCCTTACTTGTCAAACGAATCGCCCCACCTATACTAAGCTCTGACGTTTTCCTTTCGGTAGTGCGGGCCAGATCGCGCGTCGCGCGTCATGCCGACCGCTGCGGTGTGTTTCCGGAGCCGGGCGCGGGCGACGAATCCTGATCGGGTGTCGCCCGCATTCGGTAAGTCTCAGCGGAACGATCGGGGGGCCGAATTGAGCACGACTTCTTTAGCGGGGGAGCCGCCGCGCGTCGTCAGCGCTGTTGCCAGGATTTACGCGCATGGTCTGCTGATCGGCTTCGCGCTGCTGCCGGCCTATCTCATCGCCTATCTGTGGTTCTTCGGCGATCCTCGTCTGACTTTCGAAAGCCCGGTATTCCATGAAATCGCGATCGCCGGGGCGACGCTCGAGGGCGCGTTCGTCACCTACGTGACCTGGGTCTGCTATCGCGCGTCCGGCGAGCCGCTGCTGCGCTGGCTGACGATCGGTTTTCTGGGCTTCGGGATGATCTATGCGCTGCACGGCCTGTTCACCGGCATGGCGCATCACAACATCTGGCTGTTCCTGCTGTACGGGCCGGCGTCGCGGCTGGCGATGTCGATCCTGCTGCTGGTCGGCCTGATGTCGTATTCGCAGCCGCCCGATCGCGCCGTGAAGCGCACGAGCATGCGCACGTGGCTGCCGTGGATCGTGTGCTTCGCAGCCATCGATGCCGGCGTCGCGTATATCGCCCATTCGCCATGGGCCGGCGCGCCTGTCACGCGGCTGTCGATGGAGGGCGGCGCGCTCGTCGTCTCGTTGCTCAACGTGGGCGTGCTGCTTGCGCGGCGCATCCGTTCGCCGCTGATGGTGATCTACGGGATGTCGATCACGGCGTTTGCGCTGTCGTCGCTCGCGTTCATGCTCGGCAAGCCGTGGAGCCACATGTGGTGGCTCGCGCACGCGATCTTCGCGGGCGGATTCTTTTTGCTCAGTTACGGCGTCGTGCAGGCACTGGAGACCACGCGTTCGTTTGCGGCGATCTACAGCCAGCAGGATTTGATGAACCGCCTGTCCGAATCGATGGCGCGCACCGAAAGTGCGTTGCAGGAGTTGCGGCGCACCAACCAGAAACTCGAATATATGTCGGCGACCGATCCGATGACCGGCGCGTCGAACCGCCGCCAGTTCATCGCACAGGTCGAGCGCGAGATCATGCGCGCCGAGCGCGACGGCATGCCGTTCTGCATGCTCGCGCTCGACCTCGACAACTTCAAGAACATCAACGACGCATACGGGCATCAGATCGGTGACGAAGTGTTGCGCGGCGTCGTGCGGCAGTGCCTCGATGCAATCCGGCCGTCGGGGGGGCTCGCCCGCGTCGGCGGGGAGGAGTTCATGGCGCTGTTGCCGGAAATGCCGCTGGAGGGCGCGCGGATGACTGCCGAGCGCATGCGTTCGGCGATCGCGAGTGCGCCGTTCGGTCTCGACAGCAAGCGGGTGCAGGTGACCGTCAGCGTCGGCGTCGCGCAGTATGGCGTTGACGGGGGAACCGTGGATGCGCTGCTCCGGGCGGTCGGCGAGCGTCTTTATCAGGCCAAGCGAGAAGGACGCAATCGGGTCGTGGCGCATTGAGGCTGCGCGTGTTGGGTTCGGGGTGCGCTTGTCAGCGGTGGGGCTGGCGACCGATCGCGTGTGTCCGGCGTCTGGATGATCGGCGTGACGCGAGGTGCCGGTTCCTCGTTGAGCGGGCAAACGTGACGCCGTCTCCGGTACGCCCGCGTGCCCGCTTCGCGGGTTATGCGCTTGTCCTCCCCGCGGTTCAGATCGATCCCGAATAGAATAGAGCGTTCTGCCGCACTCGGAAGCGGGAAACGGCACTTGTCCAACTGACCTAACAAGGTGATTGCGTTGATTCGACATATCGTCATGTGGAAGCTGAAAGAAACCGCCGAAGGCGCGACGCGCGCCCAGAACGCGCTCAAGCTGAAGGAAAAGCTCGAAGCGTGCCGCGGCATCGTGCCGGGCATTCTTCATCTCGAAGTCGGCGTCGCGACGCCGGGCCTGGAAGCGACCTATGACGTCGTGCTGGTGTCGGATTTCGTGGATCAGGCCGCGCTCGACGCCTATCAGGTGCATCCGACTTATGAGGCCGTGAAGCAGTTCATCGGCGCGGTGCGCGAAGCGCGCCAGTGCGTCGACTATCTCGCCGACGACGTGCGATGAGCGAAACCACGCAACAGACCGACGGCCCGTCGATCGAGAGTCCGTTCGTCGACATGCTCGGCGTGCAGCTCGTCACGGCGAAAGACGGCAAGAGCGAGATCCTGCTGCCGCTCGACGAGCGCCATATGAACACGTGGAGCATCGCGCACGGCGGCGTGACGATGACGCTCGCCGACGTTGCGCTCGCGATGGCCGCGCGCAGTCTCACCGACGACGGCGTCGGTGTCGTGACCGTCGAGATGAAAGTGAACTTCATGCAGCCGGGGCGCGGCGAACTGCGCGCGTACGGCCGTGTGATGCACCGCTCGACGACGATGGCGTACTGCGAAGGCGAGGTGCGCGACAGCGAAGGCCATTTCGTCGCGAAGGCGCTGGGCACATTCAAATACATGAAACGGCTTGCGGTGGGCCGCGACATCAAGCGGCAGCGCACGCGCACGGCGCCGGACGCCCATCCGGGCCCGAGCGACGCGTAGCCCGGCGCAATGTGCGGCCCTGCCGATGGCGGGGCCGTTTTCTTTTGCAGCGTGCGTGCGCGCGCCTGCATGGTGGCAAAGGAGTGCAGCGATGAGCATCGTCAATCGTCAGATCCTGCTTGTGTCGCGTCCGCAAGGCGCGGCGAGCATCGACAACTTCCGGCTCGTCGAGGTGCCGCTCGCACCGCTCGCCAGCGGCGAGGTGCGTGTGCGCAATCATTTCCTGTCGCTTGACCCGTATATGCGCGGCCGCATGAGTGACGCGAAATCGTATGCGGCGCCGCAGCCGCTCAACGAGGTGATGATCGGCGGCACCGCTGGCGAAGTGATCGAGTCGCGTCATCCGGGTTTCGCGGTCGGCGACAAGGTGGTCGGCTATTTCGGCTGGCAGGAATACGGCACGTCGGACGGTCACGGGCTGCGCCGTGTCGATACGTCGCGCGTGCCGCTGTCGGCCAGTCTCGGCGTGACCGGGATGCCGGGCGTCACCGCGTGGTACGGACTGAACCGGATCATCGTGCCGAAGGCGGGCGAAACGGTGGTCGTCAGTGCGGCGAGCGGCGCGGTGGGGAGCGTCGTCGGCCAGCTGGCGAAACGCGCCGGCTGCCGCGCGGTCGGCATTGCGGGCGGCCCGGACAAATGCCGCTATGTCGTCGAGACGCTCGGCTTCGACGCGTGCGTCGACTACAAGGCCGGCAACCTCGTCGAAGATCTGACGGCCGCCACGCCGGACGGTGTCGACGGTTGCTTCGAGAACGTCGGCGGCGCGGTGCTCGACGCGACGATGGCACGGATGAACGCGTTCGGCCGCATCGCCGTGTGCGGGATGATCGCGGCCTATGACGGGGTGAGTGCGCCGATCACGCACCCGGCGCTGATTCTGCGATCGCGGTTGCGGCTGCAGGGCTTCATCGTATTCGAGCATCCGGACGCGTGGCCGCCGGCGCTTGCGGAACTGAACGAGCTCGTCGCGACGAAGCAACTGCATTATCGCGAGTCGATCGCGGTCGGGCTCGAGCGCGCGCCGGAGGCATTCCTCGGCATGCTGAAGGGCCGCAATTTCGGCAAGCAGCTCGTGCAACTCGTCTGACGGCGCGTGGCATCATACGGCGCGTGTCCTGTCTGTCCGACGCGCCGTGCGCGCGCCCGTATTCCGATGCCGCTGAATCCGAAGATCGCCCAGGTGCTCGACATGATCGAGCGCGCGAAACGTCCGTCCTATCATCACCAGACGCCGCAGCAGGCGCGCGCGGCATACGAGCGGAGCGCGCCGATCCTCGATGTCGCTCCCGCGCCGATGCATGCCGTCGAGGCGTGCGTGGTGCCGACGCGCGACGGGCGGACGATTGGTGCCCGCCTGTACCAGCCGGTCGTGCCGAGTCTTGCCGAGCCGATGCCGGCGCTCGTCTACTATCACGGCGGCGGCTTCACCGTCGGCAGCGTCGATACGCATGATGCGCTGTGCCGGATGTTTGCGCGCGACGCGCAATGCGCGGTGCTGTCGGTCGATTACCGGCTGGCGCCCGAATACAAGTTTCCGACCGCGGTCAACGATGCCGACGATGCGCTGCGTTGGCTGCATCGCGAGGCGGCCGCATTCGGCATCGACGCCGGGCGGCTCGCG
>NZ_JAHACR010000153.1 GCF_018375725.1 Burkholderia sp. | reverse complement strand
GGATCGAGCGACGACGGCATGATGAACGGAAACATCGAGAAGCCCGCGGTCAGGATCACGAAGACGGCGAACAGCATCACCTGCAGCGTCATGTGGCTCGATGTCGAGTCCCACACGGTCAGGCTGCTCTTCGGATCGAGCGACGACGGCATGATGAACGGAAACATCGAGAAGCCCGCGGTCAGGATCACGCCGGCGATCATCAGGCCGGTGCAGACAAACGCGGTCTTCTCGAGGCGCGAGCCCGCGAGCAGCATCGCGAGCAGGCCGCCCGCGATGCCGGCGACGGGCGCCGCGATCATCCACGGATACTCGCCGTAGTTCGCGAGCCAGAGGCCCGAACCCGCGGCGACTTCCTTGAGCAGCGGGTTCGCGACGGTGTCGGTCGGTACCGCGCGCGTGATGTGGAAGCCGCCGACATAGCTGGCGATCAGCGCGCCGGCGAGGGCGAACAGCACGACCGCGAGCAGCGCCGACACGCGCAGCGCGATGGATGCGCGCTGCGCGATCACGCCGTCCGTCTTCAGCTTGATGAACGCAGCGCCGTGCGCGATGAGCATCATGAGGCTGACGAGGCCGCAGAGCAGCGCGAACGGGTTCAGCAGCGCCCAGAAGCTGCCGTGATAGGTCACACGCAGATCGGAGTCGAACTGGAACGGCACGCCTTGCAGCAGGTTGCCGAACGCGATGCCGAACACGAGCGCCGGCACGAAGCCGCCGATGAACAGGCCCCAGTCCCAGCCCGCGCGCCAGCGCGGATCGGTCCGCTTGCTGCGGTAGTCGAAGCCGACCGGCCGGAAGAACAGCGCGAACAGCACCAGCAGCATCGCGAAGTAGAAGCCGGAGAACGACGCCGCATAGACGAGCGGCCAGGCGGCGAACATGGCGCCGCCGGCGGTGATCAGCCATACCTGGTTGCCTTCCCAGGTCGCGCCGACGGTATTGATGACGATACGGCGCTCGTCGTCGGTCTTGCCCAGGAACGGCAGGAGCGCGGTCGCGCCCATGTCGAAGCCGTCGGTGAGGGCAAAGCCGATCAGCAGTACGCCGACGAGCAGCCACCAGATCAGCTTGAGCGTTGCATAGTCCATAGCGATTCCTTGTTCTGTTTCGGGGGCGTCCGCGCCGTTACGCGGCGACACGCTCGGCGTCGATCGCCTGTTCGTGGTGATAGCGGCCGGTATGCAGAGCCGACGGGCCGAGGCGCGCGTACTTGAACATCAGCGTGATCTCGATGATGAAGAGCGCCGAGTAGAACAGGACGAAGCCCGCGATACTCAGGTGCAGGTCGGTCGGCGTGAGGCTCGATGCGGACAGGTGCGTCGGCAGGATGCCGGCGATCGTCCACGGCTGGCGGCCCAGTTCGGCGACGACCCAGCCGAATTCGACGGCGATCCACGGCAGCGGGATTGCCCACACGGCGTAACGCAGGAACCAGCGGCGGTTGCCCTGCAGCAGTTCGCGGCGCGCGCAGAACCAGAACGCGGCGACAAAGGTGGCGAGGAGCAGGACGCCGAGGAACACCATGATCCGGAACGAGAGGAATACCGGCGCGACAGGCGGGATCGTCTTCTTCGCGGCGGCCTTGATCTGCTCGGGCGTCGCATCGGTCACGGCCGGGGTGAACTGCTTGAGCATCAGTCCGTAGCCGAGATAAGCCTTGTTGTCGTCGAACAGCGCGCGGGTCGCGGCGCTCGTGTCGCCCGCCTTGATCTTCTGCAGCGCGCCGTACGCGATCATGCCGCTCTGGATGTGTTCCGCGCTGCGCTTCTCGAGGTCGCGCAGGCCGATCACCGGTTCGTCGATCGAGCGCGTGGCGATCAGGCCGAGCGCATACGGGATCCGGATCGCATAGTCGGTGCGCTCTTCCTTCTGGTTCGGCAGGCCGATCACCGTGAAGGAAGCGGGCGCCTTCTGCGTTTCCCATTCCGATTCGATCGCGGCGAGCTTCATCTTCTGCACTTCGCCCGTCGTGTATCCCGATTCGTCGCCGAGCACGATCACGCACAGTGTCGCCGCGAGGCCGAAGCCCGCCGCGACCGCAAACGAGCGCAGCGCGAATTCGGTGTCGCGTTTCTTCAGCAGATACCACGACGACACGCCCAGCACGAACATCGCGGCCGTCACGTAGCCGGCCGACACGGTGTGCACGAACTTCACCTGGGCGACCGGGTTGAACAGCACGCTGGTCAGGCTCGACAGCTCCATGCGCATCGTCTGGTAGTTGAACTCGGCGCCGACCGGGTTGTTCATCCAGCCGTTCGCGACGAGGATCCACAGCGCGGACAGATTGGAGCCGAGCGCGACGAGGAAGGTGACCATCAGATGCTTGACCTTCGACAGGCGATTCCAGCCGAAGAAGAACAGGCCGACGAACGTCGATTCGAGGAAGAACGCCATCAGGCCTTCGACCGCGAGCGGCACGCCGAAGATGTCGCCCACATAGTGCGAGTAGTACGACCAGTTCGTGCCGAACTGGAATTCGAGCGTGATGCCGGTCGTCACGCCCATCGCGAAATTGATCCCGAACAGCTTGCCCCAGAACTGGGTCATGTCCTTGTAGACCTGCTTGCCGGTCATCACGTAGACCGCTTCCATGATGACGAGCAGCCACGACAGACCGAGCGTGAGCGGCACGAACAGGAAATGGTAGAGCGCGGTGATGCCGAACTGCAGTCGTGACAGATCGACGACTTCGCTACTTATCATGTTGGTCTCCCTGGGAAGGAACGGGCGCCGGCACCGAGAGCAGCTTCTCGGCGACGGCGGCAGGCGGCAACGACATATGCGCGGCCTGCGGATGATTGAAGAATGCGTATTTGAGTGCCGTCAGCAGGGCCAGCTTGACGATCAGCACGACGGTGATGTCGCGGGCCAGCGTGGGGCCGCGCGACCACGCGACGATGCGGCCGCGCCAGCCGGGCGGCCGGAGCGGCGCTTTATTGATCGGGATCAAGGCCATCATCCTGAATAAAGATAAGAAGGCGGATTCGAGGCGACTGAATGTCGGCGTTATGGCGGCTGCTCATCAGCGGTTAATGCTTTTGCGCCGTGCCGATTAATTTTAAGGTGCGCCCTTTGTTGCGCCGAGGCCCTGACTGCGGCACTCCGTCGCTTATTGCGCGTGAAAATTTGAGTTGGATCAATGCTTTATGGAAATGCCGGGTTGGCGGCGGAATATCCGATAAAGCCGGCCGATAAAACCTGTCGATTAATCGACGAAAAAAAACCCGCTGCCGGTCGGCAGCGGGTTGTCGGTGATGCGACGTAAATCGGTGGCGATTTACGCGTATTGGGCGAGTGCCCCTCGCATTTTCTTCATTGCGCTCGCTTCGATCTGACGAATGCGTTCCGCCGACACGCCGAATTCCGCAGCGAGGTCGTGCAGCGTCGAACCGCCCGAGCCGTCGTCGTCGACATTCAGCCAGCGCGCCTCGATGATGCGGCGGCTGCGGGCGTCGAGTGCGTCGAGTGCTTGCGAGATGCCGTCCGTCTGCAGCATGTCGCGTTGACGCGCGGCGAGCACGGCGGTCGGCTCGTTGTGCGAATCGGCGAGATACGCGATCGGTGCGTAGCTTTCCTCACCGTCCTCGACTTGCCCTTCGAGTGCGATGTCGCCGCCCGACAGACGGGTTTCCATCTCGGCCACGTCTTCGCGCTTGACGTTCAGTTCCTGCGCGAGGCCGGCGATTTCGTCCGGCGTCATCGCCTGCGCGCCCTTCTTGTGGCTGCGCAGGTTGAAGAACAGCTTGCGCTGCGCCTTCGTCGTGGCGACCTTCACCATGCGCCAGTTGCGCAGGATGTATTCGTGGATCTCGGCCTTGATCCAGTGGATCGCATACGACACGAGACGCACGTTCTGCGCCGGGTCGAAACGCTTCACCGCCTTCATCAGGCCGATGTTGCCTTCCTGGATCAGGTCGCCGTGCGGCAGGCCGTAGCCGAGGTAGTTGCGGGCGATCGAGACGACGAGCCGCAGGTGCGACAGTACGAGACGGCGAGCCGAGTCGAGATTGTTCTGCTCGCGGAATTCGGTTGCGTATTGACGTTCTTCCTCGGCCGTCAGCAACGGGATACGATTGGTTGCCTGGATATAGGCGTCGATGTTGCCCAGTTGGCCCGGCAGCATCGATTGGGTAGCGAGTGCAAACGAGCCCGCCGAGTCGGCCTTAGCGGACGCCGGGCTCAAGGTATTCGGGAGGGTCAGTGCGTTACTCACGTAGAAAAACTCCTTTGGAATCAGGGATGAACCCCGGTTTCGGATGATTCCGTGGTCAATCTTAGCACTCCAGCCAATTGAGTGCTAATTCCTTAGAGGGTGTACGGGCTTGTGAGTTCCCGTTTTCTATCAATTTTGTGGTTTCGATAGTCAAAGCAAGATCGGCGGCGTGGCGACCGGTTCCGTAACCCATTAATTTTCTTGAGAATTTGGGAGGCGATTCCGATTTTTCCGGCTTCCGAGGCAAACTATTTCGATTCATGATGCCGATCGGAAAAGTCCTTTACCATACCATTCTGTCCGCTTGAGTCTGACCGCGCGCGGCGGCGGGCTCCATTCAACCCACGAAGTTGGAGTGTCAGATGAACAACAAGAACGATCGGCGGAATAGCCGCCTTGCGGTTCACGCAGTATTGGCGGCGGCATTGCTGGGCGGGTCGGGGGCGGCATGTGCGGATCGATGGGGGATCCAGGCGGCCGGCGGTTTCTCGGATCGCCACGGCGTCGACAAGGGCGATCTCGGCGTCGTCTGGGATCCGGAGTGGACCTGGTGGGAAATCGGCGGCTGGCACTTCGCGTTCGTGGTGGAAGGCCACGTCGGCTACTGGCACACAGGCGGCAACATCCACAGCAGCATCTGGGAAGCCGGCGCGACGCCGGTATTCCGCTTCATCAAGAGCGCCGGGCAGGTTCGCCCGTTCGTCGAGGCCGGTGCGGGCGTGCGCGTACTGTCTCATCCGACGATTTCGACAGACTATTCGATGTCGACGGCATTCCAGTTCGCGGACATGGTCGGCGTCGGCGCGCAGTTCGGGCAGCGGCAACAGTACCAGGTGGGCTACCGCTTTCAACATGTGTCTAACGCGGGTATCAAAGAGCCGAATCCTGGTATAAATTTCCACCAGTTCTATCTGCAGTACAACTTCTGATCCGCACGCCCGCGCACGGCGTGCGCGTTGCCGAGGAGCAGGGCGATGACGAAGGTGATCCATGCGATTCGCGCACTCGAGCGCGATCGGTTCCGGGCGATGGTGGAAGGCGACGGCGAGGCGCTCGACGCATTGCTGTCCGACAAGGTGTTCTACGTTCACACCAACGGCAAGCGGGAAACGAAGCAGCAGTTCATCGACGCCATCGCCGCCGGCCGCCGCCGCTATCGTCAGATCGAGATCCAGTCGCAGGACATCCTGCCGGTCGGTGACGAGACCTGTCTCGTCACCGGACGCGCATTGATCGAAATGGAAACGAACAACGGCGGCCTCGTGTTTCCGATTGCCTATACCGCCGTGCAGGCGCAGGAAGGGGGACACTGGCGCCTGCTTGCCTGGCAGGCGACGCGGTGCGCGACCGAGACATGAGTGCGCGTGGCATTCGTTTTCGTGTCCCGTCCGAAGCGGCCTTCTGGGCCGCTTTTTCTTCGCCCGCGCGGCGCGGATTGCGCGCCCGCGCGGACGGTCTTGCACCGCTCGCTGACGTTGACGTGTCGACGCGGGCGGTCAGGCCGCCGCGCGATGATCGGCGCAGTGCCACGCCGAGCGGTTGATCGCGCTGACGATCGCATCGAATGCGGCGGTCGTGGCGTCGGTGTGCATGCCGGCACCGTGGCGCAGCGGCGCGCCGCCGACGCGGCAGCCTGCGAATACCGCCGTGCGCCCATCCGCGGCTTGCACGGATACACATGAATCGATCACGACCGTCACGCCCGCCACGGCGGCGAATGCCGCGGCGGCGCGCTCGGCCGCATCGGCGGGCGTCGCATCCGCCGCGACCGCGCAGGCGATTTCACGGTTCTCCCAGCGTGCGGCGTTCCCGCTGCGCGCGGCCGGACCGTCGGTCTCGAAGAATTCGCGGGCAAACAGCGCGCAGATCGCGTCGCCCGGCACTTCCTCGCCGGACCGGTCGGCCAGCGTCTGCACCGCGTGGCTGAATTCGATCTGCACGCGGCGCGGCGGCGTGACGCCCAGGCCGCGTTCAAGCAGGAACGTCGCGCCGCCCTTGCCGGACTGGCTGTTCACACGAATCACCGCGTCGTAGCTGCGGCCGAGATCGGCCGGGTCGATCGGCAGATACGGCACTTCCCAGATCGCATCCGGGCGTTGCTGCGCGAAGCCCTTGCGGATCGCATCCTGGTGCGAGCCGGAGAACGCGGTGAACACGAGGTCGCCTGCGTACGGATGGCGCGGGTGCACGGAAATCCGGTTGCAGCGCTCGACGATACGGCGCACCGCGTCGATGTCGGAGAAGTCGAGGCCGGGGTCGATGCCTTGCGTATAGAGATTGAGCGCGAGCGTGACGAGATCGACATTGCCGGTGCGTTCGCCGTTGCCGAACAGGCAGCCTTCGATGCGGTCGGCGCCGGCCAGCAGCGCGAGTTCGGCTGCGGCGACGGCGGTGCCGCGGTCGTTGTGCGGATGCACGGACAGCACGATGCAGTCGCGAAAGCCGAGGTTGCGGTCCATCCACTCGATCTGGTCGGCGAATACGTTCGGCATCGCGGCTTCGACGGTCGCCGGCAGGTTGACGATCATCCTGTGCTCGCGGGTCGGACGCCAGGTCTGCGAGACCGCGTCGCAGACCTCGCGCGCGAACGGCAGTTCACTCATGCTGAAGGTCTCGGGCGAATACTGGAAGGTCCAGTGCGTGCCCGGACGTGCCATCGCCTGTTCCTTGACGAGCCGCGTGCCTTCCACCGCAAGCGCCTTCACCTCGTCCTTCGACAGCCCGAACACCATGCGGCGGAACGACGGGCAGATCGCGTTGTACAGGTGCACGATCGCGCGTGGCGCGCCTTCGAGCGCGTCGAAGGTGCGGGCGATCAGGTCTTCGCGCGACTGGACGAGCACTTCGATCGTCACGTCGTCGGGGATGCGCTTTTCGTCGATCAGCTTGCGGACGAAATCGAAGTCGGTTTGCGACGCCGACGGAAAACCGACTTCGATCTCCTTGAAGCCGATCGCGACGAGCATCTCGAAGAAATCGAGCTTCTGCTCGATGCTCATCGGCTCGATCAGCGACTGATTGCCGTCGCGCAGGTCGGTGCTCATCCAGACCGGCGCGTGCTGAATCGTGCGGGTCGGCCACTTGCGGCCATTGATGCGGACGGGTTCGAACGGACGGTACTTCTCTTGCGGGTTGCGCTTCATCATCCAGACCTCGGGTCTCGAGTCGCGAGCGAAGACGAACGGCATGAGCGGTGGTTGGCGCTGCCGCGCATCGTCACGCGGGCGGCGTTCGGATGCGGATGTTCTTCGCGATTCGGCCGACGGATAGACGGACGAAAGCTGACGACTTCGGGTTGTAAAAAACTGCGAGAAAGGTGCTGCGGGGAACTGCTGGGGAGGGACCGTGCGGATGGCACGGCGCCACGACAGCCTTAGGCTAGTCGTAGCGATAGCGGCCGCGCTAGGCGGCCGGAGGTAATTCGGAAGGTGTTCGGAAAGGAACGCATGGCAACAACTCTATGCCAACCCGCCCGTGTGTGTCAAATGGGGCGCGCGGGCGCCGGGATCCGGTGCACGCTGCGGGGATCTACGCGTCGATGCGGGTAATGCGCACGATCGTCTCGACCTGACGCGCGATGGTGTCCGGCACTGGAAGATCGCCGCGCAGCACCGCGTCCGTCCATGCGGCAGTCGTCGCGGCGTCGCGCGACTCCGGCAGGTCGACGGGCGGCGCGTCGGGCGACGAGCGCTCGGCTCCGATCAGCGTGTCGCAAACGCCGTCGTGCAGCCAGTCGACCTGCACCTGCCGCCGCGTGTCGGCGACCGCTTCGCCTTCGGTGCCGCGCGCGAGCAGCGCGCCGCCGCGCGCCGCGTCCGAATGATCGCGGAACAGTTGCGCGAGACTGTCGCGGTAAGGCGGATGCGTATAGTTGACGAGCCGCAGCCCTGCGGGCTCGAACGGCTGCAGGATCTTCACGAGCGTATGCGTCGAATTGCGCACGCCGAGCACGCGGCGCAGCGACAGCAGGCGCGCGAGCTGCGGCGCGAGTGCCGCGATCGGCGCGAACGCGACGCGGCGCTCGGCGAGCATGTTCTCGATCGCATCGTGCGATGCCGACGGCAGGATCGACAGTTCGGAAAAAATCTCCGCACTCGTCACGCGGCCCGGATCGTGCGTGACGCCGTGCACGAGCACCGGCACGCCTTCGCGCGCGAGCAGCAGCGCGAGCAGCGGCACGAGGTTCGGCTGCTTGCGGGCGCCGTTGTAGCTCGGGATCGACACCGCGCGAAACGTGCCGCCCCGCACGTGGACCGGCTCGAACGACGCATGCGCGGCGGCCAGCATCGCGGCCAGTTCGTCGGCGGTCTCGCCTTTCAGGCGGTAGGCGATCAGGATCGCACCGAGTTCGAGATCCGGCACGCGACCGTCCAGCATCGCGCGATACAGTTCGAACGTGTCCTCCGCGGACAAGGCGCGTGCGCCATGCGGACCGCGCCCGATCTCCTTGATGAAGCGCGCGCAGTGGAACGGTTCGGCCGCATGCGCGGCGAGGTCGTGGGAGTCGGTCATCGAAACGTGTGGGTGGCGGCCGGCGTCGCATCGGCGAGCGGCCGCGCGGTGTGATGTGAGGAACCCACTGAGTACCGCATTCGCCGGGTTCTTGCAAGCGCGCGGCGGGCGCCCGGCCGGCAGCGGCGCTACACTCACGATCCGGGCGACGTGCGCGCCGGCCCCGGCGGCGACCGCCCCATGCGACGCGTGCGGCCACGCGCGCCGGTGCCCGCCGGTCACGACAACGAGAGACAACCGATGAAGCTCTACAGCTATTTCCGCAGCTCCGCCGCGTATCGCGTGCGAATCGCCCTGAACCTGAAGCAGTTGCCGTTCGACTATGTGCCGGTGCATCTGTTGCGTGACGGCGGCCAGCAGTTGCAGGACACGTATCGTGCAATGAGCCCGGATGCGCTGGTGCCGACGCTGATCGACGGCGACGTGCCGCTGCAGCAGTCTCTCGCGATCATCGAGTATCTGGAGGAGACGCATCCGACGCCGCCGCTTCTGCCCAAGCAGCCGGTCGATCGCGCCTACGTGCGGGAGATCGCGCTGCAGATCGCGTGCGAGATCCATCCGCTGAACAACCTGCGCGTGCTGAAATATCTGAAGCACATGCTGCAGGTGCCGGAAGACGCGAAGAACGACTGGTACCGTCACTGGATCGAGTCGGGCTTCGCGTCGCTCGAAGCGCGCCTCGCGAACGATCCGCGTACCGGCAAGCTGTGCTTCGGCGATACGCCGACAATGGCCGATATCTGTATCGTGCCGCAGGTGTTCAATGCGCATCGCTTCTCGATCGAGACGGCGCACTATCCGACGATCCAGCGGATCTACGAATACGCCTCGACGCTCGATGCTTTCAAGGCAGCCGCGCCGGGCGTGCAGCCCGACGCGGAATGAC
>NZ_JAHACR010000152.1 GCF_018375725.1 Burkholderia sp. | reverse complement strand
AGGTACTGCCCGTAGACGGCCTGCGCCTCGACGATGCCGTTTTCGGCTGCCGCCGCGACCCACGCGGCGGCGCGATCGGGCGGCCCGGACAGAATCTCCGCAAGCTCGCGCGGCGATACGGTCGCGAGAGCGGTGAGCGTCACGGTTTCCATCGGTCAGTAGCGCGCGTTGAGCGTGACGAATGCTGAACGCCCCGGTGCGATCGACGCGTAATGCGCCGGATATGCCTGGTCGAAATACGTGCGGTTGAACAGGTTGTTCACGTTGAGCTGCACGTCGAGCTTCCGGCTGATCCGGTACTGCGCCATGGCGTCGAAGCGCCAGTACGACGGCACGGCACGCAGGTTCGCGGTATCGCCGAACACCTTCGACATATAGAACGCGCCGCCGCCGAGCGTGAACTTCGGTGTCACGTCGTATTGGGTCCACATCGTGAAGCTGTGCTTCGGCGTATTCGGAAACGGGTGGCCGTTGTCGGCGGTGTTCTTGCCGTTGTCGCGCAGATCGCTCTTCATGTACGTGTAGCCGCCGAACGCCTGCCATGCCGACGTCAGCTGTCCCGCGACGCCGAGCTCGAGACCTTGCACGCGCTTGTTGCCCGCCATCGCGTACTGGTTGTTCGGCAGCGTCACGCGTGCGTTGGTCGTATCGATCTGGAACAGCGCCGCGGTCAGCGACAGCTTGTCGTTCAGCACATTCCATTTCGTGCCGAACTCGATGCTGCGGTTCTTCTCGGGCGACATCTGGTCGGCGTTCGAGCCGACGCCGCCTCGGCCCGGCGTCAGCGACTGCGACTCCGCGCCTTCGCCGAGCAGCATGCCGGCCGGTGTCGACGAGGTCGCGTACGACGCGTAGAGACTGCCGTTCTGCGCGGGCTTGAACGCGACGCCGAGCTGCCAGTTCACGAGCGTGTCGTCGCGCGTGTAGGTTTTGCCGCCGTTTGCGCGGGTGTCGGTGAAGCGCGTCGCGTAATCGTCGAGACGCAGGCCGGCGTTGATCTGCCAGCGCGGCGTCAGCTCGATGGTGTCGAAACCGTAGATCGATTTCGTGACAGTGCGCGCATGCGCGTCGTCGTTGTTGCGCGTGATCGAGCCGGCCCACGGATCGCTGGGGTTCGGCGACCAGAGGCTCGTGCAGTTGTAGCCCGACGCCGCGCCGATGCCCTTCTGGCAGATCTTGCCGGTGTCCGTTGCGACGGTGTACGTGTCGCGCTTGCCCCATTCGCGCGTCAGCTCGATGCCGGTCGTGAAACTGTGCCTGAACGGGCCGGTTCTGAATTCGCCGAACAGCTCGGTCTGGTTCGCGATGCTGTTGATCGAACTGTTGCGGTTGTTGTTGCGGCGCCAGACCCGGCCGTTGACGACGTTGCCCTGGCTGTCGTCGGGCTGGGTCCAGATGTAATCCTGCGTCGACTCGGTATAGCGCGTGGTGTTGCGGATCGTCAGCGAGGGCGTGATGTCGTGTTCGAGCCTGATCGTGCTGATGTCCGACGTCGTCTTGCGGAAGTCGCGATCGTTCAGGCCATAGAAGTTGTGACGGTCGACGGGCGCCGGATAGATCGTATCGACATTCGCGGGCTTGTTCGACGTGGTGTAGAAGTACGGGATGCCGCCGTCGGGCATGTCGTCGGTGGACAGGTGGTAGTAGCTGGCCGTGACGCGGGTCGGCGTGCCGAGGCCGAACGCGATCGACGGCGCGACGCCCCAGCGCGCGTTATCGACGGCATCGCGGCCCGCGACGTCGTTGTTGTGGCTCATCAGGTTGAGGCGGAAGGCGGCGTGATCGGCGAATTGCCAGTTGCCGTCGGCGGTGAAGCGGCGATAGCGGTCGGTGCCGAGGCCCGCGCTGCCCGCCGCCGTCGTGCCGAGATGCGGCGCCTTGGTGATCAGGTTGATGCTGCCGCCCGCGCCGCCGCGCCCGCCGTAGGCGCCGTCGGCGCCCTTGGTGATTTCGATGCGCTCGGTATTGAAAATCTCGCGGGTGGTCGCGCCGGTATCGCGCACGCCGTCCGCGAACAGGCTGCCCTGCGTGTCGTAGCCGCGGAGGAACGGACGGTCGCCGAGCGGGTTGCCGCCTTCGCCCGCACCGAACGTGATGCCGGGCACCGTGCGCAGCGCTTCGGTCAGCGTCGTGGCGCCGCTGTTCTGGATCAGCGCCTGCGGGATCACGGTGACCGATTTGGGCGTGTCGACGAGCGGTGCGGTGAATTTTGCCGAGGCGGAGAAGTCGGCCTTGTAGCTGTGCTCGGCCTGCCCGTTGATCTCGATCGGCGCCAGATGACCGTCCTGGTCGGCAGGCGGCGCGCCGTCCGCGAATGCGGGACTTGCCGCGAGCACGCTGCACAGGGTGGTGAGTTTGCCGAGCTTCAACTCGTCGGAGCGGGACTTCATGAGCACATCGACCTCGTCTGGTGTGGTCCCGGGAGCTGCCGTTGCAACGGTGCGGATGCCGCCGGGGTTTATTACAAATTGTTTTCGGATGGCATTCTAAATAATTAATTTGAGAATGAGAAGCGTTCTTGTTTGCGTGGGTGAAAAAGTGGCGCAGGCTGTTGCTCGTTGTCCGGGGCGGTGCATGCAGGGAATGGGGCGGCCCGGCGTCGCCAGTGACGAGCGGGCGTGGGCGTGAGGCGTGTGGCGGGCGCTGAGCGGCCCGGCGGAGAACGCGATGCGGTAGATCGCCCGCGCCGTGCGCGGGCTGACATCGGGGAACGGCGGCGCGTGGGCTGCGCCGCCGCATCCGTCATTAATCGATGCCGTGGAAGATCGCGTCTTCCGGGCCGAGGTACGTCGGCGGGCGCCACGTCGCGTCGCGCATCGAGTGCTGCACGAGGTTTTCGACGCCGAGCAGCACGGCAAAGATCGCCATCCGCACCGGGATGCCGTTGTCGGTCTGGCGGAAGATCGCGAGCCGCGGGTCGCGGTTCAGATCGGTCGACAGGTCGTTCGCGCCCGGACGGCTGTCGCGCGGCAGCGGATGCATGATCAGCGTGTCGGGTCCGCAGACCGTATCGACGAGCGCCTGATTGATCTGGAAGTCCGGCGTGTAGCCTTCGAACGATTCGTCGGTGAAGCGCTCCTTCTGGATGCGCGTCGCGTAGACGACGTCCGCGCCCTTCAGCCCCGACGCGAGATCGTGCGTCTGTTCGATCACGTGGCCGTTCTTCGAGATCTGCTCGAGGATGTACGCCGGCATTTCGAGCATCGGCGGCGACACGAGCGTGAATTTCAGTCCGCGATACAGCGCGAGCAGCTTGACGAGCGAATGCACGGTGCGGCCGTACTTGAGGTCGCCGACGAGTGCGATGTGCGCGCCGTCGACGATCTTGCCGACCCGCGAAAACTCGCGCTGGATCGTGTACAGGTCGAGCAGCGCCTGGCTCGGATGCTCGCCGGGGCCGTCGCCGCCGTTGATCACCGGCAGGTTGGTCGCGCGCGCGAATTCGGCGACCGAGCCTTTCTCGGGGTGGCGGATCACGAGCGCATCGACGTAGCCGGACATCACGCGGCTCGTGTCGTAGATCGATTCGCCCTTCGCCATCGACGAGAACGTGAAGCCGGTCGTATCGCAGACCGAGCCGCCGAGACGTGCGAACGCCGCGCCGAACGACACGCGGGTGCGCGTGCTGGCCTCGAAGAACAGGTTGCCGAGCACCGCGCCTTCGAGCACGCGCGAGATCTTGCGGCGGCGTGCGATCGGCTGCATCACGTCGGCGACGCGAAACAGCGCCTCGACGGAGTCGCGCGAGAACTGATCCACCGACAGGAGCTGCGGCTTGCCTTCGAACAGGAACTGGCTCGCGAGGCCTTGCTTCTCTACGCTTTGCGTATGATTTTCGTCAGGCGTCGGACGGCAGACGATTTCCGATACGAAGCGTTCGACGATTTCCGGCATGCCGCGCGATTCCTGCGAATCGTCGGGCAGCAGCCACGTATCCAGCGCGCGGCGGCTGACGCCTATGCGATTGGCAAAGACCTCGCGGGTCATGTTGAGGCGGCGCATCGCGTCGCGCAGGAAGGCTTGCTGGGGAACGGTCATGAACGGAACCTGATAAAAAATATACGCGGTGCGTATATTAGTTCGGTGGCATGCGAAGTCAAGGAAAACTTGCGTGACGGCGCGTTGCGCGTCGCCCGGCGCCCGAATTATCCGGGCTGGCATGCGGCGGACGGCTCCGTATAATCGGTTCTGGCCCCCGACTTGCGGGTTGCAGGGCGCCATGGCGGATGTGATCCACATTCGCCCGCCCGGGGTTCATTGACTCGAAGGAGATTGAGCATGACGCGTACGTTTGCTGCAGTGCTGCTGGTCGTCACCGCTGCGCTTGCCGGTTGCAACACGATTGCCGGCGTGGGGCAGGATATTTCGAAGGGCGGTCAGGCGATCAGCGATACCGCGGAAAAGGCCAAGTAAGCACTGACGGGATGATGACGTCCCCGCCGACAGGGTGGGGACGTCATCGGCTGATCGCTGACGGCGGCAGACGCAGTCGAGGGCTTGCGCGCGATTACAGCAGGCGCTGGCGCAGCCAGGCGCTGGTGTGATCGACGGCGATCGACAGCAGCAGCATCGCGATAATCACCGTCGAGGCCTGAGCGTAGTGAAAGAGCGATAGCTCGAAATAGAGCAGTTGCCCGAGGCCGCCCGCACCGACGAAACCGAGGATGGCGGCCATGCGGACATTGATTTCCCAGCGGTAAAGCGTATACGCAATCATTTGCGGCAGCGCGCCCGGCAGCGTGCCGTACAGGAAGGCGACGCTGGCGGGCGCGCCCGCCAGGCGCAGCGCGTTGTTCGACGCGGGCGGGGTGTTGTCGAATGCTTCCGCGTACAGGCGCCCGAGCACGCCGCCGGTGTGCAGGGCCAGCGCGAGCGCCCCTGCGAAAGGACCGAGACCGGCGGCGAGGGCCGTGATGGTTGCCCATACGAGCTCCGGTATTGAACGAAGCAGGTTGAGGATGAGGCTGAACGGGGCTCGGGGTTTCGGCAGCGCGAGCAACAGGCCGCCGACAGCCGCGAACAGCGTGCCGACCACCGAGATCGCCAGCGTTTCCCAGATCCCCTGGCCGACCTTGAGCAGCCACGCGGACGAAAGATCCGGCGGAAAGAAGCCCGCGAAGAATTCGCCGATGGTCTGCGCGGCATCCGCGGTGAACAGCGACACGAATCCGACGCCGAGATAGCGGAAGCTGCCGATGCTGCCCGCCAGCAGCGTTGTCACGACCAGCACGCTGCGCCAGCCGAAAGGCGCAGCGCGGCGTGCCGGCAATACGTCGATCGCCCGGCGTAACCAGACGGACAGGCCGTCGGCGACGAGGACCAGCATCATGAACGCGAGCAGGATGCTGGCGGCCTCGCCGCCGTTGAGCATCTTCATCGCCTGATCCATCAATTGTCCGAGGCCGCCCGCGCCGACGAAACCCATCACGACAGACGCGCGGATCGCGCATTCCCAGCGATAGACGGTATAGGACAGCAGTTCCTTCGACGCCTGGGGAACCAGCCCGTAGAGAATGGCCAGCATCCGGCCGGTTCCGCTGCGGCGCAGCGCCAGGGCGGGCGATGCATCGACCGACTCGAGGATTTCCGCGTAGACCTTGCCGAGCATGCCGCCATAGGTCAGCCCCAGGGCCAGCACGCCTGCCGCCGGACCGAGACCGAAAACGCGGACGAAAACGAGCGCCCAGACGAGTTCCGGAATGCCTCGCAGGATGACGAGCAGCCCGCGGGCGACGGGGTTCAGCGTGGCTTTCTCGCGGCCTCCATTGGTGGCGAGAAAGCCGATCGGCACGGCGATCGCGAAGGCCAGCGTGATGCCGCCGGTGGCGATGGCCAATGTTTCCAGCGTCGCTTTGCCGAGATAGCCGATGAATTCGGCGCCGGTCTCGGGCGGCAGGAACGCTGACAGAAAATGGCCGATCACCCTCAGGTTCTCGGGATCGAGCAGCGCTCCGGGATTGACCTCCGCGGCTCTGAGCAGCGGCCAGAGGATGACCAGCGTCGTGATCGCCCAGGTGAGACGGCGCGGTGCTGCGGGGTCGCGGTCAGCTGGATTCAATAGCATTTGGTGCGCGGGTCGGCTTCTTTGGCCGCGGGGGCCGGCGGGTGAGCGGATTCGGTCTCCGACGTCGGCAAGATCCGGCCCTCGCTTGCGTACAGGTCGTGCAGCATGGCATCGGTGACTTCGCCGGCCGGCGAATCAAAGGCGATGCGGCCGGCCTTGATGCCGACAATGCGTGAAAAATGATTCAGCGCGAGATCGACGGCGTGCAGGCTGGCGACGAGCGTCGCGCCACGCGCTTCGGCGTCGGATGTCAGCAGGCGGATGGCGAACCGGGCGAGTGCCGGGTCGAGCGCGGACACGGGTTCGTCGGCCAGCATCAGTTCAGGGCGCTGGTACAGCATGCGGGCGATGGCCACGCGCTGGAACTGGCCGCCCGACAGCTGGTCGCAGCGGACGAACGGCTTGTCGGCGAGATCGACGCGTTCGAGCGCGGCGCGCGCGCCGGGTACATCCAGCGGGTAGACCAGCGACGCCAGCGACTTCCAGACCGGCCATTGTCCCAGCCGCCCGGCCAGCACGGCCGTGACCACGCGCTGACGCGCGGGAATCGGGGGCGTCTGATGAACGAAGCCGATGCGGGGGCGTACGCGTTTCAGGCTGCCGGGCGAACGGCGATCGATGGAAAAATCGAGAACCTCGGCGTGCCCGCTGGCCGGTGCCAGCGCGGTGCCGAGCAGCGACAGCAACGACGTCTTGCCCGCACCCGACGGACCGATCAGCGCAATGCGCTCACCTTGTTTCGCGGTGAGCGAAATGTCGGTGAGGGCATGGGTGCCGTTGGCGTGAGTCACGCTCACGCCGTTCAACACAAAACTCACTTCAGCAAACCGGCTGCATGTGCCGCCTTTTCGATGCCGTCATAGTTCTCCTTCTTGGTCGGGATGAACTTGGACGCGCGTTGCAGGTTGAGGATTTCCCGCTGTTCCGGATTGGACGGATCGAGCTTCAGGAAGGCCTCGGTAAGCTTGTGGACGAGCGCCGGGTCGAGGTTGCCGCGTACCGTCCAGTTGTAGTCGAAGTACGGCGGCGTGGTGTAGAACACGCGGACCTTGCCGGTATCGACCTTCTTCGTCTCGACGAGCTTTTCCCAGACGGATGCGTTCAGTGCGCCGGCATCGACCTTGCCGGAAGCCACGAATGCCGCGGTGGCGTCATGGGCGCCGGAGAATGCGACGCGCTTGAAATCCTTTTCCGGGTTCAGGCCGGCCTGCATCAGGAAGTAGCGCGGCATCAGGCTGCCCGAGGTGGAGGACGGCGCGCCGAAGGCGAAGGTCTTGCCCTTCAGGTCTGCCAGCGACTTGATTTCCGGATCGGCGGTGATGAACTTGGAGGTGAACTTGGCATCCTCTTCACGCTGGACGATCGGAATGGCCGTGCCCTTCGTGCGGATGGCGGCCTGGACGTAGGTGAAGCCGCCCAGCCAGGCCAGGTCGATCTTGTTGGTCGCGAGCGCCTCGACGACGGCGGCATAGTCCGACACCGGCGTAAAGACGACCTTCATGCCGGTCTGTTCCTCGAGGTACTTGCCGAGCGGCGCGAACTTGCGCTGCAATTCGGTCGGCGCTTCGTCCGGAATGGCGGAAACACGCAGCACGGCATCCGATGCAATGGCGGGAAGGGAGGTGGCGAGTGCACTGGCAAGGACGCCCTTGAGCGCCGTGCGACGCATGGAAGAGAAGCTCATCTGTTATTCCCCGATGTTGAGGTTGCAATCACTAAAGCGTGTGTGGCGCGGCAGCCGGAAGGTCGCCAGTGCGCGGCCATTCCGTCCGGTGCAGTGTCCGGCTGGAGTCTGCGCGACATTATATCCACACGAACATTGCGGCATCGGTTCCCGATAGGCGTTTATGCGGATGTCATTCATCGAAAACGCCGCGCTTTGCGCGGGTGCTCACATCAATAGGGCAATCGGTCGCAGGGCGTTCGTGGTTTCGATATCCTTGCCGCATCCATGATCGTTATGTTTTGTCTTATGCAACGGAGTTGTCGTCATGCACGTGCTTGTTGATGCCGATGCCTGTCCCGCTGTTGTCAAGGACGTGCTGTTCCGGGCCGCGCGCCGCGTCGAAATATGCGTGACGCTGGTCGCGAACCAGTATCTGCGCACACCGCCGTCCCCCTTCATCAAGTCGATTCAGGTGCCGGCGGGTTTCGACGCTGCCGATGCCCGCATCGTCGAACTGGCGACCGCCGGTGATCTGGTGATTACCGCGGACATACCGCTTGCCGCTGCCGCCCTGGACAAAGGCGCGCATGTGCTCGACCCGCGCGGCGGCTGGTTTAGCCGTGAAAATATCGAGGAACGCCTGACGATGCGTGAAATGATGTCGCAACTGCGCAGCGCGGGAATCGATACGGGTGGGCCGCCGCCCTATAGCGCGCGTGACAGCAATGCATTCGCCCGACAACTCGACCGGTTTCTGGCGCGTCACTGTAAGCCGCCCGGCGGGGCCGTTTGAGCGCTGTATGCGGAGTCGGACGATGGGCAGGCATTGAGACGGACCGGGAGCGGAACGGCGGCCGCGCATCGAAAGCGCGTCGATATGCTCGAGTAAGATCGATGCGGTGCATCGGCTCGCCGGCGCCGCCCGCCTGATTTGGCTCGGCATAAAAATGATCCTGGCCGCGCGCCGGCCATGGTCGGTTTCGGTCGTCCGCACATTCCCGGTTCGGCGCAAGGCAGTGCTTGATACAACAGCGAGCGCGCTGCTCAGTCGGCGCCGCCGTTTTCGTCGTGCACCACGAGCTCCTTGAAGCCGGTATCCGGATCGATTTCGCGGGAGAAGCGATGTTCGGGAAGCAGCGCGATCAGTATCTCGGCCGTCGTGCGAACCGTGCATCCGCTCGCCACATGCCCGCCATACACTTGGCCTCGCACGTCGGAAACGGACATGTGCAGATGTGCGCCATCCAGTGATACCGAGCCGGCCAGCGTCAATATTTCGAGATCGCAGCGCAGCGAGACCGGGGCTTCGGCGCCCGCGAATCGCAACTGGGCGACGTCCAGGCTCCCGATGCCCTGAAGCACGAATGCCGCGCGCGAGCCGCGCTGGCGCAGCGCGTCTTCGATGGCGGCGCGCAGATCACGGCCGGGGGAAAGGCGCAAAGGATGGATCTGCATGCCGGGCCACCTGTTCGAGAGTCGCGATTGCGCCCAAGGTTAAGCCCGGACCGAGGATCGGACAAGCAGCGATGGTGCACATGGGATCCTGCGAGGCGTTCGATGACGCGCGTCGGTCTCATCTGCCGAAACTGCCCGATCGGGCCATGCGCGTCTTTTTTTGCGATAAGTGGCAAAAAGCCCGGCAAAATGGCGGACGTACAGGCGCGCCGAAACGGCGGCAGTCGACGTGTCGTTGCGCTCGACAGATTGTGGCGAGCGAACCGCGGCGCGCGTGGAGCGGTTTATCGTCTGGCCGGGCTTTGCCCGGCCGGTACATTCATGAGGAACGGAGGAGCCGGCGATGAGGCTGGACGACGAAATCGAGAGCCAGAATGTCGAGGATCGCCGGGGCGGTTTCGGTGGCGGCCGGGGGGCGACGATCGGTATCGGCACGATCGTCGTCGCGCT
>NZ_JAHACR010000151.1 GCF_018375725.1 Burkholderia sp. | reverse complement strand
CGGCGGCGGCGGCCTCGACGACCGGCTCCGGCGCGGTGAAATCCGGTTCGCCGATGCCCATATGGATGATGTCGCGGCCGGCGGCTTCGAGCTGCTGGGCCTGCTTCATCAGTTCCATCACATAGAACGGCTGGATCGCGTCGACGCGGGCAGCGAGCGTGACGAGCGAATCGGCGGTGGTATTCATCGATCGGTCGGTCGGAAGGGGCGGGCGGTAAACGAAAAAACGGGCGCGTCAGCGCCCGTCGGGGGATCAGCGGCGCGCCTGCGTCTCGGCGGGGCGCAACTGCGCGGCGAGCTTGTCGAGCACACCGTTGACGTACTTGTAGCCGTCGGAGCCGCCGAACGTCTTGGTCAGCTCGACGGCTTCATTGATGATCACGCGGTACGGCGTTTCGACGTGGTGCCTGAGTTCGAACGTCGCGATCAGCAGCACCGCGCGTTCGACGGGCGACAGCTGGTCGATCGGGCGATCGAGGCACGGCGCGACGGCTTCCGTGAGCGTTGCGTGTTCGCGGATCACACCGTGCAGGATCGTGTCGAGCAGATCCTTGTCGGCTTTGTCGTAACCCAGCGCGCCGCGCAGTTGCACGTCGATCTCGCCTGACGAAGCGTTCGACAGCAGCCACTGATACAGGCCTTGCGTCGCCAGTTCGCGCGATTGTCGGCGGGCGCTCTTCTTCATGCGCGCTCCTCCTCTTCGTCGTCTTCTTCCTCGTCGCCGAGCTGGTCGAGCGCCATCGTCAGGTTCGCCATTTCGACCGCGACGCGCGCCGCGTCACGACCCTTCTCGGTCATGCGTGCGACGGCCTGCTCGTCGGTTTCGGTCGTCAGCACCGCATTCGCGATCGGCAGATTGAAGTCGAGGCCGATGCGGGTGATGCCCGCGCCGCTCTCGTTCGACACGAGTTCGAAGTGATAGGTCTCGCCGCGGATCACCGCGCCGAGCGCGATCAGCGCGTCGAACTGGCCGCTTTCGGCGAGTTTCTGCAGGGCGAGCGGGATTTCGAGTGCGCCGGGCACCGACACCAGCAGCACGTCTTCGCCGGAGACGCCGAGGCGTTCCAGTTCTTCGACGCACGCATCGGCGAGGCCGTTGCACACCGGTTCGTTGAAGCGGGATTGCACAATGCCGATACGCAGGCCGTCGCCTTCGAGATTCGGTTGGTATTGTCCGATTTCCATGATCTTGTCCGTATATGTGGATGAACGGTTACAGGGCGAAAGCGCCGTGGCGGGTCACGCTTGCTGCGTCGCGCCGCAGGCCGCGCTGCCCGGCATCGGTACGAAGCCCGTGACTTCGAGGCCGTAGCCCGACATGCTGCCCAGCTTGCGCGGGTTCGACAGCACCTGCATCTTGCCGACGCCGACATCGCGCAGGATTTGCGCGCCGATGCCGAACGTCTTGAAATCGACCGGCCGGCGCTTGAGCGCCGCGGCCTTCTCTTCCTCGTCGAACGCCTTGAAGACGTCGATCAGATGTTCCTTCGTGTCGCCGCAGTTGAGCAGCACGATCACGCCGAGGTCGCGCTGCGCGATCTCGCGCATCGCGGCGTCGAGCGTCCACGAATGCGTCGATACGCCGGTCTCGAGCAGGTCGAGCACCGACAGCGGCTCGTGCACGCGCACGGGCGTGTCCTGATCCGGCGACGGCGTGCCGCGCACCAGCGCGATATGCGGCGAGCCGGTCGGCTGGTCGCGGTACAGCACCGCGCGGAACGTGCCGTGCGCGGTCTGCATCGTGCGCTCGGCGACGCGCTCGATGATCGACTCGGTGCGGCTGCGATAGTGGATCAGGTCGGCGATCGTGCCGATCTTCAGGTTGTGTTCCTTCGCGAACTCGATCAGGTCGGGCAGGCGCGCCATCGTCCCGTCGTCCTTGATGATTTCGCAGATGACCGCGGCGGGCGTGAGGCCCGCGAGCGCCGTGAAGTCGCAGCCGGCTTCCGTATGACCGGCACGCACGAGCACGCCGCCCGGCTGCGCCATGATCGGGAACACGTGGCCCGGCTGCACGATGTGCTCCGGACGCACGTCGTGCGCGACCGCGGTGGCGATCGTATGGGCGCGGTCGGCCGCCGAGATGCCGGTCGTCACGCCTTCGGCCGCCTCGATGCTGACCGTGAACGCGGTGCCGTATTGCGTGCCGTTGCGGTACGTCATCAGCGGCAGGTGCAATTGCTTGCAGCGCTCCTGTGTCAACGTCAGACAGATCAGGCCGCGGCCGTACCTGGCCATGAAGTTGATCGCTTCCGGCGTGACGAATTCGGCGGCGATCACCAGATCGCCTTCGTTTTCGCGATCTTCTTCGTCGACCAGGATGACCATCCGGCCGGCTTTCAGCTCGGCGATGATGTCGGGCGTGGTGGCGAGCGTCATAAGGGGGCGAGAAAGAGGAAAGTGCGTATTTTACGCCAGCCGGGCGGGGTTTCGGCTGGCGCGCGCGGCGAGGGTGCGCCGCGCGCGTGCCAACTTGCCGCGGATCGCGTGCCGCCGGCACCGACGAAGGCCGCCGGCGGAGACGGCGATGCACGTCCATCGCGCGCTGGGCGCGCATCGCCGGCCGCGGCATGTCTGCCTGCGCGCGGCCGGCCCGCAAGCCTTACGGTTTGTTGCTGAGGCCGAGAAAGTCGAACTTGCTGAGTTCGACGCCGTTGTGACGCAGGATGTCGTATGCGGTCGTGACGTGGAAATAGAAGTTGGGCATCACGAAATCCAGCAGATACGCGAGCCCGGCGAATTCGAGCGGCCCGACGCGCATCTTCAGCACGATCTGACGGGCTTCCGAGCCGTCGATCTGCGTTGCGTCGAAGCCTTTCAGATAGTCGATCGTTTTCTGGATGCGCGCGTGCAGTTCGTCGAACGTATTCTCGACGTCTTCGTAGACCGGCGGCTCGACGCCGGACAGTCGCGCGGCGCAACCCTTCGCCATGTCGGTCGCGATGAACACCTGACGCACGAGCGGCAGCATGTCCGGGAACAGCCGCGCGCCGAGGAGCACCGAAGGGTCGATCTGCTTTTCGGCCGCGTGGGCCTGTGCCTTGCCGAGGATGTGCTGCAGATTGGTCAGGCCGCGGATCAGGACAGGCACGGAGGCCTGATACATCGAAATGGACATGGGGATTCCTCGCATGGGGAGATCGTGCGCGTATCGGCGCCGGACGCGATGCAGCGGCTGGATTGCCGCTGCAGCATCATAGCGCGATGAAGTGCGTGTGTGCGGGGTGAGCCGGCGGGGCGGGCGCTGGCATCTTGCGATCGATCAGACCGATCGCGGGCGCGGCGCGCAGCTTCCGGCGGAACGATCCCGTCAGGCGCGATGGGGACGGCGCGCGCCGGGCGGCCGATCGCACGTGCGTTTCGGCGTTCGGCGATTTCGATTGAGCGTACCGGACATGTCGACTTCCGCCGTTCTGCTGCTGGCTACGGGCGGAATCGCGGCGAACCCGGCGGAAAGCACACCGGGTATCCCGCATCACGTCCGTGACGTGATTGTGTTTGCCGGAAGCCAAGCGGTACGTAGCTGGGCCATGCCCTCGCAGCACCGCTCGATCCGGCAACGATTGCGTTACTTCAACGGATTGTCGCCAGGTTGAGACGAAGCGAGCATCCGCTCCACATAGCGCGCAATCAGGTCGACTTCGAGATTGACGGCCGAACCCGCCTTCAGATGACGCAGCGTCGTCACGTCGACGGTATGCGGAATCAGGTTGATCGAGAATTCGCAACCGTCGGCGTGGTCGGTGACGGCATTGACGGTGAGGCTCACGCCGTTGACCGTGATCGAGCCCTTGTAGGCGAGGTAGCGGCCGAGTTCGCGCGGCGCGACGATGCGCAGTTCGTGCGACTCGCCGACCGGCGCGAAATGCGACACCGTGCCGAGCCCGTCGACGTGGCCCGACACCAGATGCCCGCCGAGGCGGTCGTGCGCGCGCAGCGCTTTCTCGAGATTGACGTCGCCGGGCTCGGCCAGCCCGACGGTGCGGTTCAGGCTTTCGCGCGATACCTCGACGTCGAAGGTGTCGGCGGTTTTCTCGATCACCGTCATGCATGCGCCCTGGATCGCGATGCTGTCGCCGAGCGCGACGTCAGCGAGATCGAGGCCGCCCGCCTTCACGGTCAGGCGTACGCCCGCGTCGGGCGATGTGCCGAGCGGCTTGATCGATTCGATGCGGCCGACGGCCGCGACAATTCCGGTAAACATCGTGACGATTCCGTTCAATGAGTGGCGGGTGAGGACGCGAAGCGGGCGAGAATCCGCAGATCGTCGCCGATTCGCTCGATGCCGTGAAACGTGAGCTGCGTGCGGGCGTCGAGGCTTGCCGGCGCGGCGAGGTCGAACATGCCGGCCGCGTCGGCGCCGAGCAGGCTCGGGGCGAGGTAGACCAGCAATTCGTCCACGCACTGCTCGCGCAGCAGCGAGCCGTTGAGCTTGTGGCCCGCCTCGACATGCAGTTCGTTGATGCCGCGCGCGCCGAGCGCCGCGAGCAGCGCGGGCAGGTCGACCTTGCCGCGTGCGTTCGGCAGCGGGACGATTTCCACGCCGCGCGCCTTCAGCGTGTCCGCGCGCGCTTCGCCTTCGGCGTCGAGTTCGCCGCAGAAGATCAGCGGCGGCGCGCCGTCCAGCAGACGCGCATCGAGCGGCAGCTCGACGCGGCTGTCGACCAGCACGCGCAGCGGCTGGCGCGGCGTATCGATGCCGCGCACGGTCAGCTGCGGATTGTCCTCGCGCACGGTGCCGATGCCGGTGAGGATCGCGCAGGCGCGCGCACGCCATGCATGGCCGTCGAGACGCGCGGCGTCGCCGGTGATCCACTGGCTTTCGCCCGACGGCAGCGCGGTGCGGCCATCGAGCGACGCGGCGGTTTTCATCCGCACCCACGGACGACCGCGCGTCATCCGCGACACGAAGCCGATATTGAGCTCGCCCGCTTCGTGGGCGAGCAGTCCGCAGCGCACGTCGATGCCCGCATCGCGCAGCATCCCGAGCCCGCGGCCCGACACTTGCGGATTCGGATCCTCCATCGCCGCGACGACCTTCGCGACACGCGCGTCGATCAGCGTGCTCGCGCACGGCGGCGTGCGGCCGAAGTGGCTGCACGGCTCGAGCGTCACGTAGACGGTCGAGCCGGCGACGTCGTGGCCGCGCGCGCGCGCGTCCTTCAGTGCCTGCACTTCCGCGTGGTCCTGTCCGGCCGGCTGCGTGAAGCCTTCGCCGATCACCTCGCCGTCCTTGACGATCACGCAGCCGACGCGCGGGTTGGGCGTCGTCGTGTACATGCCGCGCGCGGCCAGCGTCAGCGCGCGCTGCATGTGGGCGAAATCGGTATCCGAGAACATGCGCGCGGCCCCGTCAGGCGGCGAGCGCGGCGAACGCGCGGCGCGCGGCGGCGAGCGTCGCGTCGATCACGGCGTCGTCGTGCGTGCTCGACACGAACCCGGCCTCATACGCGGACGGCGCGAAGTAGACTCCTTCGTCGAGCATCAAGTGGAAGAAGCGGTTGAAGCGCTCGACGTTGCTCTGCGTGACTTCCGCGAAGCGGGTCGGTACGCGCTCGGCGAAGTAGAGGCCGAACATCGCGCCGATCGAATCGGCCGCGAACGGCACGCCGGCCGCTTGCGCTTCGGCGGCGAGGCCGTCGGCGAGGCGTTTGGTCTGTGCGGTCAGCGCGTCGTAGAAGCCGGGCGCCTGGATCAGCTGCAGAGTCTTGAGGCCCGCGGCGACCGCGATCGGGTTGCCCGACAGGGTGCCGGCCTGGTAGACGCCGCCGAGCGGCGCGAGATGCGCCATGATGTCGCGACGGCCGCCGAATGCCGCGGCCGGCATGCCGCCGCCGATCACCTTGCCGAGGCAGGTGAGGTCGGGCGTGATGCCGTAGTGCGCCTGCGCGCCGCCGAGCGCGACGCGGAAGCCGCACATCACTTCGTCGAAGATCAGCACTGCGCCGTGCTTCGTGCACAGCGTGCGCAGCGCGCCCAGGAATTCGGGCGTGCCGCGCACGAGGTTCATGTTGCCCGCGACCGGCTCGACGATCACCGCGGCGATTTCGTCGCCGAACGCGCCGAATGCTTCTTCCAGCGCGGCGACGTTGTTGTATTCGAGGACGGTCGTGTGTTTCGCGATGTCGGCGGGCACGCCGGCCGACGTCGGGTTGCCGAACGTCAGCAGGCCGGAGCCGGCCTTCACGAGCAGGCTGTCCGCGTGGCCGTGGTAGCAGCCCTCGAACTTGACGATGCGGCTGCGGCCGGTGAAGCCGCGCGCGAGACGCAGCGCGCTCATCGTCGCTTCGGTGCCGCTCGACACCATGCGCACCTGCTCGATCGACGGCACGAGCTTGCAGATTTCCTCGGCGATGTCGATCTCGGCTTCGGTCGGCGCGCCGAACGAGAAGCCGTCGGCGAGCACGTGCTGCACCGCTTCAAGCACTTCGGGATGCACGTGGCCGACGATCATCGGCCCCCACGAGCCGATGTAGTCGATGTACTGCTTGCCGTCGGCGTCCCAGAAATACGGGCCTTGCGCGCGCGACACGAAACGCGGCGTGCCGCCGACTGAACGGAAGGCGCGGACCGGCGAGTTGACGCCGCCCGGGATGGTTTTCTGGGCGCGTTCGAAGAGGATCTGATTGTTGGACATGGACGAAACCTGCGAGAGAAAGGCGCGGGCAGGCCTGTGGACGGGCCGCGGCGCCTGAGCGGGACGATCGTCTGATTGTACCGGAGACGGGCGCGGCAGGCCCGCGGGCGCTTCGATGCCGTCCGGCGCGCCGGGATCTACGGGCGCGGCGGCTTGCGCTTGCCGGTTAGCTCGGCCCAGCGCTTTTCGAGCGGGCCTTCGACCATCGGCTTGATCGACGTGCCGGACGTCTGCGCGTCCCAGGTCTGCACCGAATACGGGTAGGCACGCAGCGCGTCGCGCGGGATCACGACTTCCCGGTGGCCGTCGACGAGCCAGTCGTAGACGAAATCGATGCAGAGGCGGTAGCCGCGCTTGTTGGCCGGCTCGGGGACTTCGTACGGCGCGCGCGTCACGTAGCCCGAGCCGAAGAGTCCCTTCGGCTCCTGCGCGACGCGATGCAGGAACACGCGGTCGCCGGGCAGGATGCTGCGCGCGAAGCCGCAGCCCCATACGCCATGCACGGCTTCGCCGGCCTTCACGCGCGCGGCGACGTCGGGCAGCTCGGGCCACGGCCATTTCTTGGGGCTCCAGATCAGCAGGAAAGCGGTCATGTCGGTAGGGCGGTGCGTGAAGCGTCGTCGAAATGCCGCGAGCTTAACCGATCGGGGGAACCGGTTGTCTGCGGGTACAACCGATGCGGGTTCGGCGGCGGCGAAGCGGCGGCTTCGATGTAAGCGGGCACTCCATAGGGTCGCGTACAATCATGAGCCGGCGGCCCTCGCGTCCGGCCGCCGCTTTCCCTCGTCGCGACCGCCGTGCGTGCCGCCCGATGCGCACCGGCTTCTTTCCGGAAACCCATGTCCCACGCCATCCGGCGCCGGCCCGATGTCCGGCTGATCCTGTTGCTTGGCGCGCTCGCCGCCTGCGGGCCGATCGCCACCGACATGTACCTCCCGAGCCTGCCCGCGATCGCGAACGGCTTCTCGGTCAGCGCCGGTGCCGCACAGCGCACGCTGACGAGTTTCATGGCGGGTTTCTCGATCGGCATGCTGCTGTATGGGCCGCTGTCCGACGCCTACGGACGGCGTCCCGTGCTGCTCGGCGGCATCGCGTTATTTACGCTGGCGAGCGTCGGCTGCGTCGTCGCCGGCTCGATCGACATGCTGATCGTCGTGCGTTTCCTGCAGGCGCTCGGTGCCGGCGCGGCGTCGGTGCTCGCGCGGGCGATCGCGCGCGATGCACACGAGCCGAGCGACGCGGCGAAAGTGCTGTCGATGGTCGCGATCGTCACTGCGGTCGGGCCGCTGCTCGCACCGCTGGTCGGCGGGCAGATATTGCGGTTTGGCGGCTGGCGCGGCGTGTTCGTCGTGCTCGCGGCGTTCGGCGCGCTGTGTGCGGCGACCGCATACCTGCGCGTGCCCGAGACCTGGCCGAAAGAGCGGCGCAAGAGCGCGGCCGTGCTGAGTTCGTTCGCGGCGTACGGGCGCATCCTGTCCGATCCGGTCGCCTGGGGCCACATGCTGTGCGGCGGCATGGCGTTCGCGTCGATGTTCTCGTACATCACCGCGACGCCGTTCGTCTACATCGAGTATTTCCATGTATCGCCGCAGCACTACGGGCTGCTGTTCGGCCTGAATGTCGTCGGCATCATGATCGGCAACTTCACGAACACGCGGCTCGTTGGCCGCGTCGGTTCGCTCAGGATCATCGCGGCGGCGTCGCTCGTCAGCTGTGTCGCTTCGCTTGCGGTCGCGCTCGTCGCGCTGACGGGGTGGGGCGGCCTGTGGTCGATCGTCGTCTGCCTGTTCTTCGTGGTCGGCGTCGTCGGGATTCTGTCGGCGAACTGCACGACCGACCTGATGCACCGCTATCCGCACAATGCGGGCGCGTCGGCGGCGGTGTTCGGCGCGATGCAGCTCGCGCTCGGCGCGATCGCGAGCGTCGCGATCGGCGCGCTGGCGGACGGCACGCCGTTCGCGATGGGGGTCACGATCGGCGTGACCGGCGTGCTGTGCTTCGTCGGGCGGATGCTGGTGCTGCGCTGGCACGGCCGCCCGGCGAAGGGCGACGCCTGAGCGCCGCGTCGCGCCAGTCAGGGCCGCCGCTGCCGCGCGTGCCGACGCGATTCATCGGGCGTGCGCCGCATTGCGGTAGCCGCGTCCCGCGCCCGCCTGCATGAAAAAGCCCGATCCCCACGCAGCGTAGCCCGCTGCGTGGGGATCGGGCTGACCATCATTCATGTCGCCGGGCACAGGCCGCGGCGGCGTTGTTCGTCGATGAAGCGTTCGGCTCGATCCGGCCGGTCAGTCGCGCGGCGCATCCTTCGCCGCGGGCGACGCGCCGTGGCTCAGCCAGTCGAGCACATCGGCCGCCTCGTCGTTGCCGGCACGCGCCTTCGCTTTCGCGACAGACTCCGACAGCTCCGCATTCGGCGACGCACGGCGGATCGCGACGCCGACCGCGAGCATGTCGATCATCAGCAAATGCAGGATCCGCGAGATCATCGACAGCTGCGATTCGCGCATCTCGATGTGATCCGTCTCGAGCGCCACCGTCGCGCGCTTCGCGAGCGGCGTGTTGCTCGACGTGATCGCGATCACCTTCGCGCCCGCCTGCATCGCGACGTCGAGCACGCGCAACAGCTCGGGCGCGCGCCCTGATTTCGACACCGCGACGATCACGTCGCCGTCGCCGAGCAGGGCGGCCGATGCGGCCTGCATGTACAGGTCGCCGTACGCGATCGTCGGAATCCCGAAGCGGAAGAACTTGTAGTGCGCGTCCTGCGCGACGATGTTCGAATTGCCGAGTCCGTAGAACTCGATGCGCCGCGCGCTGTTCAGGATCTCGATGGCCTGTTCGACGTGCTCGAAGTTCAGGTGCTCGCGCAATTGCAGGATCGACGACACGGTGTTGTCGAGCACCTTGGCGCCGAAGTCGGTCGCCGTATCGCCGAGATGCACCTGGCTGTGGCTCATCGGGATCGTGCCGGTGAGGCCGGTCGCGAGCTTCAGCTTGAAGTCGGACAGTCCCTGGCAGCCGAGCGAGCGGCAGAAGCGGATCACCGTCGGCTGGCTGACGTCGGCCTTGC
>NZ_JAHACR010000150.1 GCF_018375725.1 Burkholderia sp. | reverse complement strand
GGTGCGCAGCCGCACCAGCAGCTGCGGAATCGGAATGCGCACCGGACAGACTTCGCCGCATGCGCCGCACAGCGTCGATGCCGTCGGCAGGTCGGCGGTCGCGTCGAGGCCGAGCAGGTGCGGCGAGATGATCTTGCCGATCGGGCCCGGATAGGTCGTGCCGTACGCATGGCCGCCGATCCGCGTGTAGACCGGACAGTGATTCATGCACGCGCCGCAGCGGATGCATTGCAGCGTCGCACGCAGTTGCTCGTCCGCGTAGGCCTGCGTGCGGCCGTTGTCGAGCAGCACGAGGTGCACCTCGCGCGGACCGTCCCGCTCGCCCGCGCGGCGTGGGCCGGAGATCAGGTTGAAGTAGGTGGTGATCGGCTGACCGGTTGCGGAGCGGGTCAGGAGGCTCGACAGCGGCACGATGTGCTCGAGCTTCTCGACGACCTTTTCGATGCCCATGATCGCGATGTGCGTGTCGGGCACCGTCGTCGACAGGCGGCCGTTGCCTTCGTTTTCGACGAGCCAGAGCGTGCTGGTATCGGCCGCGGCGAAGTTGACGCCCGACAGGCCGATGTCCGCTTCGGCGAACGCCCGGCGCAGCGCGCGCCGGCCGGTCTGGATCAGTTCGTCGACGTCTTCCGTGTAGCGTGTGTCGGGAATGTGCTGCTCGAACAGCGCGGCGATGTCGGCGCGCGTCTTGTGGATCGCCGGCATCACGATATGCGACGGCTTCTCGCCGGCGAGCTGGACGATGTATTCGCCCATGTCGGACTCGATGCAGTCGACGCCGTGCTCGGCGAGGTGATGATTCAGCTCGATTTCCTCGCTGGCCATCGACTTGCCCTTGATCACGCGGCGCGCCTTCCTGGCCTGCGCGATGCCGAGCACGACGGCATTCGCTTCGTCGGCCGTCTCGGCCCAGTGCACCCGCACGCCGGCCTCGGTCAGCCGGGCCTCGAGCCGCTCGAGCAGCGTCGGCAATTGCGCGAGCGCGTGCTGGCGCACCGCTTCGCCGAGGTCGCGCAACTGCTCCAGCTCGTCGCCGTCAGGGAACTGGATCGCACGCTTGCCTTGCAGGAAGTCCATCGCACCGCGAAAGCTCGCGCGCAGTTTCGGATCGTCGAGCGCGGCGCGCGCGCGGGCCTTGAAGTCGCCCGGGGCGACGAAATGCATCGCGTGGTCGCTCATTGCGGCGCTCCTTCGGCATCGGTTTTGCCGGTGACGATGACCACCCACAGCTGGCGCGGGCCATGCGCGCCGTAAGCGAGCGTTTGCTGGATGTCCGAGGTTTTCGACGGGCCGGACACCAGTACGAGGTTGGTCGGCATCCCGGCATGCCAGCGCTCCGCATGCACGGCGGTGTGCAGATCGGCGTGCAGCGTGTGCGCGTGGACGAGCGCGACGTGCAGCGGCGGCACCAGCGACATCGTGCGGGGTGAACCGGCGTCGGGCGCGAGCACGATGGTGCCGGTCGACGCGATGCCCGAGCGGACGACCGTGAAGCCGGCATCGATCGTATCGAACAGTTCGGTCTTCCACGTGTCGATCGGCCGGTCGAACGGCACGGTGCCGACCGTGGCCGGCAACGCGCGGGCGAGGGCGGCGGATTCGGCGCGGGCCGGTTCGAGCAGCAGGCGGCGCACGCCGGCCGCGGCGAGGCGTTCGGCCAGTTGCGCGGGCCACGATCCGGCGTCTGCGCACAAGACGTCGGCGTGGGCCGCGCTCAATGCGGTCGTCATCGCTTGCACGCGCGTGGGAATGTCTGTCGGCGCCGAGCCGCGGCGCGCGGCGTAGTGACGGTCGATGCGTGCATCGAGCGCGGGCGTGTCGGATACGGCATCGCGCGGCGCGGCGGCGTGCAGCCGCGCGAGGATCGAGGCGCGCGCGTTCATCGGTCGTCTCCGCGCAGCGATGCGGCGCCGGCGGTGCGCCGCCACAAAAAACTGGCGAGGTGCTCGACCGGCAGCGGCGCGCCCTGCTTGGCCGCCGCGTGGCCGATGTTCAGCAGACAGCCGCAATCGGCGGAGACGAGCCGGTCGCAGCCGGTCGCGCAGGCCGACGCGACCTTGTCGCTGACCATCGCGCCCGAGATGTCGGGATGCTTGAGCGAGAACGTGCCGCCGAAGCCGCAGCACTCGGATTCGCGTGCGTGCTCGACGCGGGTCACGCCGGGCAGCGCGTCGACGAGCGCGACGCCTTTCGTGCGGGTGCCCATCTCGCGCCGCGCGCCGCACGACGTATGCAGCACGACCCGCTCGTCCGGCAGGCTCGTGCCGGCGACGGCGCCGGGCCGCACGTCGAGCACGTGGACGAGGAATTCGGTGAGTTCGAACACGCGTTCGGCCATCGCGCGGGCCTTCGGGCCGTTGACGGGATCGTCGGCGAAGAGGGCGGGCCAGTGATGCCGCATCATGCCGGCGCATGAACCGGACGGGACGATTACCGGCCACGGCTCGCCGAACAGGTCGAGCTGTGCGGCCGCGACGCGGCGCGCTTCGTCGGGGTTGCCGCTGCTGTACGCGGGCTGGCCGCAGCAGCTCTGGCTGCGCGGGTAATGCACCGTCAGGCCTTCGCGTTCGAGCAGCCGGACCGCGTCGAGCCCCGCCTCGGGGACGAACAGGTCGACCAGGCAGGTCGCGAACAGATAGACGTGCTCGGGGGCGGGCGAAGGATAGTGCCTTGCGTTCATGTCTCGCTCCAGGGGGAAACCGGGCCCGGCACGCGGGACGGCGTTTTCGCTGCATAATTCCCGCAACCGCGCGGCAGCTCAAATTGGTTGGGCCAATTGGCGCGTGACAATAGCGGGAGACCCCGACGATGGCAGGCATGACGGCCCGTGGCCGGACCGAGGTGGTGATGCGCAAGATCGAGACGGCGCTCCTCGATGGCTCGTGGCCGGCCGGCACGCGGCTGCCGGCCGAGCGTGTGCTCGCGGAGCAGTACGGCGTCGCACGCAATACGATCCGGGAGGCGACCCAGCGTCTCGTCGCGCGCGGCCTGCTGCAGAGCCGGCGCGGCGCCGGCGTCTACGTGACCGACCAGCTGCGCGTCGGCATCGCGTCGCCGTGGGGACAACTCGTCGCCGACCATCCGGCGCTGCGCGACGACATCCTCGAGTTCCGCCGCGTGCTGGAGGGCGCGACCGCGTATTTCGCCGCGATGCGCGCCGACGCGAACGACCGGCGGCGCCTGCGCGCATTGATGCGCCAGCTGGAGGAGGCGTACGCGAACGACGACAAGGCGCTGGAGGCCGCGACCGATTCGCGGCTGCACGAGGCGATCGCGCTCGCGTCGCACAACACGATGTTCCTGCACCTGCACACCAGCGTGATCGGGATGCTGCGCGAACACATCTCGGTCAACGTGGCCGGGATGCGGTCGCATGACGCGACCACGTCGGAACAGTTGTTGCGGCAGCACCGGATCATTTGCGAGGCGATCTGTGCGCATCGGCCCGAAGAGGCGCGCACGGCGATGCAGGCGCACATCGACTACGTGCGCAGCCATTTCGAGCGCAGCGGCGACTTTGGCTGAAATTGGTTGGGCCACTGCGCGTTGCGTCACGCGCGGCGGCCAAGGCCCGCGTGGCCGCCATCGGTATTCCGTCACAAACGGCCGGTATCATCCCGACGCTGGCAGCCCCGATTGACCGGCTTGTCGGGCGGCCCGTAGAATCGGCCGAACCCGCCTGCTGGCCGCGTGTCGCGGTGCGTGCGGCCCGCCTGATCCATTCCGCCTGAATCGCCTGAACCACCTGTCGAGGACGTCACGTGCTCACCTCCATCGTCCGCCGTGCGCCGGTTCGCGCGCTTGTCGCCTGTGCGTTGCTGTCGCTCGTCGCTGCATGCGCGACGCGGCCGCCCGCCACGGCGCTCGATCGCCTGCCCTCGCATGCGCTGCCGGCCAATACCGCGACGCCGCTGCGCGATGCATTGGCCGCGCAGCAGGCCGCGCATCCGGGCGATTCCGGCTTCCATCTGCTGGCGAACGGCGCCGACGCGCTGCAGATGCGGATCGCGCTGGCGCGCGCGGCGACGAGAACGCTCGACCTGCAGTACTACATTGCGGAGGAGGACACGACCGGCAAGCTGCTGCTCGGTGCCGCGCTGCACGCGGCCGAACGCGGCGTGCGCGTGCGGCTGCTGGTCGACGACCTGAATTTCCACGATGCCGGGCGCGTGATGGCGGCGCTGGACGCGCATCCGAACATCGAGATACGCCTGTTCAATCCGTTCGGCGCGACGCAGCAGAGCATGTTCCGGCGCACGAGCCATTTCATCACGCGCATCGAGCGGTTCTCGCACCGGATGCACAACAAGGCGATGATCGCGGACAACCAGCTGGCGATCGTCGGCGGCCGCAATCTCGGCGACGAATACTTCAGCGCGAGCCCGACGGTGCAATTCCTCGACCTCGACGTGCTCGCGGCCGGCCCGGTGACGCGCGACATTTCCGCGAGTTTCGACACGTACTGGGCGAGCACCAGCAGCTACCCGCTGAGTTACCTCAACCGGCAAGTGTTCGATCCGGCGGATCTCGATGCGATGCGCGACGAATTGCGCGCGCACTGGCACACGTACGCGGATCCCTACAACGCGCAACCGCTGAACGCGACACCGCTCGCGCAGCAGATCGGGCGCGGCGAACTCGGGCTGGAATGGGCGCCCGCCGAATTCAAGGTCGACCCGCCGGACAAGGTCGTCCGGGCGACCGAAGGCAACGCGGGCCCGCCGATGCGCCGGCTCGTCGAACTGACACGCGTCGCGCAGACGGAATTCCTCGCGTTCTCGCCGTATTTCGTGCCGCACGACGCGGGTGTCGAGATCCTCGGCCAGATGACCGGACGCGGCGTTCGCGTGGCGATCCTGACGAACTCGCTTGCCGCGACCGATGCGGTCGCCGTGCAGGCCGGCTACGGCCCCTATCGTGTGCCGATGCTGGAACGCGGTATCGAGCTGCACGAATTCAAGGCGCGGCCCATACTGCGTCCGACCTTGTTCGGTTCGCATTCGCGCGCGAGCCTGCACGCGAAGTCCTACGTGATCGACCGGAAGATTCTCGTGATCGGTTCGATGAACCTCGATCCGCGTTCCGCCTACCTGAATACGGAGCTCGCGCTCGTCATTCACAGCCCGGCGCTCGCGCAGCAGGTGGCGGCGATCTTCGAACGGGCGACGCAGCCGAGCGAAAGCTACCGCGTGCTGCTCGCGACGCCTGCCGAACGCAGCACCGTGGGCGGCGATTCCGAGCTGATCTGGAAAGGAATGGATGGCAGCACGCCGCAGACCTTTCACGTCGATCCGAATGCGGGGCTGCTGCGCAACGTGCTGACGGGCCTGTTCATGATGCTGCCGATCGACGACGAACTATAACGGCACGAAATCCCGGCGACGCACGCCGCATTGTCGCGTGATGCGCGGCCGATCGCTCAGAAGCGATAGCCGAGGCCGGCCTGGATCACGTCGGTATCGCGGTCGTAGCGCGTGACGACCCGGTTCCACGTGATGCGCGTGAGCCAGCGGTCCGACAGGCGGTAGCTGGCGGAGATCGACACGATGCCCGACACGGCGCCGTCGCCGGGGCCGGGCTGACCCTGCAGGTTGCGCTGGTTGACCGTGAAATACGCACCCGCGCCGGCGGACAGCGTGAGCTTGTCGTCGAGGAACGCGCGCGTCAGCCAGAACTGCGACGCAATACCATTGCGTCGGATCGACTGCTTCGCGCCTTCGTACATCCAGGTCGCGGTCCAGTCGATGCTGCGCGTGAGGCCGCGCCGGTATTCGATGCTGCCGCCGAGCGTCGACGGCGACGAACGGCTGTTGAGAATGGTCTCGCCGAGCATCGCGGTCAGTTCGTTGTTCGTGACCGTGCCGGCACGCGGCAGCGGCGTGTCGCGCGGGCCGGGCGTATCGGGCGCGTCGAGCTGGTAGCCGATGCCGAACATCAGCGACGTGGTGTTCGGGCCGCTGAAGACTTGCGTGCGGTTGAGCTGAAGCTGCGTGACCCAGCGCGCCGACGTGTAGTACGCGGCACGCACGCTCATCAGCACACCCCAGCCGTGCGAATTCGAATAGCCCTGACCCTGGCCGGCCGGGGTCGTGTCGAAGTAGCGGTACGGCCCCGCACCCGCGGACAGCACGAAGCGGCGGTTCGCGAGCGGCCAGCGTCCCCAGAACTGGATCGCCTGCCCATCACGGTGGTGGTTCGGAATATGCCCTTCGTTGTACCAGGTGAGGCCGATCGCGGTATGCGGGCTCAGTCCTTCCTGGTAATCGAAGGCCCATCCGTAGGAATGACCGCCGCCGCCCTGGAGCGCGCCGCCGAACAGCGCGAATTCCTGGGCGGATGCCGGCGCCGCGTGAATTGCGGCGACCGAGATCAGTCCGGCCAGCATCGCCCTGAGATGAACCGGCGAGGGCGGCCGGGGCATGGTGCGTCGGGTCTGCACGGTTTGTTTCCTTCGACGCCGTGACAGTCGGAATTCTCGCGCGTATGAGCGTGCGCGTCGAGCCGTGTTTCCGAGATATCGGACGACGTCACGTGACGGCGGCGGCTTGCGCCGGGCCGAATCGGGCGGAGCGACAGGCGGTGATTCGCCTGAGATATCGATGGCTGCCCGCGAGCGTGCTGGCCCGGGCCAACGACATGCGGGCGGATGGGGACGCGGTCGGCGGATGGCAAAAAAAACGCGGCCGGTCGGCCGCGTGAATACTCGCAGACTCCTTCGGACGAAGGAAACAAGCAACTGTGTGAAACGCAGTGTAGCGAAAGGCCGGACGCGGATTCAGGCGTCAGGCTGCAAAGGTCTGTTTCTCGCTGCGCGGGGCGATTCATGGGCTCGGACGGCTTGGGCGGCATAGGGCCGAATCCGCGTCGATCGACTATGATGGCGCTACGGCCACCGCCCGGTGGCATGCAACGTCGTACAAGGAGATCCCATGCCGAAGCTGCGTTTCTTCCAGGTGGCGTTACTCGCAGGCGTGCTGGCCGCAGGCAGCGCCGCCGCCGAAACGGTCCGTCTGTCTGCCAACCTGCAGCCGTCGAGCGAAGTGCCGCCGACCACCAGCAAGGGATCGGGCAGCGTCGACGCGACTTACGACACGGTCACCCGCACGCTGCAATGGACGGTGACATACCAGGGTCTGACCGGTCCGGCGACGGCCGCGCACTTTCACGGGCCGGCGCCCGTCGGGCAGAACGCGGGTGTGCAGGTGCCGATCCCGAAGGAAGGCCTCGCGAGCCCGATCAAGGGGTCGAAGGAACTGACCGAGACACAGGTGACGGAACTGATGGGCGGCCGGTGGTATTTCAACGTTCACACGAAGGAGCATCCGGCCGGCGAAATCCGCGGGCAGATGCTGCCGGCAAGCTGAGCGGCGTTTGACATAGAGGCTTCCGCCGAGCGTCGATGCGCTGACGCACGCACGATGGCATCGATCCGATGCTCGGCGGCTCGTTGCTCGACCGAACCGTGGTGTTCCTGCGTCGGGTTGCGGCCGGGCGCCCGGTTCGTCAGTGCACGGGCGAGATCTCGATCGCCTGATATGCAGCCCTGACGGCCTCCATGCCGTACTTGCGCTCGAGGCGGCGCACGGTGAAATGGCCCTGCGCCATCTGCTGGAAGTGATCGATGAACAACGTATTGACGGTCGCGCCCAGCACCGCGCCGATCGCCGGAATCGACTTCGCGGCCATCTGCTCGGTCACCTGCACCGAGAAGCGCGATGCAACGGTCTGCACGAGCTTGAACACCGCGGCCGAGCCGTGCGCGGCGATCCCTTTCGACGCGATGTCCGACGATGCCTTCGAGATCGCCTGCGCGAGCGCGCCGCGCACCACGAAATAGCCGAGTTCGGCATCTTCTTCCTGCTTGTCCGCGTGACCGCCCATGCCGAGCACGGCGAGACACTGCAACTGCGTATCGACCGACGTGAGGTCCTCGCCTTCGCTGCGCGCGATGTCGCAGACCGAACGGAAGATCAGCGTCGTCGTGACCGGCAGCTCGATCGGCAGCGCGACGAAACCGAATGCGCCACCCGCCGCGCCGGTCGTTGCAACCGCGAGCTTGTGCAGCAGGTTGCTCGGCTTGTCGTGCGCATCGGCGTCCGGGGCGGGCGGCTTGCCGAGCGTGCGCAGCGCAATGTTCAGGCATTTGCGCAGGGCGAGCTGGGTCGCATCGTTGATCTTGCCGGCGGCGAAGCCCGGCAGCTTGCCGATCATCTTCTCGATCGGCGTGCCGAGCAGGCCCGTCAGCTTCATCGTCAGCGACGGGCTTTCGAGCACCTGCTTCGCGCGCCGCAGCGCATCCCGATCGTCCTGCGACAGCGTTGCCGCGACGGCGTCTGATTTCGATTCCATCTTTCTCCCTCTGGGCTGCGACGAAGGTGCCGGCCGCCTGCAAGGTTACTCCACGCGTGCTAGAATTTTCAAATCGTTTGACTTGTCAAAAGTTGCGCTAACAAAAAATGGCTGTCCATACTGCTGCCCACCATTCGAGCGGGCAACTGCTGCCGTTCCGGGAGTCGCTGCTGGCGATGATCGGTATTTCGTTTGTCACGATGCTGGTCGCGTTCGACCAGACCGTTGTCGGCACTGCGCTGCCGACGATCGTCGCCGAATTGAGGGGATTCGATTTCTACGCGTGGGTGGCGACCGCGTACCTGCTCAGCTCGGTCATCACCGTGCCGATCTTCGGGCGGCTCGGCGATCATTACGGACGCAAGCCGTTCGTGATCGTCTCGATCATCGTCTTCACCGCGGCATCGGTGCTCTGCGGAATGGCGAACGACATGCGCTACCTCGTGCTCGCGCGCGGGCTGCAGGGCATCGGCGGCGGGATGCTGGTCGGCACCGCGTTCGCATGCATTCCCGACCTGTTCCCCGATTCGGTCGTCCGGTTGCGCTGGCAGGTGCTGATGAGCGCCGCGTTCGGCATCGCGAACGCGATCGGGCCGTCGCTCGGCGGCATCCTGACCCAGTATTACGGGTGGCGTTCGGTGTTCTACGTGAACCTGCCGATCGGCCTGTTGTCGCTGTTCTTCGTGTGGCGCTACCTGCCGCACCTGCGCCATGTCGAGCCCGGACGGAAGATGCGGCTCGACTGGCCCGGTGCGCTGCTGATCGCCCTGACGCTCGGCGCGTTGCAGCTGTTCGTCGAATGGCTGCCGAAACACGGGATCGCGGGCTGGCCGACGCTCCTGCTCGGGACGGCCTTCGCCGCGGGCGGCGCGCTCTGGTGGTGGGAAAAGCGCTGCGAACAGCCGATTCTGCCGCTGGACATGTTCGGCAACCGCGCCTTGTCCACGCTGTTCGTGCTGGCGATCCTCGCCGGCTTTTCGATGTTTTCGCTGCTGTTCTACGCGCCGCTCCTGTTCCAGGGCGGCTTCGGCATGTCGCCGAAGGCGGCCGGGCTCGTGATCACGCCGCTCGTCGTGTTCATCACGATCGGCAGCATCATGAACGGACGCATCGTCACACGCATCCGCCAGCCGAACGCGATGCTGCAGGTCGGCTTCGCACTTTTCGCGATCACCTGCATCGGCGTCGTCATGTCGACGCACGTGACGCCCGGGTGGGTGCTGATGGCGCTGATGATATCGGGCGGCGTCGGTCTCGGCTTCGTGCTGCCGAACCTGACCGTATTCGCGCAACAGACGGCGGGGCGCGAGCATCTGGGCATCGCCACCGCGCTGCTGCAATCGTTGCGGATGGTCGGCGGGATGGTCGG
>NZ_JAHACR010000548.1 GCF_018375725.1 Burkholderia sp. | reverse complement strand
CTCGCGGCGTTGCGCTGGGACGGCCTCGCCGAGCCGGACGAATCGGCGGAAGCGGCTGCGGCCGAATGCTTTGCGGAAGCCGCACGCCTGTGGGCGGACGAGCGCGAGGCGATCGATGCGCTGCTGCGCGCCGCGCAGCCCGCGCTCAACCAGCGTTCGCACAAACCGGACGCCATCGCCGACGCGCTGGCGGCGTGGACCGCGCACCTCGCGCAGGATGCGGCGACGGCCGCGTTGCCGAAGGCCGCGCTCAAGCTGACGCGCGCAGCGCTCGTCAAGGCGACGAAGAAAGGCGGCGTGACGCCGGATCACCCGTTCTTCGATGTTGCCGAAACGCTCGAGGCGGCGGTGGCGGCGGCCGAAGGCGTGCAGCGCGCGCGCTGGCTTGCGCTCGTCGCCGAGTGGCTGGAGGATGCACCGCGCGAACTGGCCGAGCGCAAGCGCACGCGTCGCGTCGTGTCGTTCGACGATCTGCTCGCGAACCTGCACGATGCACTGCGCGCGCATCCGTGGCTTGCCGATACGCTGCGCGCGCGCTATCCGGCTGCGCTGATCGACGAATTCCAGGATACGGATCCGCTCCAGTTCGCGATTTTCGACCGGATTTTCGCGCCGGCCGGGCCGCTCTTTCTCGTCGGCGACCCGAAGCAGGCGATCTACAGTTTCCGTGCGGCGGACCTGCATACCTACCTGGCGGCGCGTGAGCGCGCGAGCGCGTGTTACACGCTGGCGGTCAACCAGCGTTCGACGCCGGCGATTGTCGATGCGTGCAACCGCTTCTTCATGTCGAACCCGCGCGCGTTCGTGCTGGAGGGGCTCGACTATCACGCGGTGCGCGCAGGTTCGCGCAAGCGTGCGCCGCTCTACGACGACACCGACACGGGCCCGCAGGGCGACTTCCGGATCTGGATGTTGCCGGGCGGGGACGATGTCTGGCTCAAGCGCGACGCGCAATCGTATGCCGCGCAGGCATGCGCGGCCGAGATCGCGCGGCTGATGCGCGGCGCGCGCGAAGGGCGGGTCCGGCTTGGCGACGAGCCGCTGTCGCCCGGCGATATCACGGTGCTCGTGCAGACGCACAAGCAGGGCAGCCTCGTGAAACGCGTCCTCT
>NZ_JAHACR010000547.1 GCF_018375725.1 Burkholderia sp. | reverse complement strand
GTGATCGCCGTGCCGGTCAGCTTCGGCATCGCGCTGTTCCTGACCGAGCTCGCGCCCGTGTGGCTGCGCCGTCCGCTCGGCATTGCCATCGAGCTGCTCGCCGCGATTCCGTCGATCGTCTACGGGATGTGGGGGCTGCTCGTGTTCGCCCCGATCTTCGCCACCTATTTCCAGAAGCCGGTCGGCCGCCTGCTCGAGCACGTGCCGGTGCTCGGCCCGCTGACGGCCGGTCCGCCGATCGGTATCGGCATCCTCGCCGCCGGCGTGATCCTCGCGATCATGATCATTCCGTACATCGCGTCCGTGATGCGCGACGTGTTCGAGGTGACGCCCGTGCTGCTGAAGGAATCGGCGTACGGCATCGGCTGCACGACCTGGGAAGTGATGTGGAAGATCGTGCTGCCCTATACCAAGACCGGCGTGATCGGCGGCATCATGCTGGGCCTCGGCCGCGCGCTCGGCGAAACGATGGCGGTCACGTTCGTGATCGGCAACACGAACCTGCTCGATAACGTGTCGCTGTTCTCGCCCGGCAACAGCATCACGTCGGCGCTCGCGAACGAGTTCGCGGAAGCGTCGCCCGGCCTGCACACGTCTGCGCTGATGGAACTCGGGCTGATCCTGTTCGTGATCACGTTCATCGTGCTGGCCATCTCCAAACTGTTGCTGCTGCGTCTCGAGAAAGGAGAGGGCAAGAAATGAGCGAGCCCGTCATGAACTTCCCGGGGCCGGACGGCGCCGTGCTCGACGCGATGCGCGCCAGCCTGCAGCGCAGGCGCAAGATCACCAATGCGGTGGCGCTCGCCGCCTCGCTCGGCGCGATGGCGTTCGGCCTGATGTGGCTGATCTGGATTCTCTACACGACGCTGCATCTCGGCATCGGCGGCCTGTCGCTCGCGCTTTTCACCGAGTCGACGCCGCCGCCGAATACGGCGGGCGGCGGTCTCGCCAACGCGATCGCCGGCAGCCTGATGCTCGTCGGGTTCGGCACGCTGGTCGGTACGCCGATCGGTGTCCTCGCGGGCGTCTATCTGGCCGAATACGGCCAGAAGAACCTGCTGGCGAGCACGATCCGCTTCATCAACGACATCCTGCTGTCGGCGCCGTCGATC
>NZ_JAHACR010000149.1 GCF_018375725.1 Burkholderia sp. | reverse complement strand
CTCAGGCAGGGGGCAGGGTGGGAATGGCGTGGTGATACGGGCATCGGATCGGAAAGTGCTTCGCAAGTACAATAGCGGCTTTTACGTCGTCCGAACGAGCGACGCCGGCCAAGCCGCGCGATCCCGCCATCATAGCGGCTCGCGCGCCCTTGTTACGCAATCCGCCGCAGGCGGTGCACGCCGGCCGCATCGAACCAGCCCGCATGTTCACGCTTTCCGATTTCGATTTCCATCTGCCGCCCGAGCTGATCGCGCAAACCGCGCTGCCCGACCGCACCGCGAGCCGCCTGCTCGAGGTCGACAATGCGGTCGAGCCGCCGCGCCTCACCGATCGCCGTTTCGCCGAGCTGCCGTCGTGCATCGCGCCCGGCGACCTGCTCGTCTTCAACGACACGAAAGTGCTGAAAGCGCGCTTTTTCGGCCACAAGGCGAGCGGTGGCAAGATCGAGGTGCTGATCGAGCGCGTGACGGGCACCCACACGGCGCTCGCCCAGATCCGCTCGAGCAAGTCGCCCGGTCCGGGCACGACGCTGACGCTCGCGGACGCATTCGACGTGACGGTCGGCGAGCGTGTCGAGCCGTTCTTCACGCTGCACTTCCCCGCGCCGTGCCTGACGCTGATCGAGCAGTACGGCCGCCTGCCGCTGCCGCCCTACATCGAGCACGATCCGGACGCCACCGACGAAACCCGCTACCAGACCGTGTTCGCGAGCAACCCGGGCGCGGTCGCCGCGCCGACGGCCGGGCTGCACTTCGACGAAGCGATGCTCGCGCGGCTCGACGCCATGGGCGTCGAGCGCGCGACGCTGACGCTGCACGTCGGCGCTGGCACGTTCCAGCCGGTGCGGGTCGACAACATCGCCGAGCACAAGATGCACAGCGAGTGGTACGCGCTGCCGCAGCCGCTCGTCGACAAGATCGCGGCCACGCGTGCGCGCGGCGGCAACGTGATCGCGGTCGGCACGACGTCGATGCGCGCCCTCGAAGCCGCGGCGCGCGACGCGGACGCCGCCGGCCGGCCGCTGGCCGCCGCGCAGGCCGAGACCGACATCTTCATCACGCCCGGCTACCGTTTTCGCGTCGTCGACCGGCTGGTGACGAACTTCCACCTGCCGAAGTCGACGCTGCTGATGCTGGTGTCCGCGTTCGCGGGCGTCGAGACGATCCGCGCCGCGTACCGGCATGCGATCGCGCAGCGCTACCGCTTCTTCAGCTACGGCGACGCGATGCTGCTGACGCGGCGCGACACGCCGGAAACGCCCCCCGCTTGAGCGCATGACACGCACGCGCGCCGCACGCATCCGTTTGCGCGCGGTCGCCGCATGCGATCGCCGCGCACGGTGCTGCGCGGCGCCCCTTTTCACCGCCGCGGCATCCCCGCGGCGTCTTTCAACGCGCCGGACTGTTTTCCGGTAGCCAGGAGCACAACGCGATGACCGAAGGTTCATCCAACGATACGCATACGCACGTCCGCCCGGATAACGGCCTGAAATTCGAATTGCTGACGACCGACGGCCATGCGCGCCGCGGCCGCGTGACGCTCAATCACGGCGTCGTCGAGACGCCGATCTTCATGCCGGTCGGCACGTACGGCACCGTGAAGGCGATCCAGCCGCGCGAATTGCACGAGATCAAGGCCCAGATCATCCTCGGCAATACGTTCCACCTGTGGCTGCGCCCCGGCCTCGACACGATCGCCGCGCATGGCGGCCTGCACGGCTTCATGGGCTGGAACAAGCCGATCCTGACCGATTCGGGCGGCTTCCAGGTGTTCTCGCTCGGCGACCTGCGCAAGATCACCGAGGACGGCGTCACGTTCGCATCGCCGATCAACGGCGACAAGCTGTTCCTGTCGCCGGAAGTGTCGATGCAGATCCAGAAGGTGCTGAACTCGGACATCGTGATGCAGTTCGACGAATGCACGCCGTATGCGACCAACGGCGTGCCGACCACGCACCAGGAAGCGGCCGATTCGATGCGCATGTCGCTGCGCTGGGCGAAGCGCTCGCTCGACGAATTCGACCGGCTCGGCAACCCGAACGCACTGTTCGGGATCGTTCAGGGCGGGATGTTCGAGGACCTGCGCGACGAATCGCTCGCCGGCCTCGCGGAGCTGGACTTCCACGGCCTGGCGATCGGCGGGCTGTCGGTCGGCGAACCGAAAGAAGACATGATGCGGATCCTGCAGCACGTCGGGCCGAAGCTGCCCGCGCACAAGCCGCACTATCTGATGGGCGTCGGTACGCCGGAGGATCTCGTCGCGGGCGTCGCGAACGGCGTCGACATGTTCGACTGCGTGATGCCGACCCGCAACGCGCGCAACGGCTGGCTGTTCACGCGCTTCGGCGACGTGAAGATCCGCAACGCGACGCACAAGCACTCGCTCAAGCCGCTCGACGAAAGCTGCACCTGCTATACCTGCCAGAACTTCTCGCGCGGCTACCTGCACCATCTGCACCGCGTCGGCGAGATCCTCGGCGCGCAGCTCAACACGATCCACAACCTGCACTACTACCTGCAGCTGATGAGCGAGATCCGCGAGGCGATCGAGACGCACACGTTCGACGCATTCCGCCAGCGCTTCGCGGAGGATCGCGCGAGAGGCGTCGACTGACGGCGGGCGGCCCTGCCGGACGCCTGGCGGGCCGCGCGGGCGCGGCGCACTGCATAGCGGAAGCGCGCAGCATTCGCCCCTTTTTTTGCAGGTGTTCGCACCCCATTCCGTACCGCCGGCCCGCATCACATTACAATTTACTTTCGACGCGCACGGCCGCCACGCCGGGGTACGCCCCGGCTGCGCATTAACAGCTTGATCCGAAAGCGCATTTCGCCGTGTCGTCGCGCTTGGGGCCGGTGGTAGAATAACCGGCTTAATTTTCGATCTTCCCCTACGGAGAGACCAACGTGCCGTTCATTTCCAATGCCTTCGCGCAAGGTGCCGCGGGTGGCGCCGAATCGAGCCTGATGAGCTTCCTGCCGCTCATCCTGATGTTCGCCGTGCTCTACTTCATCATGATCCGCCCGCAGATGAAGCGCCAGAAGGAGCACCGCAACATGCTCGCGGCCATGGCCAAGGGCGACGAAGTCGTCACGAGCGGCGGCCTCGTCGGCAAGGTGACGAAGGTCACGGACGCCTACATCGGCGTCGAGATCGCCAACGGCACCGAAGTCACGGTGCAGAAGGCTGCCGTCACGACCATTCTGCCGAAGGGCACGATCAAGTCGCTGTAAGCCCCACCGAGCGTCCGGCTCCCCGCGCCGCCCCCGCCGACAAGCGGCCGGCCACGCGGCGCCGGACGCGACGCTTTCAAGCCAACTTTCCCGTTCGGCCCCCTCATGAATCGTTACCCACTCTGGAAATATGTCGTGATGGTCGTGGCGCTCGCCATCGGCTTTCTGTACACATTGCCCAATTTCTTCGGCGAAGCGCCGGCGGTGCAGGTGTCGAGCGGCAAGGCCACGGTCAAGCTCGATCCCGCGACGCTGAGCCAGGTCGAAGCCGCGCTCGCAGCCGCTCAGATCAAGCCGGACGACGTCACGTTCGAGAACACGGCCAATAACGCGAACATCCGCGTGCGCCTCAAGGACACCGATACGCAGCTCCGCGTCAAGGATCTGCTGCAGAAATCGCTGAATACCGACCCGGCCGATCCGCAGTACATCGTCGCACTGAACCTGCAAAGCGCATCGCCGCGCTGGCTGACCGCGCTGCATGCGCTGCCGATGTACCTCGGCCTTGACCTGCTTGGCGGCGTGCACTTCCTGCTGCAGGTCGACATGACGGGCGCGCTGACGAAGAAGCTCGATTCCGACGCATCCGACGCGCGCGCACTGCTGCGTGACAAGAACATCCGCGACGGCGGCGTGAGCCGCGTCGATCAATCCGTCGTCGTCAACTTCAGCGAACAGCAGACTGCCGACGACGCACGCAAGGTGCTCGCATCGTCGATCGCCGAACTGCAATGGGCGACCCAGCCCGGCGGCGGCGGCTACCAGGTCGTCGGCACGTTTACGCCGGCGGTGCAGAAGGCCGTCGAGGACGCCGCGCTCAAGCAGAACCTCACGACGCTCCACAACCGGGTGAACGAACTCGGCGTGTCCGAGCCGATCCTCCAGCAACAGGGTGCCGACCGCATCGTCGTCGAGCTGCCGGGCGTGCAGGACACCGCGAAGGCGAAGGACATCATCGGCCGCACCGCGACGCTCGAGGCCCGCCTCGCCGATCCGGTCAACACGCATCCGAATCCGAGCGATCCGGTGCCGCCGGGCGAAGAGCTGTTCACGCAAGGCAATCAGGCGCCGGTGCTGCTGAAGAAGGAAGTGATCTTCACCGGCGACCGCATCATCGACGCGTCGGCCGGCTTCGACGAGCACCAGCGTCCGTCGGTCAACATCCGCCTCGATTCGGCGGGCGGCCGCTCGGTGCGCGCGGTGTCGCGCGACAACATCGGCAAGCCGATGGCGATGGTGTTGTTCGAGAAGGGCAAGGGCGAAGTGCTGACGGTCGCGACGATCCAGTCCGAACTCGGCGACCGTTTCCAGATCACCGGCCAGCCGACCCCGCAGGCCGCCGCCGACCTCGCGCTGCTGCTGCGCGCCGGCTCGCTCGCCGCGCCGATGGACATCATCGAGGAACGCACGATCGGCCCGAGCCTCGGCGCCGACAACATCAAGATGGGCTTCCATTCGGTGATCTGGGGCTTTGCCGCGATCGCCGTGTTCATGATCGCCTACTACATGCTGTTCGGCATCGTGTCGGTGATCGGCCTGTCGGTGAACCTGCTGCTGCTGATCGCCGTGCTGTCGCTGATGCAGGCGACGCTGACGCTGCCGGGCATCGCCGCTATCGCGCTCGCGCTCGGCATGGCGATCGACTCGAACGTGCTGATCAACGAGCGCGTGCGTGAAGAACTGCGCCATGGCCAGCCGCCGCAAGTCGCGATCCAGGCCGGCTACGCGCACGCGTGGGCCACGATTCTCGACTCGAACGTCACGACGCTGATCGCCGGCCTGGCGCTGCTCGCGTTCGGCTCGGGCCCGGTGCGCGGCTTCGCGATCGTGCACTGTATCGGCATCCTGACGTCGATGTTCTCCGCCGTGTTCTTCTCGCGCGGGATCGTCAACCTCTGGTACGGCGGCCGCAAGAAGCTGAAGTCGCTCGCGATCGGCCAGGTGTGGAAGCCCGCGGACGCCGCCGGCGCCGCGTCGTTCGCCGCATCGGACGAATCGACCGACACCGCGCGCGCCGCGAAGCTCGCCGCGCCCGCGAAGGGCAGCGCGCCGCGCGCCGGCAAGCCGCAGTTGCGCAACCGTGCGCAGCCGGGCATGCCGCCGAAGAAACCGGGCTCGACCCAATAAGCGCCGGAGACGATCATGGAATTTTTCCGCATCCGTAAAGACATCCCGTTCATGCGGCACGCGTTGGTCTTCAACGTGATCTCGCTCGTGACGTTCCTCGCCGCCGTGTTTTTCCTGTTCCATCGCGGGCTGCACCTGTCCGTCGAGTTCACGGGCGGCACGGTGATCGAGGTTCAGTACCAGCAGGCCGCGCAGCTCGAGCCGGTGCGCTCGACGCTCGGCCAGCTCGGCTATGCCGACGCGCAGGTGCAGAACTTCGGCACGTCGCGCAACGTGCTGATCCGCCTGCCGCTCAAGCAGGGCCTGACGTCCGCGCAGCAGAGCGACCAGGTGCTGGCCGCGCTGAAGGCGCAGAACGCCGACGTGGCGCTGCAGCGCGTCGAGTTCGTCGGCCCGCAGGTCGGCAAGGAACTGGCGACCGACGGCCTGCTGGCGCTCGCGTGCGTCGTGATCGGCATCGTGATCTACCTGTCGTTCCGCTTCGAGTGGAAATACGCGGTCGCCGGCATCATCGCGAACCTGCACGACGTCGTGATCATTCTCGGCTTCTTCGCGTTCTTCCAGTGGGAGTTCTCGCTCGCGGTGCTCGCGGCGATCCTCGCGGTGCTCGGCTACTCGGTCAACGAATCGGTCGTCATCTTCGACCGGATCCGCGAGACGTTCCGCCGCGAACGCAAGATGAACGTGCAGGAAGTGATCAACCATGCGATCACGACCACGATGTCGCGGACGATCATCACGCACACGTCGACCGAAATGATGGTGCTGTCGATGTTCTTCTTCGGCGGTCCGACGCTGCACTACTTCGCGCTCGCGCTGACGGTCGGCATCATGTTCGGCATCTACTCGTCGGTGTTCGTCGCCGGGTCGCTCGCGATGTGGCTCGGCATCAAGCGCGAAGACCTGATCAAGGACAAGAAGCTCGCGCACGATCCCGACGATCCGAACGCAGGCGCACAGGTTTAAGCGCGTCGCTGACGGAAATGGAAAAGGCCGGTTCGTTCGAACCGGCCTTTTTGCTATTCGTGACCGGCACCGCATCCGCTGCGGCCGCCGACCGTGTCCGCCGGGCGACGCATGCCGCGCGACCGGCGGCACCGCGCCGCCCTTCCCGCGTCACCGGAACCCGAACCGCCTGCGCAACGCCACGAGCGCCATGCAGCTCAGCGCCGCCGCGAACATCAGATAGAAACTCGGCGCGGTTTTCGTGCCGGTCGCGCGGATCAGCCACGCGATGATGAACGGCCCGAAGCCGCCGAAGATCGTCACCGCGATGTTATACGCGAGCGACATGCCGGTCGTCCGGGTCTGCACCGGAAACACCTCGGACAAGAGGCCCGGCAGCGCCGCGAAATAGCCGGTCATCAGTAAGGCGAACACGACCTGCACCGCGATCAGCGTGCCGAAACCCGGATGCGCGACCAGATACGCGAACGCGGGATAGATCAGCACGAGGATGCCGAGCGCCGGCGCAACCATCACGCGCACGCGCCCGTAACGGTCCGACCAGTGCCCGACGAGCGGCGCGAACAGCATCTGGATCACGCCGACGACGAGGATCGCCGCGAACGCGGACGACGGCGAGAGACCGAGTTCCTTCACGCCGTAGGTCGGCATGAACAGCACCAGATACGTCGCGACGGTGCCGAGCACGACCGCGCCGATCGCGGCCAGCAAGCGCGCCTTGTGCGATGCGAACGTATCGCGCAGCGGGTTCGCGGTGGTGTCGGCCGCGAGAAACTCCGGCGTCTCGTCGACCTTCGTGCGGATGTAGTACGCCACCGGCCCGAGCAGCAGGCCGAAGAAGAACGGCACCCGCCAGCCCCACGACGCCATCTGTTCGGTCGTGAGCTGCGCGCTCAGCACGGTGCCGAACACCGCGGCGAGCAGTGTCGTGAGTCCCTGGCTCGCGATCTGCCAGCTTGCGAAGAAGCCGCGCCGGCCCGGCACGTGCTCGGCCAGAAACGCGGTCGCGCTGCCGAACTCGCCGCCCGCGGAGAACCCCTGCATCAGCCGCGCGACGACGAGGATCAGCGGCGCGGCGATGCCGATCGTGCCGTAGGTCGGCAACACCGCGATGATCAGCGTGCCGGCCATCATCAGCAGGATCGACAGCGTCAGCGCCGCCTTGCGGCCCGCGCGGTCCGCGTAGGCGCCGAGCACGATCGCGCCGAGCGGCCGCATGAAGAACGACACGCCGAACGTGCCGAGCGTGAGCAGCAGCGACACGGTGTCGTTGCCGGCCGGGAAGAACAGCTTCGAGATCGTCACCGCGAAGAAGCCGTAGACGACGAGGTCGAACCATTCGAGCGCATTGCCGATCGACGCGGCGACGACCGCACGCCAGACGCGCGGCGAAGAATCGAGGGACACGGACGGCGTGACGGCATGCATCGGCGATCTCCTTTTCGTTATTCGTTCGCGCCGCCGCGCCTCGGCGCCGGCGACGTCCGGCCGATTATAGACGCGCCGTCCTGCGTGCCCGTGCCCAACAAAAAAACCGCCGCGCCCCAAATGGGAAACGCGGCGGTTCGCGGCAAGCGGGTCAAATGGATCGGGCGACCCGCACCGGTGCGACAGCCTTACTGCTTGATCCCTTCGGCCGAGATCTCCAGCTTGGTCGCCGTCTTGAAACCGTACGACTTGCCGTAGTCGACACCGAAATCGGCGCGATCGAATTCGCCGGCCGCATCGACGCCGCACACTTCACGCTTGAGCATCGGGTGCTGGATGCACTTGAACGAATCGATCTTCAGCGTCAGCGGCTTCGTCACGCCGTGCAGCGTCAGGTTGCCGACGATCTCGGCCGGCTTGTCGCCGTCGAACTTGATCGTGCCCGTGTAGGTCGCTTCCGGGTACTTGGCTGCGTTGAAGAATTCGGCCGACTGCAGGTGCTCGTCGAGCTTCGTGTTGCCGGTGCTGACCGATGCGATGTCGGTCGTCACGTTGACGGTGCCGGTCTTCGCCGCGCGATCGAGCGTCACCGCGCCCTGCGACTTGTCGAACTTGCCGCGCCAGACCGACAGGCCGCCGAAGTGGTCGGCCTCGAAGCTCGGGTACGTGTGGCTCGAATCCAGCTTGTAGGTCGCGACGTCGGCGAATGCCGGGAACGACAGCGAGGCGGCAAGCGCGGCGGCCGTGATCATCAGTTGCTTCTTCACATCCATCTCCTGGAAACGTCGCCGCGCATATGCGCGGCATCGGGGTATATCGAACCGTCGCGCTTACTTCGCGGCGACGATATGAAACTTGATCTGCACGTCGTCGGCGACGATCGACGTGTCCTTCCATTCGCCGGTGCCGACGTTGAACGCCGAGCGCCGGATCGGCAGCACGCCGTCGAAGGTCTGCGTCGCGCCGGCTTGCGTGACGGTAACCGGCACGGTCAGCGTCTCGGTCTTGCCCTTGATCGTCAGCTTGCCGGTCACGTTGTATTTGTTGCCGCCGGCCGGCGCGATCGCCGTCGACACGAAGGTCGCCTGCGGGTACGCCTTCGCGTCGAACCAGTCCTTGCCCGCGACCTGATCGTTGTACATCTTGTCGCCGAGGTCATAGCTCGCGATGTCGATGGTCACCTGCGCGCTGCCCTGCGCCGCCTTCGCCGGATCGAACTTGACCTGCGCGGAGAATTTCTTGAACACGCCTTCGGTCGGCACGTTCATCTGCTTCGAGACCGCGGTGACCTTGCTCTTCGACAGGTCGACGTCGGCAAGCGCCGCACCCGAAGCGGCAAGCGACACCGCGACGAACGCGGCCGCCATGGAGCGGGAGAAAGACACTTTCATAGCACCCTTTTCATTTGGCAAACGGAAGCATCCGCGACAGCAGGCCGTCGCGGTCCAACACCTGATGCTTGACCGCGGCGAGCACGTGCAACCCGACCAGCGCAAGCAGAATGTAATTCAAAGACACGTGCAGCGTCTTCAAGGTTTCCTTCAGCACCGGATCGGGGTCGATCAGGCGCGGCAGCGGCACGATGCCCAGGTACACGACCGGGATGTTCGATGCCGAGCTGTACAGGTAGCCGGTCACGGGAATCGCGAGCATCAGCACGTACAGCAGCACATGCACGCCATGCGCGCCGATCCGCTGCAATGCCGGCATGCCGGCGGGCAGCGGCGGCGGCACGTGGGTCGCGCGCCACAGCACGCGCACGATCGCGAGCGCGAAGACGGTCACGCCGAGCCACTTGTGCCACGAGAAATACTTGAGCTTCGTCGGCGTGAAGCCGGGGATGTCGGTCATCACCCAGCCAAGCGCGAAGGCGCAGACGATCAGCAGTGCAATCAGCCAGTGCAGTGCGATCGCGGTTCGCGTGTAGCCGGCCGGCGCGGCCGGCAGCGCATTCGATGTCATGGGTTCCTCAGTTGAGCGAAAGGCCGCGCCGCCGT
>NZ_JAHACR010000148.1 GCF_018375725.1 Burkholderia sp. | reverse complement strand
CTGCCTGGTGTTAGTCGAAAACACAGTCTTATGCCTACCCGTTATTGTAAGTGGGTGACTGTGTCCGGCGTTTCAGGGGGCTGCTCCACAGATGCGTATCGAGGCGCGCAGTAAGGTGTTCCTTCATGTGTTCCCTATGTGTCACAAGCATCCAGAATTTGACGAGTGTGTAATACGCGCCAAAGCTATAAAATTCGGGGCTTCGGCCGCAGAAGTGACGTGGCGTGTAACACGCTCTTTATGTTCCACTAGCCTTTTCTTTCGGGTTTTAAATCAGGATTCCGGGTACAAAGAGCGGGCCCGGCGAGGGTGCGAGCACAAAACGGGTACATGCCGGGGGCGAAAAGAGGGGCAACGTTGCGAAAAGTCGGCCCAAGCACGTTACTGCCATCAAAGCAGTGCGGTGCGAGGTGCAAGCCGTGTGCATTTGGAGGGCAGAACGTGTGCATCCTGAGCGACCGTGTGCAATCCGTGTGCGTTGTGTGTGCAAATAAACTGGCCGGCACGCTGAGGATTTGTGGCAATGCAGCTTCCGGGCCGCGGGCAAGCACCTCTCGATGCAGTGCTACAAGGTCGGTAGGCGGAATATGTCGGCGACGACGGCAATTATTCATAGGATTCCTTCTATCCACGTGGATCGTTGGAGTCGATTCGGCGGTCATCCGTGCGCGCCAGCGAGCGCTGCTGTTGCGGGTTTCTTTTTTGGTGCGATGGCAAGAGTTATCCTCAGCCGCCGGGCAAGTGAGGCGCATCTTGTTAACAATAAATAGCTATCTTGTTAGGGTGTCACTCAGGCACCAATTCCCGGCGAAATGATGTCAACTGGACACCGATGTGAATGTGTCAGGTATCTGCCTGACACGTATCAGGTAGATCTGTGTATAACCTCCTCCTGCCGCCGAGCCTCGATCTTTGTCCGCAACGACAGCAACATGTCGCGCATTTCTTCAGGCAGACAGGCGATATCCTGCGCATTGAAAACGACGGCGTTGCCACTGGCATGCGTGACGTTGACCTGCAACCGCTCGATCTGGACGATTCTTGACCCAGAGAAATCCCCTGAGACCAAGACGTTTTTCAGGTCGGCAGTGGCTGCTTTGATCGAAGAGGGGAGGTAGTCCCACGTTGCCACGGCCGCAGGGCGCCCAGCCCCATCTTGGATGCAAATCTTCTCGCGGAGCCGGTATTCGTTGCGTCGCCCCTTGCGGGTTCTCGTGATGTATCCGTTGACCTCGAGAGCTTCCAGCGAGCGGAGGACTTGGCTGCGGCTGATGCCGGATTCCATTACCAGGGTGTCGATGCCGGGAAAGGACTTCCCTGTTTCGAAATTTGCGTGGGCCTTGATCACCAGATAGACCGTGACCGCGTACGGCCCTATGCGCGCGATATCCCCCGTCGCGATCATCGAGTGAAACACATGGAACCATGTCGTTTCCGCGCGGAAGAATTCCCCCTGTCGTTCGTTCATGGCGGGGCTCACGGCTTTTGAACAGAGAACTGTTCGTCTATCAATCGGGCAATTGCTTCCGTGCGGAAGTAGATCCGTCGGCCGATGTGAACCTTGGTAGCGTTGATGTGCTGTGCCCAATTGGATCGTGACGTGCTCAGGCTGATGCGGAGTCCTTCCGGGCTGCGGTCAAGAATCTCCGCGAGTTGGTCCAGCGTCATCAAGACGGAATAGCGTTCCTTCAGGGTCGCGAGGGTGGCTGTCATAGGGAGTTCGATGGCATCTACAAATTACGGTTGGTATCTGTAGTTTTCGCTAGGCTGGGGTATATTGGTTCGTAAAATAAATACGCCGCTTCAGATGATGCTGCAGCCCGCCAAGACTATTGAGAATCCGCCGGATGTTCGCCTCGATCTAGTGTGGCCGAGGCGCGGCCGCCCGACCAAAACTGACGATGAGCGTTTTCGTGATCGCATTCGCACGATTGCCACGATGCATGCTCTGGCGTGGCGTGCGGAGAGTGTTCGCAACGCTAATCAATTCGCACAATGGTTCGACCGAACGATGGGGGAGCGGCATCCGCTTGTTTCGTGGGAGACTGCTCGCTCGGGAAAGTGGGCGAAGAACTTTGCGGGTGATGCGACCTTGACGAAAGCGTCGATTGATCACCTGCATGAGTTGTTTCCCGACGCCCGTTTCTATGATCCGCCGGATCCGGAGCGGAGACGGCGAGACGTCGAGTTGTTTTATCCCCCAGCGTCGGGGCGGCACCAGAGTGCTTGTGATCTGTTCGAGTTCGGGCCTGGCTATTTGTGGCGAGCTCTGTGGGGGTGTAAGGATGACCCCTCCGCACTGTGGGATATCTATGCGGGGTGTGACGATGGCGTCGCTTGGGGCGAGGGGGAGGAATTCGGCACAGTAGTTGGCGATCTTGAGATGAAGCTGTGGTCGAACTCTCGAGCGGGCGCGCGGATCGAAGCCGAGGATCTTGGCCGGGCGATCGTTCTTTATAGGCTTCAGTGGCAAGCTATGTACGGAGATTTCCAGACCGCCGTATCAATTCATTTGCTCCTCTGGCTCGCACTGGTGGAATGGTCGCCGTGGCTACAAATCGTCCAGATTTGGGATGATCTGCGAGAGTATTTTATGAACAGGGAGCAGGCGAACCTGGTCCTGTATCCCGAGTATCGAAAATTCCTTGAGGCAGTGCATGGCGGCGATCCGGAGTTCTTCGCCGTGGCCTATGCCAGCAATCCGTTTCTATTCAGGCCGAGCGAAGATGATCACTCGGCCATGTTGGCGAGTCTATGGGAATTAACGTCGGGGCGACGCAAGGGCATCTAATTTGCCGACGAGGTCTTCCGCACGGAGGTGGGTGTACCGCCGCAGCATCTGCATCGATTTGTGCCCGCTGATCGAAGCCACTTCCTGATCAGTTAGCCCAGCCTCGACTAGGCGGCTGACCGCCTCGTGTCGTAGATCATGGAAGCGGAAATCGACCAGGCCGGTGCGCTTCTTGAGGCCGTTCCAGATCTTGGTGAACTGATATGCGCGCCGCTTTCCGTCGCGGCCGGGCTCCCCGAAGAACACGAGATCAGTGTCGATCGGTCTGACGGGATTGGCGAGAGCGTTTTGCAGGACCGATGCGGCGAGCTTGGTCAGCGGCACCGTGCGGGCCGCATTGTTCTTGGTGTCCGTCAGTCGCACGACGCGCCGTTCCAGATCGACCTGGCCGCGGCGCAGTCCAAGTATCTCGGATTGACGCATGCCGGTTTCTATCGCGATGCGCACGATCCAGCCCAGCATCGGATTCGAGTGCTCATCTACGGCTGCGAGTAGCGCCGCTTGCTCGCGACCGGATAGACGTCGATTTCGCCCCTCGCCGGGACTGGGCTTACGTATGTTGGCGACAGGGTTGAAGATCAGCCCGATGTGCCATTCCTTGATCGCCACGTTGAACAGATGGCCGAGCAAGGCGAGCTCGAGGCGGACGGTGTTGTTGGCCTTGCCTTGCGCTAACCGATCGTCGCGATAGCGGCCCACGAGGTCGGGGGTTACGGCGGCAAGCGAATACTTCCCGAAGTGGGCCTTCAGTTCGCGGATGCGAGCGCCTTCTCGGCGCTGTGTGCTGACTTTCTTCGTGGGGACGATTTCCCGCTCGTAGCGGTCGAGTGCGTCGGCAACCGTGGTCTTCTCGGACGGCGCGCGCTGTATGAATACGCCGCGCACCATCTCGTCCTCGGTGCGTCGAGCCCAATCCTCGGCATCGCGCTTCGTGCGAAACGTCTTAGCGGCCGTCGGCCAGCCAACGCGCCGGATGGTCGCTTTCCAGGTGCCAGGGGGGGGTTTTGTCAGTGCTGCCATGGTGCTCCTTCCTTGAGGTCTGCACCGCGTATTGCACCGAAACTGCACCGCGAGAGGATCGTAAAAGAAATCGGCTCGCAGCGAACCAACAGGGCCGGAAGTGAAAAACCCCGGTAGATCAACGATCTACCGGGGTTTTGTATTTGGTGGCGAATCAGGGACTCGAACCCCGGACCTGCGGATTATGATTCCGTCGCTCTAACCGACTGAGCTAATTCGCCAACAGAAATAAAATTATGGGCAAGTTGAGCCAGCGTGTCAACACTTTTTTCCATTTTCCCGAAAAAAGTGTTGATGAGCCGATCCGGTCCACCGCCGGCGCATGATGACGGCGCCGGCGGCGGTCTTGCACATCAGTCCTGTGCGTAGATATTCGAGTCCTTCGTGTCCTTGACGAACAGCAGGCCGATCACGAAGGTGCCAAGCGCAATCACGATCGGATACCACAGCCCCGAATAGATATTGCCCTTCGCCGCGACGATCGCGAACGCCGTCGCCGGCAGGAAGCCGCCGAACCAGCCGTTGCCGATGTGATACGGCAGCGACATCGACGTATAGCGGATCCGCGTCGGGAACATCTCCACCAGCATCGCCGCAATCGGACCGTAGACCATCGTCACGTAGATCACGAGGATCGTCAGGATCACGATCGTCATCGGCCAGTTGAGCTGCGCCGGATCGGCCTTCGCCGGGTAGCCGGCGGCCTTCAGCGTCGAGGCGAGCGTCTTGTCGAACGCCGCGCCCTTCGCTTTCGCGTCGGCGACCTTGCCGTCGTACGCGTCGATTACGGTGTCGCCGACCTTGATCTGGGCGGTTGTGCCGGCGGGCGCCGCGACATTCTCGTAGTTCAGGCCGGCCTTCGCCAGCGCGGCCTTCGCGACGTCGCACGAGTTCGTGAACTTCGAGGTGCCGACCGGGTTGAACTGGAACGAACAGGTCGCCGGATCGGCGACGACGCTGATCGGCGCCTTTTGCGTGGCCAGTTCGAGCTGCGGGTTCGCGAAGTGCGTGAGCGCCTTGAACAGCGGGAAGTAGGTCAGCGCGGCGATCAGGCAGCCGGCGAGGATGATCGGCTTGCGGCCGATCCGGTCCGACAGCGAGCCGAAGAACAGGAAGAACGGCGTGCCGATCAGCAGGGCGATCGCGATCAGGATGTTCGCGCTTGCGCCATCGACCTTCAGCGTCTGCGTGAGGAAGAACAGCGCGTAGAACTGGCCCGTGTACCACACGACTGCCTGGCCGGCCGTCAGGCCGACGAGCGCGAGGATCACGATCTTCAGGTTCTTCCACTGGCCGAACGCTTCCTTGATCGGCGCCTTCGACGTCTTGCCTTCCGACTTGATGCGCAGGAACACCGGCGATTCATTCAGCTGCAGCCGGATCCAGACCGACACCGCGAGCAGCAGGATCGACGCGATGAAGGGCACGCGCCAGCCCCATGCGCCGAATGCCTCTTCGCCGATGAACGTGCGCACGCCGAGGATCACGAGCAGCGACAGGAACAGGCCGAGCGTCGCGGTCGTCTGGATCCACGCGGTATAGAAGCCGCGCCGGTGCGCCGGCGCATGTTCCGCGACGTAGGTTGCCGCACCGCCGTACTCGCCGCCGAGTGCGAGACCTTGCAACAGGCGCATCGCGATGAAGATCACCGGCGCGGCGATGCCGATCGTTGCGTAGCCGGGCAGGAAGCCGACGACGAACGTCGATACGCCCATGATCACGATCGTCACGAGGAACGTATGCTTGCGGCCGACGAGGTCGCCGAGGCGCCCGAATACGATCGCGCCGAACGGCCGCACCGCGAAGCCGGCCGCGAAGCCGAGCAGCGTGAAGATGAAGGCCGCGGTCGGGTTGATGCCGGCGAAGAAGCTCTTGCTGATATAGGCCGCCAGCGAGCCGGCCAGGTAGAAGTCGTACCATTCGAACACCGTGCCGAGGGACGACGCGAAGATCACCTTCTTCTCTTCGCCCGTCATCGGCGCGTGCGCAATTTGCCCGCCTAACGTTGCCATGAATCGTCTCCAAGTCCTTTGATGTAAATGTACGGCCGCCTCGGAGGCGAACCTGTCGACGATTATTGGCGCGCAAACTTACGGCGCACTGACTCGCGCACGCAAAACGATCGGGTGTTAACCCGGTCTCAATATCCGGCTTCTGGTGATGATTTTTCGGTAACGGTGCTTCAATTGCGCGCAAATTGCGTTTCCGCGTCGCGATGTTGCGGCGCACGTCAGGGTTATTCCGGGGCCGGTTCGTGCAAGGGCAGGGTGATGCGCACGAGCGTGCCGGCGAGGCGCGGCGCGTCCTGGTAGACGTGATCGTCGAGCGTCAGCGCGCCGCCGTGCTGCGTGACGATCTCGCGCACGATGGCGAGCCCGAGGCCGCTGCCGTCGCCGTCGCGGCCGAGGATCCGGTAGAAGCGCTCGAGCACGCGTTCTCGCTCGGCGGCCGGAATGCCGGGGCCGGTGTCCTCGACTTCGAGATGCACGGCGCGTGCGGGTCGGTCCGCGCGCACGCGCACGGTGATGCGTCCGCCTTCCGGCGTATAGCGGATCGCATTGTCGATCAGGTTGCCGAGCATTTCGCGCAGCATCAGCGGATTGCCGTCGACGTCGAGCGGCGCGTCGTCGTCCGGGCCTTCGTAGCCGAGATCCATCCGTTTCGCGAGTGCGGCCTGCACCCAGTCGCGCACGGCGCGCCGCGCGAGTGTCGCGATCTCGACGGGTTCGAACATCAGCCCGCTCGCGCGGTTCTCCGCGCGGGCCAGCGCGAGCAGCTGCGTGACGAGCCGTGCGGCCTGCCCGGAGCTCGTCGCGATCTGCTCGAGCGAGCGCTGCACGTCGGGCGACACATCATGGCGCAGCGCGAACTCGGCTTGCGTGCGCAAGCCGGCGAGCGGGGTTTTCATCTGGTGCGCGGCGTCGGCGATGAAGCGCTTTTGCAGCGCCATGTTCTGCTCGAGCCGCGCGAGCAGGTCGTTGAACGACGTGACGAGCGGTTCGATCTCCGGCGGCGCGCGCTGCGCCTCGACGGGCGACAGATCGTCCGGACGGCGGGCGCGGATGTGCACCTGCAGCGCATTGAGCGGCGCGAGCCCGCGCGACAGGCCGAACCAGACAAGCAGGATCGCGAGCGGCAGGATTACGAACTGCGGCAGGATCACGCCCTTGATGATGTCGTTCGCCAGCGCGTTGCGCTTGTCGAGCGTCTCGCCGACCTGCACGAGCACCGGTTGGGTGCCGCTCGTCTGCGGCAGCGCGACAGTTGTATACGCGACGCGGATGTCGTCGCCGCGCAGCAGATCGTCGCGGAACACGACGACGCCGGGCGGCGGACGATCGTCTTCGCGCGGGAGCGGCAGGTCCGCTTCGCCCGCGACGAGTTCGCCGCGCGTGCCGAGCACCTGGAAATAGACGCTGTCGATGTTGTCCGCGCGCAGGAAGTCGCGCGTCGCCTGCGGCAGCGTCAGCTCGGCGATGCCGTTGACCGGATGGATCTGCCGTGCGAGCACGTACGCGTTGGTTTCGAGCGCACGGTCGAACGGGCCGTTCGCGATCGTCTTTGCGACGAGATAGGTGACGGCGATGCTCATCGGCCAGAACAGCAGGAGCGGCGCGAGCATCCAGTCGAGGATCTCGCCGAACAGCGAGCGCGGCCGCGCGGCTTCGGGCGCATCGGTCTCGTCGGGCGGCGCGAACGGATTCTCGTAGCGTGCGTCGCGCGCGGTGTCGCCGGTCGGATGGCGCGAGCGGGCCGGCGTGGCCATGGCGGCTCGGCTCGCGCGTCAGCGCTGCGGCGTGCCGGCCGCAGCCGGTTGCGCGGCGGTGTCGGGCGCGCTGGCGGGGGCGGCTTTCTCGAGGCAGTAGCCGAGCCCGCGCATGGTGACGATGCGCACGCCGCTCGGCTCGATTTTCTTGCGCAGCCGGTGTACGTAGACTTCGATCGCGTTGTTGCTGACTTCCTCGCCCCATTCGCACAGATGGTCGACGAGCTGTTCCTTCGACACGAGGCGCCCGATCCGCTGCAGCAGCACTTCGAGCAGGCCGAGCTCGCGCGCGGACAGGTCGAGCACGCGATCGTTCGCATAGGCGGTGCGGCCGACCTGGTCGAATGCGAGCGAGCCGTGCCGCACGACGGTCGGGCCGCCGCCCGCGCCGCGCCGGGTCAGCGCGCGCACGCGCGCCTCGAGCTCGTTCAGCGCGAACGGCTTGGCCATGTAGTCGTCGGCGCCGAGGTCGAGCCCCTTGACGCGCTCGTCGACGCTGTCGGCGGCAGTCAGGATCAGCACGGGCAGGTTGGAGTTGCGGGCGCGCAGGCGCTTCAATACTTCGAGGCCGGGCATTTTCGGCAGGCCGAGGTCGAGGATCAGCAGGTCGAATGCCTGCATCGACAGGGCCGTGTCGGCCTCGACGCCGTTCTTCACGTGATCGACGGCATAGCCCGATTGGCGGAGTGACCGGGTGAGGCCGTCCGCGAGTATGCTGTCGTCTTCGGCGATGAGAATTCGCATGGGTTGCGTGACCGGTGGCCGGCGGGCGATTGCGCCGGCACGGCTGTCTCCGAAGTAATTCGTGTGTCGTGCAGCCCGCATTGCGGGCTTGCATAAAACACTGTTTTTTTATACAGTGTCTGAATTCGCCGTGTGCCAGCGGTATCGAACCCTGCGCACCCGTATCAGACGCTGCTCATCATAGCAAAGGACGATTCATGGAAGAAAGCAAGAAAGGCTCCGGGCTGACTGCCGAGAAGAGCAAGGCGCTGGCCGCCGCGCTCGCGCAGATCGAGAAGCAGTTCGGCAAAGGGTCGATCATGCGCATGGGCGACGGCGAGGCGGTCGAGGACATCCAGGTGGTGTCCACGGGCTCGCTGGGCCTGGATATCGCGCTCGGCGTCGGCGGTCTGCCGCGCGGCCGGGTGGTCGAGATCTACGGGCCGGAATCGTCCGGCAAGACGACGCTCACGCTGCAGGTCATTGCCGAACTGCAGAAGCTCGGCGGCACCGCGGCGTTCATCGACGCCGAGCACGCGCTCGACGTCCAGTACGCGGCCAAGCTCGGCGTCAACGTGCCGGAACTGATGATCTCGCAGCCGGACACCGGCGAGCAGGCGCTGGAAATCACCGACGCGCTGGTGCGCTCGGGCTCGATCGACATGATCGTGATCGACTCGGTCGCGGCGCTCGTGCCGAAGGCCGAAATCGAAGGCGAGATGGGCGATTCGCTGCCGGGCCTGCAGGCTCGCCTGATGTCGCAGGCGCTGCGCAAGCTGACGGGCACGATCAAGCGCACGAACTGTCTCGTGATCTTCATCAACCAGATCCGGATGAAGATCGGCGTGATGTTCGGCAACCCGGAAACGACGACGGGCGGCAACGCGCTCAAGTTCTACTCGTCGGTGCGTCTCGACATTCGCCGGATCGGCTCGATCAAGAAGAACGACGAGGTGATCGGCAATGAAACCCGCGTGAAGGTCGTCAAGAACAAGGTGTCGCCACCGTTCCGCGAAGCGATCTTCGACATCCTGTACGGCGAGGGCATCTCGCGTCAGGGCGAAATCATCGACTTGGGCGTGCAGGCGAAGATCGTCGACAAGGCGGGCGCCTGGTACAGCTACAACGGCGAGAAGATCGGCCAGGGCAAGGACAATGCGCGCGAATTCCTGCGCGAGAATCCGGAAATCGCGCGCGAGATCGAGAACCGCATTCGCGAATCGCTCGGCGTCGCTGCGATGCCGCAAGGCGCGGACGCAGCCGAGGCGATGGACGAAGAAGAGTGATGGTCAGGCACCGGGGTGACGCAGGCAGGCCGGACGGGCACGACGCGCACGATGCGCCGGGCGCTTCCGGCCGGCCCGTCGCGTCACCCGGTGCCGTCCGGCGGCTTGCGGGGCGCTCCGCAAGCCGTACCGAAACGAGGGCATCCGACGATGCCCTCGTTTCGTTTGAGGTAGCAGCACCGGTTGATCCGTTCGACGACGATGAGGCGTTCGATGCGCATGACCG
>NZ_JAHACR010000147.1 GCF_018375725.1 Burkholderia sp. | reverse complement strand
GAACAAGGGCCTGAATGCGATGTTCGTGATGATGAACGCGGCACGCTTCGGTGTCGGCCTGCAGGGCATCGCGGTGTCCGAAGCCGCGTATCAGCAGGCGGCGGCTTATGCGAAGGAACGCATCCAGAGCCGGCCGGTGGATGGCTCGGCGGCCCAGCCGGTCGCGATCGTCCACCATCCGGACGTGCGCCGGATGCTGATGACGATGCGTGCGATGACCGAAGGCGCGCGCGCGCTGGCTTACGTCGCGGCCGCGCATTCGGATATCGCGCATCACGCGGCAGATGCCGCGGTGCGCGCCGAGCATCGCGCGATCTACGAATATCTGGTGCCGGTCGTCAAGGGCTGGAGCACCGAAATGTCGAACGATGTGACGAGCCTCGGCGTGCAGGTGCACGGCGGCATGGGTTTCATCGAAGAGACAGGCGCCGCGCAGTTCTATCGCGATGCGCGCATTCTCGCGATCTACGAAGGCACGACGGCCATCCAGGCGAACGACCTCGTCGGCCGCAAGACGCTGCGCGACGGCGGCGCGGCGGCACGGATGCTGCTCGCGTCGATCGATCGCACGCTCGACGAGCTGAAGTCGATCGATGCCGGCACGGCGGCGCGCGCATTCGAGGCGATGCACCGGCGTCTTGCCGACGGTCGTGACGCACTCGCAAACGTCGTGCAGTATGTGCTCGACCACGGCAAGCGGGATCCGAATGCCGTATTCGCCGGCAGCGTGCTTTATCTGAAGCTGGCCGGCATCGTGCTGACGGGCTGGCAGATGGCGCGTGCGTTGCTTGCCGCGCAGCGCAGGCATGCGGACGATCCGGCGTTCCACGGCGCGAAGATCGCGACCGCGCATTTCTTTGCCGACTATGTGCTGCCGCAGGCGCGCGCGCTTGAAGCGTCGATTCTCGCGGCGCGCGGCGATGACGGTCTTTTTGCACTGACCGACGAGCAGTTCTGAACGGAACGCTGTGCCGGGCCCGCGTGTTCGTGAAAAACGGCGGCGGCCCGCATAATCCGGACATGTAACGTGCGGCGCGCGCGGCACGGGTCGGCGACGCCCAAACAAGGAGACAACAATGAGCAAGGAAGTGGTGGTAGTCAGCGGTGTGCGTACCGCGATCGGCGATTTCGGCGGCAGTCTCAAGGATTTCGCGCCGACCGAACTCGGTGCGAAAGTCGTGCGCGAGGTGTTGTCGCGCGCGAACGTGCCGGGCGACGATGTCGGCCATGTCGTGTTCGGCAACGTCGTGCATACGGAGCCGAAGGACATGTACATCGCCCGCGTCGCGGCGATCGACGGCGGTGTCGCGCAGCACACGCCCGCGCTGACCGTGAACCGCCTGTGCGGCTCGGGCCTGCAGGCGATCGTGACCGCTGCGCAATCGATCATGCTCGGCGACGCCGATGTCGCGATCGGCGGCGGTGCCGAGAACATGAGCCGCGCGCCGTACAGCGTGCCGGCCGCCCGTTTCGGGCAACGCATGGGCGATGCAAAGCTCGTCGACATGATGCTCGGCGCGCTGCACGATCCGTTTCAGACGATCCACATGGGCGTGACGGCCGAGAACGTCGCGCGCAAGTACGGCATCACGCGCGACGAGCAGGACGCGCTCGCACTCGAGTCGCACCGGCGCGCGGCGCGCGCGATCGCCGAAGGCCGCTTCCGCGACCAGATCCTGCCGATCGCCGTGCGGACGAAAAAGGGCGAGGTGGCATTCGACACCGACGAGCATGTGCGCCACGACGCGTCGCTCGACGATTTCACGAAACTCAGGCCGGTCTTCGCCAAGGAGAACGGCACGGTGACGGCCGGCAACGCGTCCGGCATCAACGATGCGGCGGCCGCCGTGCTGATGATGAGTGCCGATGCGGCGCGCGCCCGCGGCGCGAAACCGCTCGCGCGGCTGGTGTCGTACGCGCATGCGGGCGTCGATCCGGCGTACATGGGCATCGGCCCCGTGCCGGCGACCCGTCTCGCGCTCGAGCGCGCCGGGCTCCGCGCAGCCGATCTCGACGTGATCGAGGCGAACGAGGCGTTCGCGGCGCAAGCCTGCGCGGTCACGAAGGAACTGGGCCTCGATCCGGCGAAGGTCAACCCGAACGGCTCGGGCATTTCCCTCGGCCATCCGATCGGCGCGACGGGCGCATTGATTACGGTCAAGGCGCTCGCCGAGCTGAAGCGCATCGGCGGGCGGTACGCGCTCGTGACGATGTGCATCGGCGGCGGGCAGGGCATCGCCGCGATCTTCGAGAATCTTCAATAAACGCGCCGCGGTGCGTCCGAAAGCAGGAGGTTTCATGACAATCCAGACCGTCGGCGTGGTCGGCGCCGGCACCATGGGCAATGGCATCGCGCAGACCGCTGCCGTCGCGGGATTCAAGGTGGTGATGATCGACGTCAACGACGCGGCGCTCGCCAGAGGTGTCGCGACCCTGACGGCCAGTCTCGAGCGTCTCGTGTCGAAGGACAAGCTCGATGCCGCGACGCGCGATGCCGCGCTCGCGCGTATCGGGACGTCGACCGACTATCAGCGCCTGTCGGCGGCGGACATCGTCATCGAGGCCGCCACCGAGAACGTCGACCTGAAAATCCGCATCCTGAAGCAGATCGAAGCGGTCGCGCGTCCCGAGGCGATCATCGCGACGAACACGTCGTCGATCTCGATCACGGCGCTCGGCGCGACGCTCGCCGATCCCGCGCGCTTCATTGGCATGCACTTCTTCAATCCGGTGCCGCTGATGCCGCTCGTCGAGATCATCCGCGGGCTGCAGACGAGCGACGCGACTGCGCAGGCGGTCCGTGCGCTGACGGAGCGTTTCGACAAGTCGCCGATCGGCGTGCGCAATTCGCCGGGGTTCGTGGTCAACCGGATTCTGGTGCCGATGATCAACGAGGCGTTTTTCGTGCTGGCCGAAGGCGTCGCGACTGCCGAAGAGATCGACCAGGGGATGCGGCTCGGCGCGAACCATCCGATCGGGCCGCTGGCGCTCGCGGATCTGGTCGGGCTGGATGTATGCCTTTCCGTGATGGATGTCTTTCTGAAGGACTTCGGCGATCCGAAATATCGCGCGTGTCCGCTGCTGCGCGAACTCGTCGCGGCGGGCCGTCTTGGGAGAAAGACGGGCCGGGGCGTGTACGACTACGCGTAGTCGTGCCGCATCGGCGCGCTTGCCGCGACGTGCATGTGTCGCGGCGAGCGCCGCTCGTTCAATCAGTCCGGCCCGACGCTGCGGATCGCCGCGATGCGGACGCTCGTTGCCTCGACGTTCGGCGACGATGTGCCGGATATCGACATGACGAAGGCATGATGGGTGTATTGGCGTGAACATCGTAGATCGGATCGTTTAACAAAACGAAACAAACTGTTCATGTCATGGGGATGATCTGCGGCGAAGTCCCGGGCATACTGGCGACCGTGTTGTTCCAGCGCCGTCCTGACGACGCGCGCCCGCTTCCCTATGCCGATTCGATTCTTCAAGTCCCCGCGATGGTTGCCCGTCGCCACCGCTGCCTGGCTGCTCGCCGCCTGCACGACCGTCTCCGATGTCGTCCCGACGTCCAATCCGAACGTATTCACCGTCTCGACGCTGGCGCGCGGCGTGTCGACGTCATGGGCGGGCGCTCACGTGTCGGCGATGACGGAGGCGACGGACTACTGCGCACAGCGTGGCATGCGCGTGAGCGTGAAGCAGGAGTCGGTGAGCGGCGGCGGCGTGGAGGGGCGTTCCGAACTCGCATTCGAGTGCCATCCGGTCTACGACAGCGCGGCCGAGCCGCGCGGCTGAGCGGCCCGCCTGCCGGGCAGCGCCGGCTACGGGCACGCAACCTGTCCGAACCGTACGGACAGATGTGCGCCGCGCGCAACGCACCGGAAAATTTACATGTTTACCAACGCCCCGTGCGCCACGGATTGGTGTACAAAACAGACTGCGCCGCGAGGCCGCCGCGAAGCCCGTTCCGTTCGGGCCGCGCGTCGGCGTAAACCCGGGCGCAGGGCCGGCGCGACACAGCCGGGAACAATCAAACAAGACCCGGTCGAGAACAACGGCAGGCTTCATCTTGGATACGGAACCGCAAAGTCCCCGCTACAGCCTGGGTCTCGCCGCCGAAGTGCTCGCATCCGAGCAGAGCGTGCTGCGACTGATCACACGCAACACGCCGTTGCCGGCGCTGCTCGTCGAAGTGTGCCGGCGAGCCGAGGCCCTGCTGGGCGAGAGCGCATCCTGCACGATCCTGCTGCTCGACGACGACGGCGTGCACATCCGCGTCGGCGCGGCGCCTTCGCTGCCCGCGCACTACAGCGCCGCGATCGACGGCGCGGAGATCGGGCCGGCCGCGGGCTCGTGCGGCACCGCGATGTTCGAGCGCCGCATGATCGCGGTCGAGGACATCACGACCGATCCGCTCTGGGCATCCTACAAGGCACTTGCATTGCCGCTCGGCTTGCGATCCTGCTGGTCGGTTCCGCTGATCGATGAAGCCGGCGTCGTGCTGGGCGCATTCGCGGTCTATCACCGCACGCCGCGCCGGCCCGGCGACGAGGAAACGGCCCTGCTGCGCGACATCAGCAACAGCGTCGGGCTTGCCGTGCATCAGGACAAGATCGCGCGGCAGCTCGCGCGCAGCGAGGAGCATCACCGGCTCGTCGTCAACAGCCTGAACGAGAGCATTCTCGTGGTGTCCCGCGACGGCACCGTGCTCGCGAGCAACCCGAGCGCGCACCGGATGCTGCGCGTGACGGGCAGCCTCGACGGCCGTCACCTGTCGACCGTGCTGATGCACGCGATGCGGGAGGACGGCATGCCGATTCCGCCGGACGACTGGCCGAGCCGGCGCGCAATCGCCACGGGAAAATCCCAGCTCGGATACACGATCGGCGTCGGGCTCGCCGACGGCGACATCATCTGGATCAACGGCCAATGCGGTGCCGATCGTCAAGGCCGGTGAGACGCTGGCCGATTCGGTGCTGGTCTCGTTCAGCGATGTCGGGCCGGTGCGCGAAGCGCAGCAACAGCTGCGCTACCTGGCGACGCACGATTCGCTGACCGGCCTCTACAACCGCCGCTGGCTCGCCGACCGGATGCGCGAACTGTTCGAGTCGCGCGACGATGCGGCCGGCCCGGCGCGCGTGGCGATCCTGTACGTCGATCTCGACGGCTTCAAGAAGGTCAACGACACGGCGGGCCATGACGCGGGCGACGCGCTGTTGTGCTGCGTGGCGGCGCGGTTGACGGAATGTGTCGGCGAGCGGCATGCGCTCACGCGCGTCGGTGGCGACGAGTTCGTCATCGTCGTCAGCGATTACGACGATCCCGACGAACTCGCGATGCTCGCCAGGCGGGTGATCGACACGATCGGCAAGCCGTTCGAGGTCGCGAACAACGAGTATTACCTCGGCGTATCGATCGGCATCAGCCTGTCGCCGCGCGACAGCGACGATCCCGCCACGCTGATGCGCAATGCGGATTCCGCGATGTACGACGCAAAGCAGCGCGGCCGCAACAGCTTCACGTTCTTTACCGCGCAGCTCAACCTTCGGCTGCAGCGGCGCTTCGCGATCGAGCAGTCGCTGCGGCGCGCGCTTGCGTCGAACGCATTGCGGCTCGTCTACCAGCCCGTCGTCGACGGCCTCAGCGGACGCACGGTCGGCGCCGAGGCGTTGCTGCGCTGGACGAGCCCGGAGCTCGGGCCGCTGTCGCCCGCGGAGTTCATCCCGGTCGCCGAGGATACGGGGCTCATTGTCGCGATCGGCCAATGGGTGCTGGAAACAGCGTGCAGGCAGGCGGCGGAATGGCGCCGGACCATCGCGCCCGACCTGGTGATGGCGGTCAACCTGTCGCCGCGACAGTTCCACGACGGGCTTGTCGAATCCGTCGAGCGCTGTCTCGAGGCGGCAGGACTCGAGCCGTCCGCGCTTGAGCTGGAAATCACCGAAGGGCTGCTGATGAACGACAGCGAGACCGTGCTGCCGATGCTGCGGGCGCTGACCGACATGAGCGTGCGGATTTCGGTCGACGACTTCGGCACCGGCTATTCGTCGTTGTCTTACCTGAAACGCTTCCGGTTGCACAACCTGAAGGTCGATCGGTCGTTCGTCGCGGGCGTGCCCGAACACCGCGATGCAGTCGCAATCACGGAAGCGGTGGTGGCGATGGCGCACTCGCTCGGCATGAAGGTGACGGCCGAAGGCGTCGAGACGGAGGCGCAGGCGTCCTTCCTGCGGCAGATCGGCTGCGACAGGCAGCAGGGGTTTCTGTTCAGCCAGCCGCTGGAACCGGCCGACTATGCACAGCGGCTGAGCCGGGTGTGACGCGCATGGCCGGGCGGCCTGCGGATGCGCGGCGCACGTCGCATCGGCGTCGCGCCGCGTCGTTTCAGTGGCTGCGGGCGTATCCCTGGATCAGCGCGCGCATCATGCCCTCGACGGTTGCTTCGCGCAGATCGTCCTCCGTTTCGACATCCTCGACGAGCGCGGCGTACGCGGTGGCGAGCGTCACGCGATCGACCTCCTGGCGCTGTTCCATCAGCGTCACCATGCCGTCCTTCGCCAGATGCGCGGAGAACGCACGGCTGCCGATGGTTTCGTATACGTCAATCATGGCGGCTCTCCCGATTGATCCGGATGCTTTTCAGTGTAGGTGTTGCACGCCTGCTTCGCCATGCGGGACGGAGCGGGGCGGCTTGCGCCATCCCGTGCGATGCACGCTGTTCGGCTGGTCCAAGCGAATCCGGCTCACTGGCCCTACCTGCGTGAAATAGCCCTGCCTACACTTTCTTCCTGCAACGGGCCGAATGGATGCGTCCGCGCAAGATCGACCGGAAAAGAACGATCAGGAGACAGGAATGGCCAACAGCCAGTCGGCAACTTTCGCCCGTTCGGCGGACATCCCCCTCGCCATATTCGATGACGACGGCACGCACACGCGCGTGATCCGCATTGGTTCGTCGGAGGGTTGATCATGGCGAGTCATTCAATCGGACGGGCGACGAGCGGATCCGTCGCGGGCCTGTCGGTCGATACGCGATACGACCCGGCCTACGATCCGCTCGTATCGCCAGGGCCCGGCCAGGGCAAGCAGTACGCGCCCACATACTGGGTCGCGACCGCGGGTGATCCACCGCCTGACGATGGCCCTGTCACGAAGGATCTCGACGTCGACGTCGCGATCATCGGTGGCGGCTATACGGGCCTCGCGACTGCGCTGTGCCTCGCCAGGGAACACGGGATTACGGCCGTCGTGCTCGAAGCCAACCGCACGAGCTGGGGTTGCAGCAGTCGCAACGGCGGGCAGGGGCAGAACGCGTCGGGGCGCCTTTCCCGTTCGCAGTGGATCGCGCGCTGGGGTAAGGATGTCGCATTGAAGATGCACGACGAAATCCTCGAAGGCTTTTGCCATTTCAAGTCGCTCGTTGCCGAGATTGACTGCGATCCCCAGCCGGGCGGCCACTTTCTGATCGCGCATCGCCCGCGCTTCATGGCGAAGCTCGCGACCGAGGCGAAGGTGTGGAAGGAGGTATTCGGCTATCCGTCCGAGCTGCTCAGCGCTGAAACTTTTCGTCGTGAATTCATTGACGACCACGAAGCGGCCGGCGCGCTGCACGAGCCGGAAGGCATCGGCATTCATGCGCTGAAACTGGCGTTCGGCTATTTGCGCCTCGCTCGCGAAGCGGGCGCGAAGGTACACACGAGCAGCCCCGTGATCGGCTTCGAAACGATCGGCGGCATCCATCATCTGCGCACCCCGGGTGGCATCGTTCGGGCCCGCGCGGTTGGCATTGCGACCGGCGCGTATACCGCGCAGACACTGCATCCTTCGCTGCGCAGCAAGGTCATGCCGATCCTGTCTAATTCGATGGTCACGCGGCCGCTGACGGACGCGGAAATCGCCGCATGCAATTTTCGCACGACGCAGGTGCTGACCGACACGCGCATGCTGCGCTTCTACTATCGCTTCCTGCCCGACCGGCGTCTGCAGATCGGCAGCCGCAGCGCGATCACGGGCGCGGACGCATCGAATCCACGTCACCTCGACCTGCTGAAGGAGGGGATGGCGCGCAAATTTCCAGCACTGCGCGGCGTGCAGATCGACTACTCGTGGTGGGGCTGGGTCGACGTCAGCCACGACATGATGCCGCGCGTGTGTCACCCCGATCTGGGTCAATCCGTGTTTTACGCGCTCGGTTACGGCGGCAACGGCGTGTCGTATTCGCAGCAGGCCGGCCGGCGGCTCGCGGAGCGAATCGCCGGCAAAGGGGCGCGCCAGACGCTGCCGATTTTCACGTCGCCGCTGCCCGGTCACCCGTTCGCACCGTTTCGGCGCATCGGCCAGCGGATGCTCTACGTGTCGTACTTCAGGCGCGACGAGAAGCCCTGAGCACGGCACGCGCCTATCCACGACAAGGCAACCACAAATCCGTGCGGCCGGGCGCGTACGCGCCATCGCACGCTCCATCATCGACGGCGTCCGCGCCCGGCCATGCGATCTCGCACGGGACGCGTCCGGATTACCTGGATAGGGAGAAGACATGCAACCCTCGGTGGACCAGAGTGAATTGAAATGTGGGCTCAAGCAGCGCCATATGACGATGATCGCGCTAGGCGGCGTGATCGGCGCCGGGCTGTTCGTCGGCAGCGGCGTGGTGATCCAGCAGACCGGGCCGGCCGCGATCCTGTCGTTTCTGATCACGGGCGGCCTGGTCGTGCTCGTGATGCGAATGCTCGGCGAGATGGCATGCGCGATGCCGGCCGTGGGTTCGTTCTATGAATATGCGCGGCTCGCGTTCGGAAGCCAGCGCGGTCCCGGCCGGCTCGCAGGCTTCCTGACAGGCTGGATGTACTGGTATTTCTGGGTCATCGTGGTTGCGCTCGAGGCGGTCGCGGGCGCGAAGCTCGTGCAATTCTGGCTGCCCGACACGCCGGCATGGATCCTCAGTCTCGGGATGCTGGTCGTGCTCATGCTCACGAACCTGATCTCGGTCGGCAGTTATGGCGAGTTCGAGTTCTGGTTCTCGTCGATCAAGGTTGCCGCAATCGTCGTGTTCCTGTTCCTCGGCGGCCTTTACGTGCTCGGCCTGTGGCCCGCGTCGATGCGGTCGGCGTCGGTGCCGCCGACCCTGCTCGGCAACGGCGGCTTCATGCCGCTCGGTATCGGGCCGGTGTTGAGCGGTGCGGTGGCCGCAACAGGGTTCTACTTCGGCGCGGAGATCGTCACGATCGCGGCGGCGGAGGCGCGCGAGCCCGCGAAGGCCGTTGCGAAGGCAACTCACTCGGTGATCACGCGCGTGCTGGTGTTCTACGTCGGCTCGGTGGCGCTCGTGGTCGCACTGGTGCCCTGGAATTCGCCGCAGATGGCCACGCCGTACGTCAGTGCGCTCGACGTGATGGGCCTGCCGGCGGCGGCCCACGTAATGAATGCGATTGTGCTGACCGCCGTACTGTCCGCGCTGAACTCGGGCCTGTACGCCGCGTCGCGGATGCTATTCGCACTGACTCGCCACGGTGATGCACCGCAGGCGCTCGCGAAGGTCAGCAAGCGCGGCGTGCCGGTGCGCGCGATCCTGCTCGGTACCGTATTCGGCTATGTGTCGGTCGTGATGTCGTATGTGTCGCCCGACACCGTGTTTGCGTTCCTCGTGAACTCGTACGGCACCGTCGCGATCTTCGTCTATGTACTCATCGCATTCTCGCAGCTGCGCCTGCGCAAGCGCTTCGAGCGCGAGGAGTCCGGCGAACTGCGCGTGAGGATGTGGGCATACCCCTACCTGACGTGGTTCGCGATTGGCGGAATGATCAGCATCCTCGTCGCGATGGCGTTCATTCCGGAA
>NZ_JAHACR010000546.1 GCF_018375725.1 Burkholderia sp. | reverse complement strand
CGTAGTGCGGCGGCGAGCGCCGCGTCGTCGACGATCCCGCCGCGCGCGATATTGGTCAGCGTCGCCGTCGGCTTCATCATCGCGAGTTCGGCGGCGCCGATCGTGTGGTGATTCTCCTTCGTGTAGGGCAGCACGAGCACGACGTGATCGGCTTGTGCGAGGAGCGCGTCCTTCGACAGGTATTCGGCATTCAGTTCCGCCTCGATCTCCGGCGCGACGCGCGACCGGTTGTGATAGATCACCCGCATGCCGAAGCCCCGCGCGCGGCGTGCGAGTGCCTGGCCGATCCGGCCCATGCCGACGATGCCGATCGTCGAGCCGTAAATGTCGTTGCCGAGGAAACCGTCGTATTCCCACTTCTGCCAGCGCCCGGCGCGCAGCCAGTGCTCGGATTCGGCAATGCGCCGCGCGGCCGCCATCATCAGCGCCCAGCCGAAGTCGGCGGTGGATTCGTTGAGCACATCCGGTGTATTGGTGCCGAGCACGTTTGCCGCGTTGAATGCTGCCATGTCGAAATTATTGAAGCCGACCGCCATGTTCGACACGACACGCAGACGTGGCGCTGCCGCGAGCGTCGCGGCGCCGACCGGGTCGCCGGCCGTCAGCGCGCCGTCCTTGTCGGCGAGCCGGGCGGCGAGCGCGTCGGGGGCGAGTGCATCGCCGTTGTTCCAATCGACTTCGAAATACTGTTGGAGTCGCTCGATCACGTCGGGAAAAATCGGACGTGCTACCAGAATCTTCTGCATTGTTCTCTCTCTCCTGTCGACCCGCGTTGGCGCTTTAGCGCTTACGCCGGCCCCATGCTTCGCGGTCGACCCGCGTTGGCGCTTTAGCGCTTACGCGGGCCCCATGCTTCGCGGTCGCCCACCACTCACGCCTGATTGAAAACCGTCAGCTTACGCCGGGAAAAATATCCACGTCGTCAGCAAGAACACCGGCACCAGCACAACAAACGCCCAGCCGAGATACGCGAAGAAGCTCGGCATCTTCACGCCGCGCGATTCCGCGATCGCCTTCACCATGAAATTCGGCGCGTTGCCAATATAGCTGTTCGCCCCCATGAATACCGCACCCGCGGAAACCGCGGCAAGCGTCGTCGCGCCGGTCGTCATCAGCGTCTGCGCATCAC
>NZ_JAHACR010000146.1 GCF_018375725.1 Burkholderia sp. | reverse complement strand
GCAGCGGCGGCTCGACGGGCGTGATGAACGCATGCTCGGCGGCATACGCGTAACCGATCGCATGCGGCACCGTCGCGATCAGATCGGTGCGGCTCAGGATGAACGGCAGGCTCATGAAGTGCGGCGTTTCCAGCACCGCGCGGCGATGCAGCCGCGGTTTCGCGAGGTATTTCTCGAGTATTTCCTGGCTGCGTCCCTCGGCACGCACGACCGCGTGTCCGCAGGCGAGGAACTGCTCGACGGTAAACGGCCGCGCCTCTTCGAGCGGGTGGCCGCGGCGCATCAGGCAGACGAAGCGGTGCGTGAACAGCCGCTGCTGGAAGAAGTTGTTGCCGTCGAGATCGGGGAAGTAGCCGACCGCGAGATCGATGCTGCCCGCTTCGAGGGCGCGTCCGACTTCGTCGTGCTGCAGCGAGACCGAGCGCAGGTTGACATGCGGCGCGCGCGTCGAGAATGTCTGCAGCAATCTCGGCAGGAACACGATTTCGCCGACGTCCGACAGCGCGATCGAGAACGTATGCGTACTCACCGCCGGATCGAAGTCGTGCGGCGCGACGAGGCCGCGTTCGATCTGCGCGAGCGCGTCGCGCGCGGCGGGCAGGAGCGCCAGTGCGCGCGGCGTCGGCTCCATCCCGCGCGATGTGCGCACGAACAGCGGATCGCCGAAATAGTCGCGCAGACGCCCGAGTGCGGCGCTCACGCGCGGCTGGCTCACGCCGAGCCGGTCGCCTGCGCGGCTGACGTTGCGTGTTTCGTCAAGGGCGACGAGATAGGGAATCAGGTTCAGATCGAGCGCATCCATTGCCACACCAGTATTCGCGAAACGTATACAACTTATCTCCTGAATCGCGTTGCCGCATAGTCGGAAAAGCGCTGAAATGCATTCCACTACTCGAATCAAGGTTCAGCTTTGCGCGGGATCAGTGCGTGAGGCATGGGGCCGGGTGCGATGCACGGAACCCGAGTCGGCGCGCAAACGCTGACGCCGGTCGACAGCACAGCCCCGGCCGATAGGAGACACTCAATGCGTACCCAGGTTGCGATCATCGGCGCCGGTCCGTCCGGCCTTCTGCTGTCCCATCTGCTGCGCCTGCAAGGCGTCGACACCGTCCTCGTCGAAGCCCGGTCGCGCGCGTATTGCGAGAACCGGATCCGCGCCGGCGTGCTGGAACAGGGCACGGTCGATACCCTGAACGCGGCCGGCCTCGGCGACCGGATGCGCCGCGAAGGGCTCGAGCATCGCGGCATCGAACTGCTGTTCGCGGGCCAGCGTCACCGTATCGATCTGAGCGGGCTCACCGGCGGCCGGGCGATCACCGTGTACAGCCAGCACGAAGTGGTGCGCGACCTGATTGCGGCCGGCGATGCGCACGGACACGCGATGCATTTCGAGGTGAGCGACGTCGCGCTGCACGACGTGGACGGCGAGCATCCATTCGTCACCTTCACGCATGCGGACGGCCGCCCCGACCGCATCGACTGCGACTATATCGCCGGCTGCGACGGTTTCCACGGCATTGCGCGGCAGACCATTCCGGCGGAGCGCCTGCGCACGTTCGAGCGCGTCTATCCCTTTGCGTGGCTTGGCATCCTCGCCGATGCGCCGCCGTCGCTCGACGAACTGGTTTACGCGCATCACGAACGCGGCTTCGCGCTGTTCTCGATGCGTTCGCCGAGCGTGACGCGCCTGTACCTGCAATGCAAGCCGGACGAAAACCTCGACGACTGGCCGGACACGCGCATCTGGGACGAGCTGCACACGCGTTTTTCGAACGACGCCGGCTGGACGCCGGCGGAGGGCCGCATCACGCAGAAGAGCGTGACGCCGATGCGCAGCTTCGTCTCGGAGACGATGCAGTACGGCCGGCTGTTCCTCGCCGGCGACGCGGCGCACATCGTGCCGCCGACGGGCGCGAAAGGCATGAACCTCGCCGTGGCTGACGTCCGCGTGCTGGCCCGCGCACTCGGCGCGCGCTACCGCGACGGCACCGTCGCGCTGCTGGACGCCTATTCAGCGACGTGTGCCGAGCGTGTGTGGCGCGCGGAGCATTTCTCGTACTTCATGACGAACATGCTGCATGCGTCCCCGGACGAGACGCCGTTCGTCAATCGCCTGAAGCTCGCGGAGCTCAAGTACACGACACGCTCGCGGGCCGCTGCGCAGGCGCTTGCCGAGAACTACGTCGGACTGCCGTTCGATGACGAGACCGACAGCCAGGCATCCCGCCTTGACAACGCGTTGTGCGCGACTCTATGATCGGCCAATCGTTCGCTAATCGAATCTAGGTTCGAATATCGAACAAATCCGGGTTCGGACGCGAGCCCGGTGCGGCACGCGACTTGCGCGTGTTTCCTCGACAGGCCGCGCATCAGGCCGCGGGTTCGTATCAGGAAGAGACATGGTCAACAAGATTTTCGATTCGTTTCAGTCGGCGGTCGCCGACGTTCACGACGGCGCGACGATCATGATCGGCGGCTTCGGCACGGCCGGCATGCCGTCCGAGCTGATCGACGCGCTGATCGAGCAGGGTTCGCGCGACCTGACGATCGTCAACAACAACGCGGGCAATGGCGAGACCGGTCTCGCCGCGCTCCTGAAGGCAAAGCGGGTGCGCAAGATCATCTGTTCGTTTCCGCGCCAGAGCGACTCGCAGGTGTTCGACGCGCTGTACCGGGCGGGCGAGATCGAGCTCGAACTGGTGCCGCAAGGCAATCTCGCGGAGCGTATCCGTGCGGCGGGCGCAGTCATCGGCGGCTTCTTCACGCCGACCGGCTACGGCACGAAGCTCGCCGAAGGCAAGGAAACCCGCGTGATCGACGGCAAGCACTACGTGTTCGAAACGCCGATCCACGCCGATTTCGCGCTCGTGAAGGCTCATAAGGGCGATCGCTGGGGCAACCTCGTCTATCGCAAGACCGCGCGCAACTTCGGGCCGATCATGGCCAGCGCCGCCAAGGTGTCGATCGTGCAGGTGTCGGAAGTCGTGCCGCTCGGCGGACTGAATCCGGAGCACATCGTGACGCCGGGCATCTTCGTGCAGCGCATCGTCGAAGTGCCGCAGGCCACGCGCGCGGCTGAACTGGCAGCGGAATGCGCTACGGACCAGATTGCTTGAGTATTCGGGCTTCGCACGATATCCGAGTGCGAAGCGTTGGATCGGAGCGGGTGCCGATGCACTCACTCGGGCCGACCGCCGTGGGGCTGGAGTAAACGCTGAAGCGCTAACTCCAGCCAACCACGCCATGGGACCCGAGTAAGTGCTGAAGCACTCACTCGGGTCGACAGGAGAACCCAAATGAAACGACTGACCCGCGATGAAATGGCCAAGCGTGTCGCGCAAGACATCCCCGAAGGCGCGTACGTGAACCTCGGCATTGGCGTGCCGACACTGGTGGCAAACCACCTCGACCCCAGCAAGGAAATCTTCCTGCACAGCGAGAACGGCCTGCTCGGCATGGGCCCGGCGCCCGCGCCCGGCGAAGAGGACGACGAGCTGATCAACGCCGGCAAGCAGCACGTCACGCTGCTGACGGGCGGCGCGTATTTCCATCACGCGGATTCGTTCGCGATGATGCGCGGCGGCCATCTCGACTACTGCGTGCTCGGCGCGTTCCAGGTCTCCTCGACCGGCGACCTCGCGAACTGGCACACCGGCGCACCGGATGCGATTCCGGCGGTCGGCGGCGCGATGGATCTCGCGATCGGCGCAAAGCAGGTGTTCGTGATGATGGAGCACCTGACGAAACAGGGCGAAAGCAAGATCGTCGCGCAATGCTCGTATCCGGTGACGGGCGTGCAGTGCGTGAGCCGCATTTATACGGATCTTGCCGTGCTCGATGTGACGAGCGACGGCCTCGCGGTGCGCGAGATTTTCACCGATCTGTCGTTCGACGCATTGCAGGCGCTGACTGGCGTGCCGCTGATCGACGCGACGGAAAAAGCCGAGGCATGAGCCGGGCGCCGGCATGCGCACCCGCCCATGCCGGCCCGCTTCGTTGGACAATAAGCGTTCGCCGTTTCCCATCCTGACGCCATGCTCGAAGACAGCGCCCGCCTCACTTCCCTCATCTGCGGCACCGAGTCGCTCAACCGGATCTGGTCGCCTCGCGCGACCGTCCAGCGCATGCTCGACGTCGAGGCGGCACTCGCGCGTGCGCTCGCCGGACAGCACGTGATTCCGTCCACGGCAGTCGCGCCGATCGCGCGTGCATGCGATGCCGGCAAGCTCGACATCGATGCCCTCGCACGCGACGCCGCACTCGGCGGCAATCTCGCGATTCCGCTCGTCAGGCAACTGACCGCGTGTGTGAAGGAAGACGATCCCGATGCCGCGAAAGTCGTGCATTGGGGCGCGACGAGCCAGGACATCATCGATACCGCGACCGTGCTGCAGCTGCGCGACACCCTCGACGCGATCGAACCGATGCTCGATGCGGCCTGCGCCTCGCTGGCCGGGCTCGCCCGTGCGCATCGCGCAACCCCGATGATCGGCCGGACCTGGCTGCAGCAGGCGCTGCCGATCACGCTCGGCCTGAAGTTCGCGCAATGGCTGGACGCGCTGCTGCGTCACCGTGCGCGCCTGGCCGAGTTGCGCGAACGCGCGCTGGTCCTGCAGTTCGGCGGCGCGGCGGGCACGCTCGCGAGCCTGGGCGAGCGCGCATCCGGCGTCGCGGCGGCGCTCGCCGGCGATCTGAATCTTCCGCTGCCCGCCGTACCGTGGCACACGCAGCGCGACCGCATCGCCGAGGCGGCAGCGTGCTTCGGTATGCTGACCGGCACGCTCGGCAAGATCGCGCGGGACGTATCGCTGCAGATGCAGACCGAAGTCGGCGAACTGGGCGAGCCGGCCGCAGCAGGCAAGGGCGGCTCGTCGACGATGCCGCACAAGCGCAACCCGGTCGGGTGCGCCGCCGTGCTGACGGCGGCGGTGCGCGCGCCGGGCCTCGTCGCGACCGTCTTCGCAGGCATGGTGCAGGAGCACGAGCGTGCGCTCGGCGGCTGGCAGGCCGAGTGGGACGCGCTGCCCGACCTCGCGCGGCTCACGGGCGGCGCGCTTGCGCAGATCGCGCAGATCGTCGCGGTCCTCGACGTGAATACCGATCGGCTTGCCGCCAATCTCGACCTGACGCGCGGCCTGATACTCGGCGAAGCCGTGATGCTCGCGCTCGGCGACAAGATCGGCCGGCTCGATGCGCATCACCTCGTCGAGCAGGCGTCGAAGGAAGCGGTGCGCAGCGGCGCGGCGCTGTTCGACGTGCTCGCCGCCGATCCGGCCGTGACGGCGCATCTGTCGCCCAACGCGCTGGCGCGTTTGCTCGACCCCGCACATTATGTCGGCGAGGCGCAGGCCTCCGTCGATGCCGTACTCGCGCTCCACGCGAGCCAGACCCAAGGAGACTTCTGATGCCTTTCGCCATCGTCAACGGCGTGAAACTGCATTACCGGATCGACCGCGCAGTGCGCAGCGACGCGCCGTGGCTCGTCTTTTCGAATTCGCTCGGCGCCGATCTGCAGATGTGGGCGTCGCAGATCCGTCCGGTCACGCAGCACTTCAACGTCCTGCGCTACGACACGCGCGGCCACGGCCATTCCGACGCGCCGGCCGGCTCGTACACGATCGACCAGCTCGCGGGCGACGTGATCGACCTGATGGACCACGTCGGCATCGCACGCGCCCATTTCTGCGGTATTTCGATGGGCGGCCTGACCGGCGCGGCGCTTGCGGCGCGCTACCCGTCGCGCATCGTGCGAGCCGTGCTCGCGAATACGGCTGCGAAGATCGGCTCGCCGGAAATCTGGGGGCCGCGTGCGCAGAAGGCGCGCACCGAAGGCATGGCCGGGCTCGCCGATGCGGTGCTGCCACGCTGGTTCACGAATGCGTTCGTCGAGCGTGAGCCGCGCCTGCTCGATGCAATCCGCGACACGTTCGTGCATATCGACCAGAATGGCTACGCGGCGAACTGCGACGCGCTGAACGCTGCCGACCTGCGGGAGGAAGTGAAGCAGATCGCGCTGCCGGTCCTCGTCGTGACCGGCACGCACGACCTGTCGACGCCGCCCGACCAGGGCCGCGCGCTGGCCGCCGCGATCCCCGGCGCGCGTCATGTCGAATTCGACGTGGCGCATATCTCGAACATCGAGTGCGCCGATGATTTCAACCGCGCGCTGCTCGAATTCCTGATCGCCTGAGGAACCTGCGATGGACGACCAGCAACGTTACGAAGCGGGGATGACGGTGCGTCGCGCGGTGCTTGGCGATGCGCACGTCGATCGGTCGATCGAGAACCGCACGGAGGTGACCGAGGAATTCCAGAATCTGATCACGAGCTATGCGTGGGGCGAGATCTTGACGCGGGACGGCCTGCCGCGCCATACACGCAGCCTGTTGACGATCGCGATGATGGTTGCGCTCAATCGCGGCGAGGAGCTGGCGCTGCATTTGCGCGCGGCGCGCAACAACGGGGTGACCCGCGACGAGATCAAGGAAGTGCTGCTGCAGACCGCGATCTATTGCGGCGTGCCGGCGGCGAACTCGGCATTCCACCTCGCGGACAGCATCTTCAGCGAGCAGGACGCAGCAGGCTGACGTCCGGCTGGCTGCCATGACGGCGGCTCGCCTCGGCGGGCCGTCGATGACACATGCGCCGACCCTGCATCGGCGCGCGGCGCATCGTCCCGGATGCGCGACTGAATGACGTGCGCGGCCCGTGTGCCGCGTCGCAAATAAAACAGCTTTGCATCGGATCGGACCACGCGCGCGCGAAGTCCGACCGACAGGAGACAAACCATGAATCGCGCAGCGGTCGTCAACATACAGACCTTCATCAACGAGCAGCCGTTCGGTGGCTTTCAGCGGCTGATTTTCTGCCTGTGTTTCGCGATCGTCCTGCTGGACGGTTTCGATACCGCGGCAATCGGCTTCATTGCGCCGTCCTTGCTCACCGAATGGCATCTGACCAAGCCTGATCTCGCGCCGGTATTGAGCGCCGCGCTCTTCGGCCTCGCGTGTGGCGCGCTCGTATCCGGTCCGCTCTCCGATCGCCTCGGACGCCGTGCACTGCTGCTCGGTTCGGTGTTTCTGTTCGGCGTTGCCTGTCTCGTATCGGCGTTTTCGTCGAGCATCGGGCAGCTGACGGTCCTGCGCTTCATTACCGGCGTCGGCCTGGGCGCTGCGATGCCGAATGCCGTGACGATGATGGGCGAGTTCTCGCCGGATCGCCGTCGCGCGACCGTGATCAACCTGATGTTCTGCGGGTTCCCGCTCGGCGCGGCATTCGGCGGCTTCCTCGCCGCGTGGATGATTCCGCATTTCGGCTGGCGCAGCGTGCTGATGCTGGGCGGTGCGGCGCCATTGCTGCTCGGCGCTGTCTTGCTGGCCAGGATGCCGGAGTCGGTGCGTTTCATGGTTTCCAGCGGACAGTCCGCCGAGCGGATTCGCGCGACCCTTTCGCGCATTTCGCGCGACGCGATGGATGCCGCTTCGTTCGTGATGACGGAAACCGCTCCGCAGACGGGGAGCACCGGCCTCGGCGTCGTGCTGTCGCGGTCGTATATCGTGGGTTCCGTGATGCTGTGGATCGCCTACTTCATGGGACTCGTGATCTTTTACGCATCGATCAACTGGATGCCGATTCTGCTGAAGGACGCCGGTCTCACCCCGAAGAGCGCGACGCTCGTCTCGGCGCTGTTCCCGTTGGGCGGAGTGGGCGCCGTGCTGTGCGGTGTGCTGATGGACCGCTTCAATGCGAATCGGGTGATCGCGGTGTGCTATGCGCTGACGGCCGTCAGCGTGTATGCGATCGGACAGGCGGCCGGCAATGTCGGGATGCTCGTGCTGGTCGTGTTCGTGGCGGGCGTGCTGATGAACACCGCACAGTCGTCGATGCCCGCGCTTGCGGCCGCGTTCTATCCGACCGAAGGGCGCGGCACGGGCGTCGCGTGGATGCTCGGTATCGGCCGCTTCGGCGGGATTGCCGGATCGTTTCTCGTCGCCGAACTGACGCGCCGCCACTTCACGTTCGCGGGTGTGTTCGCGACGATCGCCGTGGCCGGCGTGCTCTCCTGTGCGGCATTGCTGATCAAGCAGACGGCGCGGCCGCATGAACGCGCATCGGCGCCGGGCAACGCGGAGCCGGTCGGACACTGACAGGCCCGCCGCCGTCGAGTCGTGCCGCCGCATGCAGGCTCGGCGGCGCCGATGACTGCGTTCGTCGCCGCGCCGGGCGTGACGCAACGCGTAGACGGATGCGCGCGACCCGGCGGCGAACGCCGTCCGCGTCCGGAAATCGACGAAACGCAGGGCGCGCGTCGCTATTCTTCCGCGTCGTGCTGTTTGACGAACTGGCGCAGGTACGCGCGCAGTGCCGCTTCCCGGCTGCGGTGATCGGCGACGTTCGGCGAACCCATGTCCTCTTCCTCGCCGAACAGCGTCGGCGGCGCGCCATACCTGCCGACCTCGATGTCTTCGCGGAATATCCGGATGTCGTGCGTCAGTTGATGGTATTCGGCAATCCAGTGCATGCCTTCGATGTGTTCGCCAGCCCTCAGCATCGGCTTCATCGGCATTCTCCCGACAAGGGCGGCTCGGCCTGCCAACCGGTTTCGCGCGCCCGGGATAAAAGCCTACGCCTGTGCGCCGCGAATCTCAACGGGCGCCGGTCATCGCGGCAGCAGGTGCCCGACAAGAGGATAAAGGGACAGGATAAGCAGTGCCGCCATCGTGACGTTGAACAGCCGCAGTGCGCGCGGATTCGACAGAAAACGTCGCAGCCCGAGACCGAACGCCGCCCACAGGCTGATGCACGGCAGGCCGATCAGCATGAACAGAACCGCCATCCACGCGGCATTCATGCCGTAATCGGCGGACAGACGGATCGTCGTCGCGGCGGTCAGCACCATCATCCACGCCTTCGGATTGATCCACTGGAACGCGGCGGCTTCGATGAATGTCATCGGACGCGGCTTGCCGCCGTTTGCCTGCACCTCGCCGGACGTGCCGATCCGCCACGCGAGATACAGCAGATAGGCGACGCTGGCGGCCTCGAGGAGCGTGTACAGCAGCGGGATCCGCTTGAACACGGCGCCGAGACCGAAGCCGACCGACAGCATCAGGATGGCGACACCGATGCTGATGCCGAACAGATGCGGCATCGTGCGCCGGAAACCGAAATTGACGCCGGACGCGAGCAGCATGGTGTTGTTCGGGCCGGGCGTGATCGTGGTCACGAGCGCGAACAGCATGCCGGCGGGCAGGGCGCTCAGGGGGATGAACTCCATGACACATTCTCCATCGATAGGGCTGGCGATGGAGTCAGTGTAGCGACGGTTGACGGTACAGTACCGATACAGTTTGTCTGCCGGTTTCCGGTACGGGGTGGGGGATCGATCGGCGGTTGTGTTCGGTTGTAGGTTTGCAAAAAAGGTGACCTTTTTTGCAGTATTTGAACAAAGCTATCAACTTTTAATATTCTATAGCAATCTAATTGCAGCGCCGATTGGACTGTCACGGATATTCGGACACGAGTCAGCGACACCGCGGCACTTGGCTAGGTGTCGGTGGCCCTTCGCCGTGAACGGGATGGCAGGTGGATGTTGCGACTCCACCATTCATCCGACGCGATATCGGCGGTGAGTAGCAGAGCGAATGTCCAGCAGGGTCCCGAGAGCGTTCCCACTACTCAATTACCTGAGTTGATCTGCAGTTGTCGTTGAACCCCCGCAAACGACGACGAGCACCTGATCGAATTCCTCCAATACCTGTGCTTGTCCGTAAATTGTCGCCAACGCAGCACCGCAAGCGGGCTCCACCAAGATGCGATGGTCGTCTAGAAAGCGCCTGCAAGCGTTCAGCGCATCATGGTCGCTGACAACAATG
>NZ_JAHACR010000145.1 GCF_018375725.1 Burkholderia sp. | reverse complement strand
TCTCGATACGCGACTTCGTCATCGTCGCGGCGCTCGATCACGGTCACGCGCGGTGTCAGCGACGCAATCTCGTTCAGCAGCGCGCGCAGCTCCTGCGACTTCGCGTCGTCGCCGAGCGAGGCGACGAGTTCGACCGGGCGCGTGATCTTTTCCAGGTACGCTTTGAGTTGGTTCTTGAGATTGGCGTCGAGCATGGCGATTCGGATTCCGTATTAATGATGGTCGAGCGGGGCGTGCCGGAGGAGGGTGGCGGGCCGTGGAACGCCGCGGCCCGCTGCCGCGCGCCCGGATCGGGCGAGCGGGCCTGAACGTCAGATCTTGCCGATCAGGTCGAGCGACGGCGTGAGCGTGTCAGCGCCCGGGGTCCACTTTGCCGGGCACACTTCACCCGGGTGCGCTGCGACGTATTGGGCAGCCTGCACCTTGCGCAGCAGTTCGCCTGCGTCGCGGCCGATGCCGTTGTCGTGGATCTCGCACAGCTTGATCTCGCCTTCCGGATTGATCACGAACGTGCCGCGCAGTGCCAGGCCTTCTTCTTCGATCAGCACGTCGAAGTTGCGCGACAGCGCCAGGGTCGGGTCGCCGATCATCGGATACTTGATCTTGCCGATCGTGTCCGACGTGTCGTGCCATGCCTTGTGCGTGAAATGCGTGTCGGTCGACACGGCGTAGATTTCAACGCCCAGCTTCTGGAATTCTGCGTAGCGGTCTGCGAGGTCGCCGAGTTCGGTCGGGCAGACGAACGTGAAGTCGGCCGGGTAGAACACGACGACGGACCACTTGCCCTTGAGGTTCTCATCGGACACGGACACGAAGTCGCCGTTGTGGTATGCGGTTGCCTTGAACGGTTTGATTTGGGTATTGATAATCGTCATCTTTTGCTTCCCTTGAAGTCGGTGGTGGATGAAGAGGTGCCAGTATCGGGGTTCACCCTCGTTTTGTGAAATTGCTTGTTTCAATGACCGGCATCGTGAATTTCTATTCTCCCTACACATGCGCCGCCCGACGGCGCGGATTCGACGTGGGCGGCGCGGCCTGACGGCCCGCTCGCCCGGCCGAATCCGCGCCCAGCATGCGTCAATTTGACGCGCAAACTCCGCCGGCCGTCGCGCGCAGGCGCCGTCGCGGTGCACGTCATGCGTCGGCGGCGCGGCGTCCCGTGCCCTGCGCCGAGCCGTCCGACACCCCCGGCGGCGCGGGGCGCGGACGGCTCCGCACGTAGGTCCACAATTGCTCGGCGGCGGGCCGGCGATTGAGCGTCGACCAGTACAGGCGGATTTCCAGTTCGGTATGCAAGTCCGGCGAGCCGGCGCTGACGAGCCGGCCGTCCGCCAGATCCTGCGCGATGCAGCTCTCGGGCAGCCAGCCGATGCCATGCCCGGCCAGCACCATCCCTTTCAGCGCCTCGGACATCTGCGTCTCGAACGAGCGGTGCAGCGCGTACGGCTCGGTCGCGTTGAGCAGCAGCATCTCGACGATATTGCCGAGAAATACGCCCGGCGAATACGCGAGCAGCGGCAGCGGCGCGCCCTGCTTGCCCGGCAGCGCGAAGCGCGGCGTGCCTTGCGCGTCGGGCGTGGAGACGGGCAGGATGCGCTCGACGCCCAGCGTCACGAACGGGAAGTGATTCGGGTCGAGCTGGATCGGCAACTGCGGGTGATGATAGCCGAGCAGCAGGTCGCATTCACCCTCGACGAGCTGCTGCACGCCTTCCTGCATGTTCACGGCGTTGACGCGCGCGCTGATCGGGCCGACTTCCTCGCTCAGCTGCTTCAGCCATTCCGGAAACAGCGTAAAGACGAGCGTATGCGCGACCGCAAAGCGCACGACCTGGTCGCTCGCTGCGAACTGGTCGTAGCCGTTCACGAGGTTGCGCGCTTCATAGATGCTTTGCAGGATGTCGGCGGCGAGACTGCGGAACATCTGTCCGGCAGGCGTGAGCGCGATCGGCGTGATGCTCCGGTCGACCAGTTTCGCGTCCATCCAGGTCTCGAGCGCGGCAATTCGCCGGCTGAACGCGGACTGCGTCAGATGCCGGTTGCGCGCCGCCCGCGAAAAGCTCCGGGTATCCGCGAGGCTCAGGAAATCTTCCAGCCACTTTGCTTCCATATCCGTCTTCGTTGCCTGCTGTCGTCGGGGCGCCATGGCGCGGCGGCGCGTCGCATGACGGATGATCCGCCGTTTTGCCGCCTGCCGCGCGGGTAGCCCGAAGTGTCTTGTTTCTATGTCAGTCCGATCGTCCGCACGCGGTGCCCGGGCGTTGCGGGAAGGCCGCACGCGTCGGGCGATGCATGCCGCAGTGCTGCCGGGGCAGCGCGTCGGCGCGGCGCAAGTGTGCCACGATTTGCACCGCGGCCCGCGCAGCCGTGGCGCGGCATGCCGCACGGGCGTGCCGACGCCACTGCAGAGAGCGTGACGGTCGAGCGCGGCGAACCGCCGTGGTGGCGTTCCTGCCGGCCCGGTGTCGCGGGGCTATGCGGCGAACCGGTCCGTCGCCGCGATCAGCGCCTTGAGAATGCCCGGCTCGTCATACGCGTGGCCGGCATCCGGCACGATCTCGAGCGTCGCGTTCGGCCATGCCTTCGACAGATCCCATGCCGTGCGCGCGGGCGTCGCGGCGTCATAACGGCCCTGGACGATCACGCCCGGAATATTCGCGAGACGATGGGCGTCGCGCAGCAACTGGCCTTCCTCGACGAAGCCGCGGTTCACGAAGTAATGATTTTCGATCCGCGCGAAGGCGAGCGCGAAATGGCCGTCGCCGAAGCGTTCCGCCAGCGCCGGGTCGGGCAGCAGCGTGATCGTCCGGCCTTCCCACGTGCTCCATGCACGCGCGGCTTCGAGCTTGGCGGCTTCGTCGTCGCCGGTCAGACGGCGGTGGTAGGCGGCCATCAGATCGCCGCGCTCTGCTTCGGGGATCGGCGCGAGAAACGCTTCCCACAGATCCGGGAACAGCCACGATGCGCCTTCCTGGTAGTACCACAGCAGTTCCGCGCGGCGCAGCGTGAAGATGCCGCGCACGATCAGCGCGCTCACGCGTTCCGGATGCGTCTCCGCGTAGGCGAGGGCGAGTGCGCTGCCCCACGATCCGCCGAACACCAGCCACTGCTCCGCACCGACCATCTCGCGCAGCCGTTCGATATCGGCGACGAGATCCCATGTCGTGTTGTTCTCGAGGCTGGCGTACGGCGTCGAACGGCCGCAGCCGCGCTGGTCGAACAACAGGATGTCGTAGCGCTCGGGGTCGAACAGGCGGCGATGATTGGCGTTGCAGCCGCCGCCGGGGCCGCCGTGCAGGAACACGGCGGGCTTGCCGGCCGGGTTGCCGCAGCGCTCCCAGTAGACGCGGTGGCCGTCGCCGGTGTCGAGGTAGCCGTGCGCGTAGGGTTCGATCGGTGGATACATGTGGATGGGGCGAAGGGTGGAGGAGGACGCGGTTCGCCCATTATGCCGAACGCCGGGAAGCGTGTGGAGGCCATGTGGACGGCCGCTACGCATTCTGGTCGAGGCGAATCGCCGGGGGCGCACCGGTGCCGGGCGGCGCAGGCGATGCAGCCGCCCGCGCCGGGCGGGCGAGCCGGACGGCGGGCGATGTTCCGGAGCGCGACAAAGAATCGGGGGACAAGCCGCAGGCGTCCGTTCATACTACGCGGCACGTTGCAACCAACCGTCCCACCATGCGTCTTCTCCATACATCCGATTGGCATTTGGGTCAGAGTTTCATGGGCAAGAGTCGTCAAGCGGAGCATCAGGCGCTCATTGACTGGCTTATGACCCAGGTCCGTGAACATGCCGTCGATGCGGTCGTCATCGCCGGCGATATCTTCGATACGGGCACGCCGCCCAGCTATGCGCGCGAGCTTTACAGTCAGCTCGTCGTGCGCCTGCATGACGCCGGTGTTGCGTTGCTGCTGCTCGGCGGCAACCACGACTCGGTCGCGACGCTGCGCGAAAGCAGCGCGTTGCTCGAATGCCTGTCCACCCACGTCGTCCCGCATGCCGACGCCCCTGAGAACCAGGTGCGCGTGCTGCCGCTGCGTCGCACCGATGCGGGCCGCGTGCCGGGGTGCGTCGTCTGCGCGATCCCGTTCATCCGCGCGCGCGACGTGATCCAGAGCGAAGCCGGGCAAAGCGCCGAGGACAAGCGGCAGCAGCTGGTGCGTTCCATTCAGGCGTACTACTACGCCACGTTCGATGCCGCGCGCGTTCTTCGGGATGCGCTCTCGCAAGAAACGGGACGACGCTTGCCGTTGATCGCGACGGGCCACCTGACGACAGTCGGCGCAAGCGCGACGGAATCGGTTCGCGACATCTATGTCGGCACGCTCGACGCGTTTCCGACCACGGCATTTCCGCCGGTCGACTATCTGGCGCTCGGGCATATCCACCGGCCGCAGAAGGTCGGCGGCCTCGAACACATCCGCTACAGCGGATCGCCGATCGCGCTGAGTTTCGACGAGGCGGACCAGCAAAAGGAGATGCTGCTGGTCGACCTCGACGAGTCGGGCCTCGCTGCGGTCACACCATTGCCCGTTCCTGTCTTTCAGCGTCTTGTCACGTTGCGCGGCAATCTGAAGTCGCTGGCCGCCGCGTTCCCGCGCATTGCGCAGGATGCGACGCCCGATCGTCCGGTCTGGCTCGAGGTGACCGTGGCCGAGGACGATTACCTGTCCGACCTGCCGGCCAGGATTCAGGCGCTGGCCGAAGGGCTGCCGCTGGAAGTGCTGCGCATCCGCCGGGATCGCGGAAACGCCGCCGCGCAATTGACCGCGGATGCCGGGGTCACGCTCGACGAACTCGGCCCGCACGACGTGTTCGCGCGCCGGCTCGAACAGGAAGATCTCCCCGACGACCTGCGTCAGTCGCTCACCGAGCGATACCGGGCGATCGTCGCTGCCACCGGGGAGGAGGCCGCATGAAGATCCGCAGTCTGCGTCTCAAGAATCTCAATTCGCTGAAAGGCGAATGGTTCATCGATTTCACGAAGCCGCCATTCTCCGACAACGGGCTGTTTGCGATCACCGGCCCGACGGGCGCCGGCAAGTCGACGCTGCTCGATGCGATCTGCCTTGCGCTCTATCACGAGACGCCGCGGCTCAAGACGGTGTCCGCGTCGGTCAACGACATCATGACGCGCCACACGGCCGACTGTTTCAGCGAGGTCGAGTTCGAGGTGAAGGGCGAGGTCTACCGTGCGTTCTGGAGCCAGCATCGCGCGCGCAACAAGGTCGACGGCGCGCTGCAGCAGCCGAGGGTCGAACTGGCGAATGGTGACGGCACGATCCTGACGAGCCAGATCAGCGAAAAACTCAGGCTCGTGACCGAGATGACGCGCCTCGATTTTTCGCGCTTCACGCGTTCCATGCTGCTGGCGCAAGGCGGTTTTACCGCCTTCCTGATCGCCAGCCCCAACGACCGCGCGGAGTTGCTCGAAGAACTGACCGGCACCGAGATCTATGGCGAGATCTCGCGGCGCGTCTATGAACAGGCCGCCGCGGCCCGCGACATCCTGAAGAACATGCGTGCGCAAGCGGATGGCATGGACTTGTTGACGGCCGAGCAACGCAATGCGATGCAGCAGGAAATCGTGTCCCTCAACACCCAGCTCGGCGCGCTGGCCGACCAGTTGAAGACGCTGCGCGCGCATCGACAGTGGTGCGCCGATCTGGCTCAGGCGGAAGCGGCGGTTCAGGCGGCGCAAGCGGGCGTTGCGAAGGCCGGCGCGGCGTTCGAGGCGGCCGCCGGCGACCTGGCGCGACTCGCCGCAAGCGAGCCGGCTGAACGATTGCGTCCGCTGCACGATGCGTTGCAGAACGCGGAAGAGGCATGCAAACGGATCGAGGCGGAACTGACCGGGCACCGTGGCGACCGGGTTGCGCAGGCGGCGAAGCAGTATCGCGAGCACGTGCTGGCGGTGCGGCTGGCCGAGCGTGCGTGCGCGGATGGACAACGGCAACTGGCGGCCCTCGATACCGAAAAGCGCGAGCTCGACGAGCGATGCGGATCGATCCGGCATCACGCGGCGCTCGGCGAGCAGATCGGCGTCTGGCGTCAGCAGTTCGACCACCGCAAGCAAACCGTCGACGGGATCCAGGGCCGGGAGAAGGCGGCCAGTGATCTGGACGGCAAGCTCGCGAGCGAGCGGGTCACGCTCGCGCGGCAGGCGGAAGCGGTCGTGCTCGCGGAGCAGGCGAAACGCGAATCGGACGCGCAGGTCGCGACACTGCACGCCGCGCAGGCGCTGCGGCTGGCCGGCGACACGCTTGTCGAATGGCGGCAGCGCTGGCAGGCCGCCCAGCACGGCCTCGTGGCCTGGCAGAAGCGGGAGGCGCTTGCGGAGCGGCAACGCGAGCGCGCGGACGAGCGGGATGCGCTGGCCGCGGCCCTGAAACGGACCGAAGCGGACATGGCCGCGCACGAAGCGCGGCTGGGCGCTCTGCAGGTCGAGCACGGCAGGCTGAACGAGCAGGCATCGGACAAGCAGAAGCTGCTTGAACAGGAGCAGATCATTCGCAGTCTCGCGGAGCATCGTGAACGGCTGCGGCCCGGTGAAGCCTGTCCGCTGTGCGGCGCGCTCGAACACCCGGCGATCGACGCTTATGGCGCCATCGACGTGTCCGTGACAGCCAATGCGTTGCACGCGCTGAAGGCGGAGATACAGGCTGCCGATCGGCAGCTTCGCCTGACCTCCGATGCGCTGGCGGCCAGCCGCGTGATGCACCGCGAGCAACAAGCGCGGCACGCGCGTCTGTTGACGGAGTTCGAGCAGGGACAGCGCGACTGGGACGAACTGGCCGCGGCAATTGCTCTGCCGGGACAGCCGGTCGACCGGACCGGCTGGTCGCAGCCCGAGCGTCTGGCGGCAGGCAGGGAATCCGCCGACAACGCGGCGGCAGCGTTGAAGCAAACGCTGGACGCGGCCGAGCAAGCCGAAGAAGCCTTGACCCGCATGCGCCAGGTCGACGCCGAGCGCGCGGCGGCGCTGCAAGCGGCCCGCTCGACACATGCGTTGCTGGCACAGGCGATTCAGGGAATCGGCGAACGGCAAGCCGAAATCCGTCGGGATCTTGTCGAGTGGCGGGCGACACTGACGCGCGACGAGGGCGCGCTGCTGGCGTCGATTCGCGAAGCGGGATTCGGGCAAGCCGAGCTGCCGGCCGATGCCGAGACATGGCTGAGCGCCCGCGCAGACGAATGGCGGGAATGGCAACGCATGCAACAGCGGTTGCACACGCTGTCGGAGTCACGTGTCCGGCAGCAAGCGCAATGTGATGCGGCGCAAGCCCTGTTGGCGACGTGGCAGGCGCGGTATCGCAAGCTCGAGGCGGCACAGCGAGGCGTGATGGATGCCGGGGCGGTCGAGGCGATTGTCGGAATCGCGGAACATGAAGATCCGGTCCAGGCGCTGTCGGCGTGCACGGACAGGATCGAATCGCTTACGCGCGCGCTGACCTTGCTCGACGGCCGCATCTCGCAGCTCGACGGCCTCCAGACGCAGCAACGGTCGGCGATGACCGACGCGGCCGCCCATTGGCATGCAGCGCTTGCGGCGAGCCCGTTCCCGGACCGCGCGGCCTTCCTTGCCGCATGGCTGCCGCCCGAGACGCGCAAGGAGTTGCTGGCCCTGAAGCAGACCTGCGAACAGGACAGGCAGACGGCGAGCGCCCTGTTGCAATCCGCGCAGGAAAAGCTCGCGAGCCTGAAGTCGCAACCGGCACGCTCCGAGGCATCGCTCGACGCGCTGACGACGGAAATCGAATCGCTCGACACGCAAACCGCGTCGATCAACGGGCAGCTGGGCGGCAGACGCGAACTGCTGACACGAGACGACGCGTTGCGTCGCAACCAGCAGGCGCTTTTCGCGCAGATCGACGCGCAAGCCAGGGAGACCGACATCTGGCAGCGTCTCGATTCGCTGATCGGTTCCGCCAGAGGGGACAAGTTCAGGAAGTTCGCGCAAGGGCTGACGCTCGACCATCTGCTGACACTGGCGAACCGGCATCTCGACCGTCTGCATGCGCGCTATCTGCTGCGGCGCAAGTCGACGGGCGAACTCGAGCTGGAAATCGTCGATCGCTGGCAGGCGGACGTGACGCGCGACACGCGTACCCTGTCGGGCGGGGAGAGCTTCCTCGTCAGCCTGGCGCTCGCGCTGGCGCTATCCGATCTCGTGAGTCACAAGACGTCGATCGACTCGCTGTTCCTCGATGAAGGGTTCGGCACGCTCGATGGCGATACGCTGGAGATTGCCCTCGATGCGCTCGACGCGCTCAATGCGAGCGGCAAGATGATCGGCGTCATCAGTCACGTCGATGGGCTCAAGGAGCGCATCGCGACGCAAATCCGGGTCGAGAAGGGCGGCGGGATCGGGCATTCGCGCCTGGTATTTTGAGGGGCCGGCCATCCGGGGGCCGGCCATCCGGGGGCCGGCCATCCGGGGGCCAGCCATCCGCGGGCCAACCGTCCGCAAGCCGGTCATCTCCGGAAGCGGCCGCCTGTGAAGGCGGCCGCAGACGCTTACCGCGTCAATTCGCTGAACCCGGCGAGCAAGCGCTCGACATCGGCCGCTTCGATCGCGCCCATCGTCGAGATGCGGAACAGCGTCTTCGACAAGCCGCCCTGTCCCGCATAGATCACGAAGCCGCGTGCCTTCAGGCCGTCGTGCAACTGCTCGTACGACACGCCTTGCGGCAGACGGTACGCGCGCAGCACGACCGACGATGCGCCTTCCGGCAGCACGAGCGGCATGCCGCGCGCCGCGAGGCCGGCCTGCACCTGATCGGCGAGCGCCTGGTAGCGTGCGTGACGCGCGCGCCAGCCGCCGGCTTCGTCGAATTCACGCAGTGCCTCGACGAGTGCGTAATACGCGTGCACCGACGGCGTGAACGGCGTATTGCGCTGATCCTGCAGCTTCGCGAGACGGCCGAGGTCGAGGTAGTACGTGCGGCTTGCCGCGTTCGCGAGCGCCGCGCGCCGCACGATCACGAACGCTGCGCCCGGCACGCCGTGCAGGCACTTGTTCGCGGTCGCCGCAACCGCATCGATGTCGCCGCCGGCGAAGTCGATCGCTTCCGCGCCGAAGCTGCTGACGCCGTCGACGAGCAGTCGCGCGCCACGCGCGCGGCATACGCCGGCGATGGCCGCGAGGTCGTTCAGGCGCCCGGTCGTCGTCTCGTGATGGATCACCGCGACGTGCGAGAAGCCGCCCGCATCGAGGCGCGCGGCGATCTGCACGAGATCGGGCGCCTGCATCCAGTCATGCCGGAGGACTTCATGCGGGATCGCATATTGCGTCGCGATCTGCGAGATCCGCTCGCCGTAGACGCCGTTCTCGATCACGAGCAGCTTGCCGTCCTGCGGCACGAGCGCCGCGATCATGCTTTCGACGGCGGCCGTGCCCGAACCTGTCATCAGCACGGCGGCCCATTCGGTCGGATCGAGGTCGTACGCGGCGACGAGGCGCGCGCGCGCTTCGTCCTGCAGATCGAAGAACTCGCCTTCGCGATGGCACAGGTCGGTTTGCAGCAGGCTTTGGCGCACACGTTCGGTCAACGTGACCGGGCCGGGATTGAGCAGCAGCATCAATGCACTCCTTCAGCCTGCGCGGCACCGATGTGCCGCATCAGGCGGGTCTTGACCTCGACCGGCGTGACGGTCGGGCGGGGCAGTCCATCGGGCACGCCGGTGCGGGTGGCGATGCACACGAAGCGCGGGCCGGCCGCGCGGGCGCCATTGGCGGATTCGGCGAGCACGGCATCGAGCAGATCGAGCGTATCGCCTTCGGCTGCCGACGCGTAACCGCACGCGGCCGCGACGCCGGCGAACGATACGTGTTGCGACACGGTCGCCTGACCGCCCGTCGATTCGTGCGCGCCGTTGTCGAGCAGCACGTGCGTG
>NZ_JAHACR010000545.1 GCF_018375725.1 Burkholderia sp. | reverse complement strand
AGCCGGCGCTCGTGCGCGGCGACTGGGTCGTGTCCGATCGCTTCACCGATGCGACGTTTGCATACCAGGGCGGCGGGCGCGGCCTGCCGCGCGACAAGCTCGAAGCGCTCGAGCGCTGGGTGCAGGGCGGTTTCCAGCCGGATCTGACCGTGCTGTTCGACGTCGCGCCGCAGATCGCGAGCGAGCGGCGCGGCGCGGCGCGGATGCCCGACAAGTTCGAGAGCGAGTCCGATGCGTTCTTCTCGCGCACGCGCGCCGAATACCTGCGGCGGGCGGAAGAGGCGCCGCATCGCTTCGCGATCGTCGACGCGACGCAGTCGATCCCCGAGATCCGCAGGCAGCTCGACGGCGTGCTCGCCGCGCTGTAATCGAAAGGACGCACATGATCTATCCGTGGCAAACCGGCGACTGGAACCGTCTGCAGCAATTGCGCGGACAATGGCCGCATGCGCTGCTGCTGCACGGCCAGGCCGGGATCGGCAAGCTGCGTTTCGCGCAGCACCTCGCGCAGGGCTTTCTGTGCGAAACGCCGCAGCCGAACGGCGAGCCGTGCGGGACCTGCGCGGCATGCGCGTGGTTCGCGCAGGGCAACCATCCGGATTACCGGATCGTGATGCCGGAAGCGCTGGCCGGCGAAGCCGCGGGCGCGGCGGCCGACGATGCGGGTAAGCCGGCGGCGGAGGCGGACGACGGCGGCAAGAAGTCGCGTGCGCCGAGCAAGGAGATCAAGATCGAGCAGGTGCGCGCGTTGCTGGATTTCTGCGGCGTCGGGTCGCACCGCGGCGGCGCGCGCGTCGTCGTGCTGTATCCGGCCGAAGCGCTGAACGTCGCGGCGGCCAACGCACTGCTGAAGACGCTTGAGGAGCCGCCGCCCGGCGTCGTGTTCCTGCTCGTGTCCGCGCGCATCGACCGTTTGCTGCCGACCATTGTCAGCCGTTGCCGCCAATGGCCGATGACGGTGCCGGCGACGGACGTGGCGGCCGGCTGGCTTGCGGCGCAGGGCGTCGACGATGCGGCGGCGCTGCTGGCGGAAGCGGGCGGCGCGCCGCTGGCCGCGCTGGCGCTCGCGAGCGACGAGAACCGGCCGCTGCGCGACTTCACGCTCGGCCAGCTCGCGGCGGGCGCGGCGTGCGACC
>NZ_JAHACR010000144.1 GCF_018375725.1 Burkholderia sp. | reverse complement strand
GACACGCTGTTCCCGTTCATGCAACAGATGAGCGCGCTGCGCGAATTCGCGCAGATCGTGCCGCTGTCGGCCAAGAATCCGGACGACATCCAGCGCCTGCTGGAGACGATCAAGCCATACCTGCCGGTAGGCGAGCCGATCTATGGCGAAGACGAACTGACCGATCGCAGCGAGCGGTTCCTGGCCGCCGAGATCCTGCGCGAGAAGCTGTTCCGCTGGACCGGCGACGAACTGCCGTACACGAGCACGGTCGTCATCGACAAGTTCGAGGAAGAAGGGCGTCTCAAGCGCATTTTCGCGACGATCCTGGTCGATCGCGATACGCACAAGGCGATGGTGATCGGCAAAAAGGGCGCGAAGCTCAAGCAGATCAGCACCGAGGCGCGCATGGACATGGAGAAGCTGTTCGACGGCCCGGTCTATCTCGAGACCTTCGTCAAGGTGAAGAGCGGGTGGGCCGACAACGAAGCGGGGCTTCGTGCCTATGGGTACGAATGACGCGTGGATGACTCCCGCCGAGGACGAGGCGGCGCCCGGCGCGGTCGATGCGCCGCCGGCCGCGCCGCCCGAGCGGCCGCGCAAGCCGCGCCGCGCGGCTGCGCGCACATCCGAATTCCGCGTCGCCGAGCAGCCGGCGTTCGTGCTGCACAGCTATCCCTATCGTGAAACGAGCCTGATCGTCGACGTGCTGACGCGCGATCACGGCCGGCTCGCGCTCGTCGCGAAGGGCGCGAAGCGTCCGCATTCGGCGCTGCGCGGCGTGCTGCAGACCTTCCAGCCGCTGTTGCTGTCGTGGTCCGGCAAATCCGAAGTGCGTACGCTCACGGGCGCCGAGTGGGTCGGCGGGATGCTGCCGCTCAGCGGCGACGCGCTGCTGTGCGGTTTCTATGCGAACGAGCTGCTCGTGAAGTTCTGCGCGCGCGAGGATCCGCAGCCGTCGCTGTTCAATCACTACGTGGTGACGCTCACGCGCCTGGCGCATGGGGAACCGGCGGTTCAGGTGCTGCGTTCGTTCGAGCGCGTGCTGTTGCGCGAGACCGGCTACGCGCTCGCACTGAGCCGCACGGTCGGGCGCCGCTCGGTCGAGGCGGAGCGCCTGTACGTGTTCGATCCCGAGCGCGGCGTGCGCTACGCGGACGACGACGTGCCATCGCACTGGCCGGTGATCGCCGGGCAGACATTGCTCGACATGGAGCAGGACGATTACCATCGAGCCCAGACCGTCGCGCAAAGCAAGACGCTGATGCGCTTTCTGCTGAACACCTATCTCGGCGGCACGCCGCTTGCGACGCGCCAGATCCTGATCGACCTGCAAAACCTATGAGCTTCTTCCTGACTTCGCCCACCGCCATCGATCTCGGCGTCAACATCGACCACGTTGCCACGCTGCGCAACGCGCGCGGCACGACCTACCCCGATCCGATCCGCGCGGCGCTCGCCGCCGAAGAGGCCGGCGCCGATGCGATCACGCTGCATCTGCGTGAGGATCGCCGGCATATCGTCGACGCCGATGTGCGCAAGCTGCGCCCGTTGCTGAAGACGCGGATGAACCTCGAATGCGCGGTCACGAGCGAAATGCTCGACATCGCGTGCGACGTGCAGCCCCACGATGCATGTCTCGTGCCGGAGAAACGCGAGGAGCTGACGACCGAAGGCGGCCTCGACGTCGCGGGCCGCTTCGAGGCCGTGCGCGCCGCGTGCAGGCAGCTCGCCGACGCCGGTGTGCGCGTGTCGCTTTTCATCGATCCGGACGAGACGCAGATCCGTGCCGCGCACGAAGCAGGCGCGCCGGTGATCGAACTGCACACGGGCCGCTATGCGGATGCGCACGACGTGGCCGAGCAGCAGCGCGAATACGAGCGCATCGTCGCGGGCGTGCGGGCAGGGACGCAACTCGGCCTGAAGGTCAATGCCGGTCATGGCCTGCACTACACGAACGTGCAGCAGATCGCAGCGATCGACTGCATTGTCGAACTGAATATCGGCCATGCGATCGTCGCGCATGCGATCTTCGCCGGCTGGGACAACGCGGTGCGGGAAATGAAGGCGATCATGGTCGCCGCCCGCGTCGCGGCTCTGCACGGCGCACGCTGATTACATGGCGATCTACGGCATCGGCACCGACGTCGTCCAGATGAGCCGCATCGCGGCGGTGCTCGAGCGCACCGGCGGTCGCTTTGCGGAAAAAGTGCTGGGCTTCGACGAATTGAAGGTCTTCCACGCGCGCCGTGCGCGTTCCGAGGCGCGCGGCATCGCGTTTCTCGCGACGCGCTTCTCCGCGAAGGAGGCATTTTCGAAGGCGATCGGGCTCGGCATGCGCTGGCCGATGACATGGCGCGCATTGCAGACCCTCAATGCGCCGAGCGGCGAGCCGTATGTCGTCGCGTCCGGCGAACTGGCCGGCTGGCTCGCGGCGCGCGGCATCACCGCGCGCGTCACCGTCAGCGACGAGCGCGACTACGCGGTCTCGTTCGTGATCGCCGAGACCGACATGCCTGCGGCGGCCGGCCCGGCCGCCTGAAATTTCCACTGACGTCATTTCCGATTCGATGAAAACGACTCCCGGCCCGGTCATGCTCGACATCGTCGGCACGACCCTGTCGCGCGACGACGCGCGGCGTCTTGCCCATCCGCAAACCGGCGGCGTGATCCTGTTCGCCCGGCACTTCCAGAATCGCGCGCAACTGACCGCGCTGACCGATTCGATCCGCGCGATCCGCGAGGACATCCTGATCGCCGTCGATCACGAGGGCGGACGCGTGCAGCGTTTCCGAACCGACGGTTTCACGGTGCTGCCCGCGATGCGCCGTCTCGGCGAGCTGTGGGACAAGGACGTGCTGCATGCGACGAAAGTGGCAACCGCGGTCGGCTATATCCTTGCCGCCGAACTGCGCGCATGCGGAATCGACATGAGTTTCACGCCGGTGCTCGATCTCGACTACGGACACTCGCAGGTCATCGGCGATCGCGCATTCCATCGCGATCCGCGCGTCGTGACGATGCTCGCGCAGAGCCTCAATCATGGACTTGCGCTCGCGGGCATGGCGAACTGCGGCAAGCACTTCCCTGGCCACGGCTTCGCGGAAGCCGATTCGCATGTTGCGCTGCCGACCGACGATCGTCCGCTCGACGCGATCCTCGCTGCCGACGCCGCGCCGTACGACTGGCTCGGCCTGTCGCTGTCCGCGGTGATTCCCGCACACGTGATCTATACGCAGGTCGACGCGCAGCCCGCGGGTTTCTCGCGCATCTGGCTGCAGGACATCCTGCGTGGCCGGCTTGGCTTTAAGGGCGCGATCTTCAGCGACGACCTGTCGATGGAGGCGGCGCGCGAGGGCGGCACGCTCACGCAGGCAGCCGAGGCGGCGCTTGCCGCGGGTTGCGACATGGTGCTCGTCTGCAACCAGCCGGAGGCCGCCGAGGAGGTGCTGAACGGCCTGAAGGGCGGGGCATCGCCCGAGTCGGTGCGGCGCATCAAGCGGATGCGCGCGCGCGGCAAGGCGCTCAAATGGGACAAGTTGATCGCGCAGCCGGAATATCAGCGTGCGCAGGCGCTGTTGCGCAGCGCGTTCGCGTAACGCACGTGGCGTTTCGGGGCGCGTCGGGGTGATGCGCCGCGGCGTTCGTGCTGGCCGGCCGCGTCGGGCTGGCCACCGCGCGGCCAATCCTGCCGATTAACAGGTTGCCGGCCGCCGGGTCGCCGGCCGCCACATCCTCAATTCACCTTCATCCGCTGCAGCTTGTTGTACAGCGTCTTCGGGCTGATGCCGAGCAGCGTCGCCGCGCGGTGCCGTGTACCGCCGACCGCGTCGAGCGTCGCGCGGATCAGCAGATCCTCGACGTCTGCGAGCGGCGTGCCGACCTTGATCTGCACGCTGCTGCCGTTCAGTGCGGCGCCCGCGACGAAGCTGGCCTCGCCGGCGCGCAGCGTCTCGATGAGATCGCCGGACGCCTCGTATGCAAAGCGTACGCGTTCCTGCAATTCACGCACGTTGCCCGGCCATTCGTAGGCCAGGCATTCACGCACGAACGCGGGCGCCGTGCGCTTGTCGGTCGGTTTGCCGCCGGTCGAGCGTTCAGTGCGATTCAGTTCGTCGATCAGCGCGTCGGCGATATGCAGCGCGTCGTCGTCGCGTTCGCGCAGCGGCGGCATCGTGATCGACGCCGCGTCGAGGCGCAGCCACAGGTCTTCGCGCAGCGTGCCGTTCTCGACCGCTTCGCGGGCGGGGCGGCGCGTGGTGGCGATCAGCCGGAAGTCGCTCGCGATCGGACTCGTGCCGCCGATGCGCATGAAATTCTGCGAATCGAGCGCCTGCAGCAGCGCTTCCTGCAGCGCGAGCGGCAACGCGGTAATTTCGTCGAGGAACAGCGTGCCGCCGCTCGCCTGCTCGAACAGGCCCGGTTCGCGCCGCTCGGCGCCGTCGAATGCGCCGCGTTCATGCCCGAACAGCACGCTGTCGAGGGCGGCGCCATGACGCCCGGTTTGCCGGAGCGAGCGGCAGTCGAACGCGACGAACGGCCCCTTGCGGCGGCGGCTCAGGTCATGCAGCGTGCGTGCCGCCACTTCCTTGCCGGTGCCGGCTTCTCCGGAGAAAAGCACGGCCGTCTCGGTGCGCGCGTTGTGCTCGATCGCGTCATAGACATGCTGCATGGCATCGCTGCGGCCCACCAGCGAGCCGAAGCGGCCGAGGCGGCGCAGCGTCGCGCGCAGCGACTGCACTTCGTCGATCAGTTCGTACGGGCGGGGGATGCGTGCGAGCAGACTGCGCAGTCGCGGGATATTGATCGGCTTGAGCAGGTAATCCCAGATCCCGTGTCGCAGGCCTTCGATCGCGCTTTCGACCGTCGCATTGCCCGTGAGCACGATGACGGGCAGCGACCCGTTCGGCTGCTGTTGCGGCAAATGCTGAAGCAGATCGAAACCGCTGCCGTCCGGCAGGTTCAGGTCGACCAGCACGACGTCGGGAATCGAGCGGCCGAGCGCGGTGCGCGCTTCGGCGAGCGACGTCGCCGTGTCGACCGAGAAACCGTCTGCGGCAAGCAGCGCTGTGAGGCCGGACAGACTATTGGGATCGTCTTCGACAATCAGGGCGTGTGGCATGGTGAACGCGTGTCAGCAAAAGAGGCGGGCCATCGGTCGTCAATCCGGAGCCGCAAATCGAGATTAAAAATCAATTTTATGCCTCGCTGAACGCGTGACGCGCATTATTTCTTCAGCGCTATAAAACAGTTACCGATGATACAAATTGAATATCTTTGCGAGTAGATTTTGTTTTGCGTTGCGGGGTCGGAATCGAGCATTTGTCGCGGCGGATAAACAAAAAGCGCCCGAAGGGCGCTTTTTGTCGACGCGGAAAGCGTTTCGCGATTACGCGCGGCTGCGGTATTCGTTCGTGCGCGTGTCGATTTCGATCTTGTCGCCGGTGCTGCAGAACAGCGGGACTTGCAGTTCGAAGCCGGTCGAGATCTTGGCGTTCTTCAGCACCTTGCCCGACGACGTGTCGCCCTTGACAGCCGGTTCCGTGTAGGTGATTTCGCGCACCAGAACCGTCGGCAGTTCGACCGAGATGGCCTTCTCGTTGTAGAACACGACTTCGCATGCCATGCCGTCTTCGAGGTAATTGAGCGCATCGCCCATCATTTCCGCTTCGACTTCGTACTGGTTGTAGTCGGCGTCCATGAACACGTACATCGGATCCGCGAAGTACGAATACGTCACTTCCTTGCGCTCGAGCACGACGACGTCGAACTTGTCGTCGGCCTTGTACACAGCTTCCTGGCCCGCGTTGGTCAGCAGGTTCTTCAGCTTCATCTTGACGACGGCGGCGTTACGGCCCGACTTGTTGTATTCGGTCTTCGAGACGACCCAAGCGTCGTTGCCGATCATCACGACGTTACCTACGCGGAGTTCCTGTGCGGTTTTCATAAAACTGTCCTGTACAAATAAAAAGTGCCTGAGCGTTGCGCAACGGCGGACGGCGCAAGCGGGTTCGTTCCGGAAGGCGCCAAAGCGAGCGCGCTTGAGTGGTCAGCCGTCGGATAACCGCTTATTTTAACTGAGATTTTGCGTGTTCCGCCAGTTTTCCGGCGAGGTCGCCGACGGCGGCCAGCGCATCCGCCCAGCGCGCCGCGTTTGCCCGGAGCGCTGCGCGGTGCTGCCACAGATCGGCCCAGTCTGGCGTGCCTGCGCCGTTCCAGGCGTGCCAGAAGCGTGTCAATGCCGCGCGCGGCGCGTCGTCGAGGCCGGCCGTCAGATGGGCGAGCGCGGCGTCGAGTTTCGGCAGATGCGCGTCGTCCGCTTGCGGATAGATTTGCCAGACGAACGGCCGGCGTGCCCACTGCGCGCGGACGAACGAATCCTCGCCGCGCACGAAATTCATGTCGCTGATCCACAGCAGCGGATCGTATTCCGCCTGCGGGACGAAGGCGAGGCCGTACGCCGTCAGGCTGCCGCTGTGCGCGCGCGCGCCGGCGCCGAACGAATCGACCCCGAAAAAGCGCGCGACGCCCGGCGAGATGCGGCCTTCCGGCACCAGCGCGACGACGGGCGACGCGCTGGCGCGCCACTGGGCGAGCAGCGCGTCGACAGCGGGGTTTTCGTAGGCGAACAGGCTAACGACCGTCGTATCGGCTGCGGGCGGCGGCCCGCCGGTCGCGCGCAGCCACCATGCCGTGCGCGCGTCGGCATCGGCTTCGAATGCCGCGCGCCGCGTGTCGAGGTCGCCTTCGCGCAGGACGCCGCCCGTGCCGGCCGACAGTCCCGGGAAGAAGAACGTTTTGGCGAGCGGATAGCGCGGATGCGGCGAAGGGCGCAGATGGAAATCGGCAACCCAGTCCTCGGCGCTCAGGTATTCGAGATTGATCCAGACCGGCCGCTGCGCGCGGCGCGCCATCGCGGCGAGATACGCGGGCGGCAGGTCGCACGCGAACGCCTCGATCACGATGTCCGCGATGTCGATCGCGTCGCCGACCTGCGCATGCCAGTGCTCGATCACCACGCCGTCGGCGCGCTGCCGGACCGCGTCGGGCTGCACGCCGGGCAACAGGCGCGTGAACGTGCGCAGGTCGTCGACGAACAGCCGGACCTGCCAGCCATGTTCGTGCACGAGCTGGCGCGCGAGGCGCCAGCACACGCCGATGTCGCCGAAGTTGTCGACGACCGTGCAGAAGATGTCGCAGGCGAGCGGTTCGCCCGGTACGTGCGCGGACGGAGGGTGGGAGCGCGGCATGGTGTGTGGCATCGAAACGGGCAGGAGGAATGCTCTAAACTGGCGATTCTAATAGACCGTTCGTGCGCCTCGCGGCGCCCGGATCACGCATGACATCCCCAGACGCACCCGAAGCCCCGTTCGAGCCGAAGAAAATCCTCGCGCAACTGCCGCACCTGCCAGGCGTCTACCGCTATTACGACGCGGCGGGCGCCGTGCTTTACGTCGGCAAGGCGCGCGACCTGAAAAAGCGCGTATCGAGCTATTTCACGAAGACGCAGCTGTCGCCGCGCATCGCGACGATGGTCACGCGCATCGCGCGCATCGAAACGACCGTCACGCGCTCGGAGGCGGAAGCGCTGCTGCTCGAGAACAACCTGATCAAGGCGCTCACGCCGCGCTACAACATCCTGTTTCGCGACGACAAGTCGTATCCGTACCTGAAACTCACCGCGCATCGCTTTCCGCGCATGGCGTATTACCGCGGTGCGGTCGACAAGCGGAACCAGTATTTCGGGCCATTTCCGAGCGCATCGGCGGTGCGCGAGAGCATCCAGATCCTGCAGCGCGTGTTCCAGCTGCGTACCTGCGAGGACTCGGTGTTCAACAACCGTACGCGGCCGTGCCTGCTGCATCAGATCGGCCGCTGCACCGCGCCGTGCGTCGGCGCGATTTCCGAAGAGGACTACGCGCGCGATGTATCGAACGCGGCGCGCTTTCTTCTCGGCCGGCAGAAGGAGGTGATGAGCGAGCTCGGGCAGAAAATGCACGCGTTCGCCGCCGAACTCAAGTTCGAGCAGGCGGCCGCGGTGCGCAACCAGATGAGCTCGCTTGCGACCGTGCTGCATCAGCAGGCGATCGAAGTCGGCGGCGACAGCGACGTCGACATCCTTGCGGTCGTTGCATTGGGCGGCCGCGTCTGCGTGAATCTCGCGATGGTGCGTGGCGGCCGTCATCTCGGCGACAAGGCCTATTTCCCCACGCATGTCGAGAGTGCGCTGACACTTGCCGAAGGCGGCAGCGGCGACGAAGCCGGGGAGCCGGGCGATGCGCTTCCCGACCTGCCGGCCGACGGCGCGCAGGAGGCGAGCGCATCGGTCGAGGCCGAAGTGCTCGATGCATTCATCGCCCAGCATTACCTCGGCAATCGCGTTCCGCCGGTGCTGGTCGTGAGTCATGCGCCCGCGAGCCGCGATCTGATCGAGCTGCTGGCCGAGCAGGCGGGGCACAAGGTGTCGCTCGTGCGGCAGCCTCAGGGACAGCGGCGCGCGTGGCTGTCGATGGCGGAGCAGAACGCCCGGCTGGCGCTCGCACGGCTGTTGTCGGAGCAGGGCTCGCAGCAGGCGCGCACGCGCGCGCTCGCCGAGACGCTCGGGTTCGAAAGCGGCGACCTCGCGCAGTTGCGGATCGAGTGTTTCGACATCAGCCACACGATGGGCGAGGCGACGCAGGCGTCGTGCGTCGTCTATCACCATCACAAGATGCAGTCCGGCGACTACCGCCGCTACAACATCGCGGGCATCACGCCGGGCGACGATTACGCGGCGATGCGACAGGTGCTCACGCGCCGCTACGAGAAGCTCGTCGAGCAGGCGGCGCAAGCGGCATCGGCCGACGACGCGGCCGGCCTCGACGGCGAAGCGTCGCGCAAGGCCGAGGCTGCGGGCCTGTTGCCGGATATCGTGCTGATCGACGGCGGCAAGGGACAGGTCGATATCGCGCGGCAGGTATTCACCGAGCTTGGCCTCGACACGTCGATGCTGGTCGGCGTCGCGAAGGGCGAGGGGCGCAGGGTCGGGCTCGAGACGCTGGTGTTCGCGGACGGGCGCGCGCCGCTCGAACTGGGCAAGGAGAGCGCCGCGCTGATGCTGGTCGCGCAGATCCGCGACGAGGCGCACCGCTTTGCGATCACCGGCATGCGCGCGAAGCGCGCCAAGACCCGCCAGACGTCGCGGCTCGAGGAGCTCGAAGGCGTCGGCGCGAAACGCCGGCAGCGGCTGCTCGCGCGTTTTGGCGGGCTGCGCGGCGTCGTGTCGGCGAGCGTCGACGAGCTGGCGAGCGTGGAGGGCATTTCGCGCTCGCTCGCAGAACAGATCTATCGCCAGCTGCACTGACCTGTGTCGCCCGCCCGCCTGGCTTGTGGCAGGGCGGGCGACGCGGCACAATTGCGAATCCTTTACTGTTCCGGATGCCATGCCGTTCAATTTTCCGATTTTCCTGACGTGGGTGCGGATCGTGCTGATTCCGCTCGTCGTCGGTGTGTTCTATCTGCCGGATGCGATGATGGAAAGCGCGCACCGCAATCTCGCGGCGGCGCTGATCTTCATCCTAGCCGCGCTGACGGACTGGTTCGACGGCTATCTGGCGCGCAAATGGAACCAGACGTCGTCGTTTGGCGCGTTCCTCGACCCGGTCGCGGACAAGCTGATGGTGACGGCGGCGCTGCTGGTGCTCGTGCAGCTCGCACGGGTCGATGCGGCGATCGCGCTCGTGATCGTCGGACGCGAGATCGCGATTTCGGCGCTGCGTGAATGGATGGCACAGATCGGCGCGTCGAAGAGCGTCGCGGTGAATTCGCTCGGCAAGTTCAAGACCGCGTGCCAGATGATCGCGATTCCGCTGCTGCTCTATAGCGACCGTCTGCCGCTGCCGGGCGGAATGGGGCTCGATACGCGCGCGCTGGGCGGGTGGCTGATCTACGTGGCGGCGTTC
>NZ_JAHACR010000143.1 GCF_018375725.1 Burkholderia sp. | reverse complement strand
TCACATGGCGGCTACGGTCGCCGTACCGGTCTGAAATGCGCCCCGCCATCACCATGACAACGCACGCTACGACAGCCGGGATCGACGACAGCCAACCGATCGACAATGGATCGCTCACGCCGCTGTTTCGGAGCAGGGTCGGAAACCAGAACGCAACCGCATAGGCGACGTTCAACAGGCAAAAAAGGACCATCGCCATCAAGTAGATGCGCGGATCCCTGGCGACCTGCGCAAACGAGTGATGCCTGGGGTGGTCTGCATCCTTCCGTGACGCAAGGAGCGCGCGCTCTTCGGCACTCAGCCAGCGGGCATCGGCGGGCTTGTCCGACAGAACGAACCGGGCAAGGACGCCAAGAAATACACAGGGGATGCCTTCCAGGACGAACAGCCATTGCCAGCCGTGCAAGCCATGCACGCCGGCCAGGTGCGTCATGATTCCGCCCGACAACGGGCCGGAAATCACGCCGGTGAGCGGCCCGGCCAGCAACACGATGCCCATGACACGCCCCATGTTCGCCTTGCCGTACCAATAGGTCAGGTAGAAGAACATGCCGGGCGCGAACCCCGCCTCGAACACGCCGAGCATGAATCGCAGCACATAGAACGTGGTCTCGTCGCGCACGAACATCATGCCGGCCGACGTGAGGCCCCACAGAATCAGAATGCGGCTGAACGTCTTGCGGGCGCCCCACTTCGGAAACATCAGATTGCTCGGGACTTCGAACATCATGTATCCGATGAAGAAAATCCCCGCGCCCAGTCCATAGGCCGCATCGGACAGCCCGAGATCGCCCTGCATTTGCAGCTTGGCGAAGCCGATATTGACGCGATCGAGCGTCGCAAAGACATAGCAGACGAGCAGAAAGGGCAGCAACCGCCAGTTCAGTTTGGCGATCAGCGATTGGAAAGACGCATCCGGTTCCGGGCGTGCTTCAGACATGGCGTTTGTCTCCTGTTGTTTTATCAAGTCGTCAGGCCATGACATCCATCGTGTGGCTCAGCGTTGAGCGGCAAGCGCTTTCGCGTATTCCTGGAAACGCCGGTGTTCTTCGGGCGGCACCAGCGATCCGCCGGTCGTCCAGATGACGTGGGTGGCGCCGCTCATGTCGAGATTGCGGGCACGCGTGTATTCACGACCTTCCGGCGAGTCGCTCAGCCAGACCGGCCCGTTGACGGCAGCGGCGGCGGAAGGCTCGAGATCGATATCCATCGTCTGCTTGACCCGCAGCAGCTGCCGATAGAGTTGCGCGTCGCTCACCGTGAATACGCCGGAGAGTTGCGCCGCCATCAACGGGCTGACGAGGGGCGAAGCCTGACCGACCGCCAGACCGTCGGCATCTGTCCGGTTATCCAGCCCGATGTCATAGACGGAGACCTGTTCGCCGTGACCGGCCGCCAACTGGACAAGCATGCACGGGGAAGCGACGGGTTCCGCGAAAAAGCAGTGCACATGCGGACCGAACAACGCCTTCAGGCCATAAGTAATGCCGCCCGGCGCGCCGCCGACGCCACACGGGAGATAGACGAAAAGCGGATGCCCGGCGTCGACGATGCGTCCGGCTTCCTCGAGTTGCGCGGCCAGCGGGCGCGCCGCCGCCGCATAGCCGAGGAACAGCATCAGCGAGCGCTCGTCGTCGACAAAATGGGATCTCGGCGTCCTGAGCGCTTCCTCGCGGCCGGCCGCGACCGCCTGCGCATAGCTGCCCTCATGCTCGACGACCTCGACGCCGCGCTGCCTCAGGCGTTCCTTCTTCCACTGTTTGGCGTCCGAAGACATGTGCACGATCACCCTGAAGCCCAGCGCGGCGGCCATCACGCCAATGCTGAGGCCGAGATTGCCGGTACTGCCGACGGCAACCGTGTGCCGTGAAAACAGTTCGCGAGCACGCGGGGAAGCCAGCACTCGCCGATCGCCGGCCGCATCGAGCAGACCCGCCTCGATGGCGATCGATTCGGCAATCGTCAGGACTTCGTGAAAGCCGCCCCGCGCTTTCACGGATCCGGCGATCGGCAGCGTATCGTCGCGCTTGAGGAACCACGCGCCCGGTTGCCTGCCGGGCTGCATCAGCGCTTGCTGCAAATGCGCGGCGGCCATCAGTTCGGATTCGATCGGCCCCGCGATGTCGACTGGAAAGAGCTCGCGCATCAAGGCCTCGCACTGCGCGAGACGCCTTTCGGCCTGCGTGATCTGGGCGTGGCTTGGCGCATGCTCCGGCAGAGCACTGCCCAGGTTTGGATTGAGCCACAGAAGCGGTTCTTCGGACTGTAGTCTGTCTAATAGACCGGGAGCGCCAAGCACGGATGCCATGGAATGACCTGTATCGAAAGCAACGGAAAAGGAAGCAGCCGGAAGGATGGTAGAGCTTGCCAAATGTCGGCGGAAGCGCTAGTTTCTAATCCCCCCATTAGCCACGCTAATACCGATGCAACTCGACTCGTCCATTCTCGGCTGGCTACGCTGCTTTGAATCGGCCGGGCGTCTGTTGAGCTTCACGAAGGCGGCACACGCGCTCAACCTGACGCAAAGCGCGGTCAGTCAACAGATTCGTCATCTGGAAGAGCGTCTCGGCTACCCCTTGTTCGAACGTCACGCGCGCGGCCTGGTGATGACATCGAAGGGCAAGGTCCTTTGGGAAGTCACGTCGAGAGCGTTTCTGGACATCAACCAGACACTCAGCCAGCTCGGACTGTCGCACCGGCCCTTGCAGGTGAGCTGCTCGCCGTCTTTTGCGCTGCAATGGCTGATACCGCGCCTGACCATCTTTCAGCGCCGGCAGCCCGATGTCCCGCTGCGCGTCATCGCCGAATTCCAGTCGCTTGACCGATACGCGATGGAGGCCGGCGGAATCGATGTGGCGATCCGATACGATCCCCTCGACTATCCCCAACTTCACGCCGAAACCGTTCTGGCCGAACACCTGGTTGCTGTTGCGACTCCGGCATATCTGAAACAGCACCCCGCTTTCGCGAAGGGGACGTCGCTCGACGGCGTCGTCCTGCTGCACGATGCTGCCGCATGGGATGGCGCGCCGGAATTTGCGGAATCGCGCGTCTGGATGGAGGCCGTTCATCCGTCATGGATCGCGCATCTGGCAGGCCCGCAATACAACCTCTCCAGCCTGGCCATCAGTGCCGCAATGAACCATCAGGGCGTGGCTATCAGCCGGTCGGCGTTGGTCTACGAAGAACTCAGGAGCGGGCGCCTCGTCAATGTGTTTGGCAGACACGTCCCGGCACCGGCACGCTACGTATTACTTTGCCGTCAGCCGGAAGACCCGCGCATTGCCGCGTTTTCCGCATGGCTCAAAGACGAGTGCGAACAGTTCGACAAGATGCGGCAGCAGTTGCTTGCGGCTTGAAGCGACAAGACCGGCGCCCGACTCGGCGATCACTGCGCCGGGCGCCCGGGACATAAAGCGTCATGCCTCTGGCCGATCCGCCGCCCCCGCCGTGACGTCCGCGGCGTCGCGCAAGCTGTCGAGGTCACGGCCGCGCGTTTCCGGCGTATAGAAGGTCGTCACCACACCGATCCCGCTCAGCATGGCGACATAGGTGGCGAGCGGAATCCACGCGAGGATCGTGCCCTGGCTGCCGCCCCAGTGCGCAGTCGCCCACGCGATGATCGACGCGCCGATGAGCGGCGCCACCCCGCCCGCGATGACAGCCGACACTTCGCGCCCCACCGCGACGCCGGCATATCGATGCTGTGCGCCAAAGAGTTCGGGAAGCAGCGCGCCTTGCGTCGCGAACATGCCCCAGACGCCGACCAGAGCGACGCACAACATCGCGACGCTCGCCGTCGCGTTGCCCAGGCTCAGCACCCACCAGGTCGGATAGGCGAGCAGCATCTGATACAACGCAAACGCGCGATACACGGGAATGCGTCCGAACCGGTCGCTCAGCATGCCGGTCAGCGGAATGACGAGCGCGCCCGACGCGCCCGCGAGCAGCAGCGCGAGCGGCCCGATGGATCCTTTGAGGCCGGTTGCGGCCGCGATATAGCTGATGGCGAGCGACTGATAGATCGACGAACCGCCGTTCTCCGCCATCCGCATGCCGATGACCCGGAGGAGGGTCGGCTTCGAATGCGCAAGGAGATGTTTCAACGGACTGTCGTTGACTTGATGGCGCGCTTCGAGCTTGGCGAACGACGGCGACTCCTTGAGTTTCAGCCGGATCCAGATCGCCACCGCGATGATCACGACGCTCAGGAGGAACGGCACGCGCCAGAGCCAGCTCTGCGAGACGTCTTCGACGCGCACCAGCGCGAAGTAGATCGCGGCCGCCATCACCGTCCCGAGCAGCACGCCCATGAACGGCAGCGCCGCGAAGTATCCGCGACGCCTGGCTGGCGCGTACTCGGCCATCAGCACCGCGGCGCCGGCCTGTTCCGCGCCGGCGCCGAGCCCCTGCAGCAGGCGGCAGCCGACGAGCAGGATCGGCGCCCAGACGCCGGCGCTCGCGTAGGTGGGCAACAGGCCGATGAGCGTGCTCGCGACGCCCATCAGCAGGATCGTCGCCATCAGGACGAACTTGCGCCCATAGCGGTCGCCGAGCGTCCCGAAAACGATGCCGCCCACGGGCCGGATCGCGAAGCCGAGGAAGTACGCGCCGAAACTCGCGATCAGGCCGATGCTCGGATCGCTCGACGGGAAGAACAGCGGCCCGAAGATCAGCGCCGACGCGAGGTTGTACAGCGCAAAGTCGTAGTATTCGAGCGCGCTGCCCAGCGATGCGGCCCATGCGGCACGGTACAGATCCGCGGTCGTCACGTCCTGTCTGCGGCTATCGGCGTCGATGCAGCCCGCGCTCGGGGCGGCCGCAATGGATTGCTGGTATTTCATGACGTCTCCTCCAATATGGAGGCCGCCTTGATCATCGGTGTGATCTCGACGGCCCGTTTTTCATGGCGGCGTGCGAACGCCGCTCCAGCCCGTGTCGCCATGCGATGAACCCGTCCCCCGTCTTGTCGCGAGGTGCCGGATCGCGCTGGCCACACGCGCCTTCGTCGATACCGGACCGCACCGGCCTAGCCGACTCGCGCGATCTCGTCGAGCAAGGCCGCGCTCATCGCCTCGAGCGGGGCCGGCTTGCCCGTATAAAGCTCGACCTGACCGCAGAATTGATGCAGCAGCATGCGCGTGCCGTCGATCACGCGGCAGCCGAGTTCGGCGGCGTCGCGGATCAGTTTCGTGCGAACCGGGATGAAGGCCGCATCCATCACGACGAGATGCGGCGCAAGCTGTCCGGCGCGCAACGGCTTGACCTCCGGCGCGCGGAATCCGGCGGCAGTCGCATTCACGACGATGTCGAACCCATGTGGATCGAAGTCGCCCGGATCGCCGCCGAATGCGAGACCGAAGTCCTGCGCAAGCGCCTGCCCGCGCGACGCGGTGCGGTTGAACACGGTGATCCGCGCGCCGGCGCGTTGCACACCCCACGCGATCGCGCGGGCCGCACCGCCCGCGCCGAGCAACGCGACGCGCCGCCCTTCGAGCGGCATCGCTTCTTCGAGCGCGCGCACGGCGCCGACGCAGTCCGTGTTGTAGCCCGTGAGATGGCCGTCGCGGTTGTCGATGGTGTTGACCGCGCCGATCTCGCGAGCCGTTTCGTCGAGCGCATCGAGGTGCGGAATGACCGCCTGCTTGTGCGGCATCGTTACGTTCAGTCCGCGGATGCCGAGCGTGCGCATCGCGTCGATCGCGCCGGCGGCGTCTTCCACGCCGAAGCTGACGAACGTGTAGTCGACGCCGAGCGCCCGATAGGCCGCGTTGTGCACCTTGACGTTGAAGGTGAACGGCTGGCCGGCGAGCGAGCCGCACAGGGTTGGAATCGAATGGGGCATGGCTGCCTTTGTCGGGTCAGGAATTCGAAACATGGTGCTCTGTCATGACGCGTTGACTGGATGTCCGGCGCGTCAGCGCGGCATCGTGCGCAGCGACGAAGGTCCGCCCGTCAGCGCGATGCGCTGCCCGGTGTCGCGCAGATGACCGCCGTTCACGGCATAGAGCGCGAGTTGCTTCTCGACGTTGAACTGAACGATCAGATGCTTGCTGTCGGCGGTGAAGACGATGCCCTGCGCAGCCTCGCCGCCCGGCACCTCGGCGACCTTCACGGCCTGGCCGTCGCGGATCGCGAACAGCAGCACCTTGCCGCGCACATGACGTCCGGGGTTGTCGGGCGTGAGGTTGGAACCGTCCATCGCCTGTACGCCGATCCATTTGCCGTCGGGCGAAATTGCCACGCCCTCGGGCAGAGACGGCACGCTCACGTGCTGAACCGCGCGAAACGGCTCGCGCGAGACATCGATGAGCGTCACCGTATCGGCATCGCCCGCGAGCTTGCCGGAATAGGATGGCAGGCCGGCCAGCCCGACATCGCTCACCACAGCCCATTTGCCGTCGCCCGATACGTCGATCGTGTAGGGCGCGACGCCGCTCGACAGACGCACACCGCTGTCGGTCACGCGCCCGTCGGCGACGTCGAGCACCGCGACGCCCTGCTCATCGCGCAGCGCCACCAGCGCATGCCTGCCGTCGTGCGTAAAGCTCACGCCCGCGAGCCGCTTCTGCCCGATCTTGAGTCGATCCGCGAGCGTCACGCGGTTTCCGTCGATGTCGAGCACCGCCACGCTGCCGTCGACACAAGCGACAAGTGCGAGCCGGCCGCTGCGGTCGATGGCGATGCCCTGCGGATGGCAGCCGATATCGAGCCGGGTCACGGCCGGCGGCGTTGCCTGCAGGTCGACCACCTGCACAAACGCATCCATCAGCAGCTTCTTCGCAACATGGTCGTAACGCGTCGGCGCGCCGACCAGCGCGACCTTCGCGTCCGGCGTGATCGCAACCGCCTGCGGCGGACCCTGGATGCCGTTTTCAACTTCCACCTGCACCTTCACCTGCGGCGGAAAGTGGCTGGCGTCCAGCAGCGTCAGCGTATCCGGCGCGGGATTGTCGGGATACGTGTCACGGCCTTCGACACGCTGATATTTGCCGTCGTTGCCGGACACGATCCAGTCGGCCGCGTACGACGTGCACGCCGCGATGGCCATCGTCAGTCCCGCGAGCGCGCGTACGCGTCGGCTTGCCAGTGAAATACGCATCGTGTTGTCTCCTGTGGGTTCAGACTACGCTGGTCAATCCGCCATCGACGAAAAGCGTCTGCCCGGTCACGAAATCCGATGCGGACGACGCGAGAAACACCGCGGCGCCGCACAGCTCTTCGACGCGGCCCCAGCGGCCCGCCGGCGTGCGCTTGCAGAGCCATTCGGAGAAAGCCGGATCGTCGACGAGCGCGCGATTGAGCTCGGTCTCGAAGTAGCCGGGCGCGATCGCGTTGGCCTGAATGCCGTACCGCGCCCACTCCGCACACATGCCCTTGGTGAGCATGCGGATGGCGCCTTTGGTTGCCGCATAGGGCGTGATGCCCGGCCGCGCCAGCTCGCTCTGCACCGAACCGATGTTGATGATCTTGCCGCGTCCGCGCGCCAGCATGTGTCGTGCGACGGCCTGCGACACCTGGAACACACCGTCGAGATTCACGCGCAGCAGGTCGTTCCAGTCGCGTTCATCGAAGCTTTGTAGCGGCGCGCGGCGCTGGATGCCCGCGTTGTTGATCAGAATGTCGAGTGCGCCGATGTGTTGTTCGACGCGGTCGATCGCCGCGACGACCTGATCGCGGTCGGTCACATCGAACACGGCGAAGTCGGCGTCGAAGCCCTCGTCGCGCAGATGAGCGGCGATGTCCGCTGCCTTTTGCTCATTGCGATCGTTGATGACGATCGCGGCACCCGCGCCGGCAAGTCCTCGCGCCAGCGCAAGCCCGATGCCGCGGCCGGAGCCGGTGATCAGCGCGCGCTTGCCGCGCAGGTTGAAGAGTTTCAGCGTCTCGTCCATTTTGTTGGCGGCGCATCCACGGCTGGATGCGGTTTGTCTCCGAATGCGCCTAGTTCACCCGAAGCGCCGCCATCGCGCCAATAGTCTTTCATGACGCTGTTATCATGAATCGTGATTACAGGCCTGGCGCGCCCTCGGGGCGGAGGATTTCATGGAGCTGAAGCATCTACGCGCGTTCGTCGCGCTCGCGGAGGAACTGCACTTCGGGCGGGCGGCGCAGCGCCTGTGCATCGTGCAGCCGGCACTGAGCATGCAGATCAAGGCGCTCGAGGCGGAACTGGATGTGCAACTGTTCGAACGCGACCGCCACAAGGTCGCCCTGAGCACGACCGGCAGGCTTTTTTTGCCCGAAGCACGCGCTACGTTGCATCAGGCGGGGCGCGCTGAGCAGACCGCGCGGCTGTCGGCACGGGGCGAAATCGGCACGTTGCGCATTGCATTCGTGTCGTCGGTGCTGCCGAAGCTGCTGCCGGCACTGATTCGCGCCATGCATGCGCGCTACCCGCTCATCACGCTCGAACTGAAGGATATGCCGACGCCGGATCAGATCGCCGCGCTCCACGACAATCAGCTGGACTTCGGCCTGATCCGCCTGCCCGTGAGCGGCAGCGGCCTGGACATCCGCGTGGTGCTCGAAGAATCGTTCGTCGTCGCGCTTCCCGGCGATCACGCACTCGCCACGCGGCCGGTGATCCGTCCGGCCGATCTCCGGGGTTTTCCCGCTTTCGTGCTCGCGCGGCGCTACGCGCCGGGTTTCCACGACGACATGCTGGTGGCGCTGAAACGCGAGGGCGCGGATCTGGAGATTGCGCAGGAGCTCGGCGAGTTCACGACGATGCTCGCACTGATTTCGGCGGGGCTCGGCATTGGCGTGATCCCGGCGGCCGCGGCGATGGCGCTGCCGCCGAAGGTCGTCGCCCGGCCGCTCGAACTGGGCGATCATAAGGCGGCCATCGGGCTCGCCTGGGCCGGAGCGGGCAATGCGATCAAGCGGGCGTTGCTCGACGTGATCCAGTCGATATAGTTGGCTGACCTGGCCAGTCTCGGCGAGCGGCCTTTCCATCGACCTGTATCGCCGTACGCTTCCGGCAACGCCTTGATCTGCCGCCCGTACTGTTCCCTCACGTCCAGCAGGTTCGCTCGCAGCGCATTCTCCATGCATGACGCCAGCGCTCTGCGCGAAGCAGTTCGAGCGCAGCATTGAGGCATTCCTGAAGACCTACGTGAAATGGATGGACGGTCAGCAGAATGCGCCAGAGATGGCGAGGCTCGAATCGCTGTTTTCTTCCCCGGAATTGCCCCGGGATAAGCGCAAGAAAACTTAAGCTTCTGAAATGAAGAACATTGTGGTGGGCCCCCCGGGAGTCGAACCCGGCACCAACGAATTATGAGTTCGCTGCTCTAACCAAGCATGAGCTAGGGGCCCTGCAATGACGCGCGCTACAAGCGCCCGAACTGAACGCCGGGGCGGCATTGTAACAACAAAGACGGGAAATGCCACCGGCAATGTTTCGAAGCCGGTGGCATTCTGAGGGGAAACGCCGAGGATCAGTTCCCTTCGAGGAACGATTTCAGCTTGTCGGAACGGCTCGGGTGACGCAGCTTGCGCAGCGCCTTCGCCTCGATCTGGCGGATCCGCTCACGCGTGACGTCGAACTGCTTGCCGACTTCCTCGAGCGTGTGATCGGTACTCATCTCGATACCGAAACGCATCCGCAGCACCTTCGCCTCGCGCGGCGTCAGCGAATCGAGCACATCCTTCACGACATCGCGCATGCTCGCGTGCAACGCGGCATCGGCCGGCGCGACCGTGTTGGTGTCCTCGATGAAATCGCCGAGATGGGAATCGTCGTCGTCACCGATCGGCGTTTCCATCGAGATCGGCTCCTTCGCGATCTTCATGATCTTGCGGATTTTGTCTTCCGGCATCTCCATCTTCTCGGCGAGCGTTGCCGGATCCGGCTCGAGACCGGTTTCCTGCAGGATCTGCCGCGAGATGCGGTTCATCTTGTTGATCGTCTCGATCATG
>NZ_JAHACR010000142.1 GCF_018375725.1 Burkholderia sp. | reverse complement strand
ACGTGCAGGCCGACCTGATCACGATGGCGAAGAGTCTCGCGGGCGGCATGCCGCTGTCGGGCGTCGTCGGCCGTGCGGACGCGATGGATGCGGCCGCGCCGGGCGGCCTCGGCGGCACGTATGCGGGCAACCCGCTGGCGGTCGCGTCGGCGCACGCGGTGCTGGAGATCATCGACGAAGAGAAACTGTGCGAACGCGCGACGCAGTTCGGCGACACGCTGAAGGCGAAGCTGAACGCACTGCAGGCCGACGTGCCGCAGATCGCCGACGTGCGCGGTCCGGGCGCGATGATCGCGGTCGAATTCATGAAGCCGGGCACGGGCGAGCCGGACGCCGAATTCACGAAGCGCGTGCAGGCGCGCGCGCTCGAACGCGGGCTGCTGCTGCTCGTCTGCGGCGTGTACTCGAACGTGGTACGGTTCCTGTTCCCGCTGACGATTACGGAAGCCGTGTTCGACGAAGCACTCGGCATCCTCGAAGAGGTACTCAAGGAAACGGTCGGCGTGCCGGCCTGAGCCTCCGCCAACTGACCGCACCGCCGCCGTCCCCCCCGGGACGGCGGCGGCCGTCGCATCTGCAAAGCAGGCACCATCATGAGCACTGTTCAAGAATCCCTTGCACTGAAAGATCCCTCGCTGTTCCGCCAGCAGGCTTATATCGACGGCCAATGGCAAGGCGCGGCGAGCGGCGAGACGTTCGAAGTCCGCAACCCGGCGACGGGCGGCCTCGTCGGCACCGTGCCGGCGATGGGCGCGGCCGAGACGCGTCAGGCGATCGACGCCGCCAACGCCGCCTGGCCCGCCTGGCGCAAGAAGACCGCGAAGGAACGCGCGGCGATCCTGCGCAAATGGCACGACCTGATGATGGAACACGCCGACGACCTCGCGCTGATCCTCACGACCGAGCAGGGCAAGTCGCTCGCCGAAGCCAAGGGCGAGATCGGCTACGCCGCGTCGTTCCTCGAATGGTTTGCGGAAGAAGGCAAGCGCGTCTACGGCGACACGATTCCGACGCCGGCGAGCGACAAGCGCATCGTCGTGACGAAGGAGCCGGTCGGCGTGTGCGCAGCGATCACGCCGTGGAACTTCCCGTCGGCGATGATTACGCGCAAGGTCGGCCCGGCGCTCGCCGCAGGCTGCCCGATTGTCGTGAAACCGGCCGAGGCGACGCCGTTCTCCGCACTGGCGATGGCCGTGCTGGCCGAACGCGCGGGCGTGCCGGCCGGCGTGTTCAGCGTCGTGACGGGCAACCCGAAGGCGATCGGCGGGGAACTGACGTCGAATCCGGTCGTGCGCAAGCTGTCGTTCACCGGCTCCACGGCGGTCGGCCGCCTGCTGATGGCGCAGTGCGCACCGACGGTCAAGAAGGTGTCGCTGGAACTGGGCGGCAATGCGCCGTTCATCGTGTTCGACGACGCCGATCTGGATGCGGCGGTGCAGGGCGCGATCGCGTCGAAGTACCGTAACAGCGGCCAGACCTGTGTCTGCACGAACCGTTTCTACGTGCACGAGCGCGTCTATGACGCGTTCGCGCAGAAGCTCGCCGCGGCGGTCGGCCAGCTGAAGGTCGGGCGCGGCACCGAGCCGGGCGTCACGCAAGGCCCGCTGATCAACGAAGCGGCCGTGCTGAAGGTCGAGGCGCACATCGAGGACGCGCTCGCGAAGGGCGCACACGTCGCGGCCGGCGGCAAGCGTCACGCGCTCGGTCACGGGTTCTTCGAGCCGACCGTGCTGACAGGCGTCACGCCGGCGATGAAGGTCGCGAAGGAAGAGACGTTCGGCCCGGTCGCGCCGCTGTTCAAGTTCAGCAGCGACGAAGACGTGATCCGGATGGCGAACGATACCGAGTTCGGTCTTGCGGCGTATTTCTACAGTCGCGACATCGGCCGCGTGTGGCGCGTCGCGGAAGCGCTCGAGTACGGCATGGTCGGCGTCAACACCGGGCTGATCTCGAATGAGGTCGCGCCGTTCGGTGGCGTCAAGCAATCGGGCCTCGGCCGCGAAGGCTCGCATTACGGCATCGACGACTATGTGGTGATCAAGTACCTCTGTCTGGCCGTCTGACCGGCCGGCCGCCCGCCCGGGCAACCGGGCGGGCGTCACGGCTCGGACCTGCGCCGGGTGCGCCCGCCTACTTCGCCAGATACGCCTCGGCCAGCCGCACCCAGTAAGTCGAACCGAGCGTCAGCACGCTGTCGTTGAAGTCGTAGCTCGTGTTGTGCAGCGTGCACGGACCGAGCCCGTGACCATGCGCGCGATGGTCGCCGAGACCATTGCCGATATACGCGTAGCAACCCGGACGCTCGAGCAGGAAGAAGGAAAAGTCCTCGGCGCCCATGGTCGGATCGATGTTCGTCTGTACGCGATCGCGATCGACGATCTCCTGCATCACGTTCAGCGCGAAATGCGTTTCGGCTGCGGTATTGACGGTCGGCGGATAATTCCGGTCGAACGTGAATTCGACCGTGCAGCCATAAGCCGCGGCGGTCGCCTCCGAGAACGCGCGCATGCGTGTCTCGATCAGGTCGAGCACCTCGACCGAGAAGGTGCGCACCGTCCCGGCCAGCGTCGCCGTATTCGGAATCACGTTGACCGCCTCGCCGGCCTGCATTTGCGTGATCGACAGCACGGCGGCGTCGATCGGACGCTTGTTGCGCGTCATGATGCTTTGCAGGCCCGTGCCGATCTGCATCGCCGTCAGCACCGGGTCGATACCCTCGTGCGGAATCGCAGCATGCGCGCCCGTTCCCTTGACGACGATGCGGAACTCGTTGCTCGACGCCTGCGTCGCGCCGACCCGTGCGCCGAAATGGCCCGCGGCCAATCCCGGCCAGTTGTGCAACGCAAACACCGCATCGACCGGGAATCGCTCGAACAGACCGTCTTCGAGCATCGCCTTCGCGCCGCCGCCGCCCTCTTCCGCGGGCTGGAAAATGAACACGACGGTGCCGTCGAAATGACGATGGGAGGCCAGGTATTGCGCGGCGCCGAGCAGCATCGCCGTATGGCCGTCGTGACCGCATGCATGCATCTTGCCGGGATGCCGCGACGCATGCGCGAATGTGTTGAGTTCCTGGATCGGCAGCGCGTCCATGTCCGCGCGCAAGCCGATCGTCTTCTTGCCCGTACCGTTTCTCAGGACGCCGACCACGCCGGTGCGGCCCAGTCCGCGCGTGACTTCGATGCCCCACGATTCGAGCTTCCGCGCCACGATGTCGGACGTGCGCGCCTCTTCGTAGCGCAGCTCGGGGTGAGCGTGAAAATCGCGGCGGATGGCTTGCAGTTCCGGCTCGGCTTCGGCAATCGCGGGAATGATGGTCATAACAATCCGGTGTCCTCGAACGTCGATATGCGGCGGCCGGAGACAGTCGCGCGGCCGTCTCGCCACGCGACCGCCGGCAAGCCGGCCCCGATCAGGTGAATCGCGTCATCCGGCTACAGCAACGGCTGGCGCGAACGGTCCTTCAGCAACAGGATCGTGGTCAGGCCGACGGCCGCGCCGAACATGCCGTAGTACACGACGGACAGCTTGTCGCCGGTATGACCGATCAGAAGCGTCGCGATCGTCCCGGCGAAGCCGCCGAAGATCATTACCGCGAAGTTGTAGCCGATGGCCATCGACGTGGCACGGACGCGCGCCGGGAACAGTTCGCACACGAACGCACAGTACGAACCCTGGAACAGGCCGAGCGACAGCATCAGGCAGCATTGCACGACAGCCAGCACGGGCAGTGTCGGCACGACGCTGACGAGCTTGAACAACGGATACGCGATGACCAGGCTGATCGCCGCCGACGCGACCATCGGCTTCTTGCGGCCCACGCTATCCGATAGACGGCCGGACGCCAGCGTGCCGACGATGTAGGCGATCGCCGCGCACAGCGACGCGATGACGCTGCTTTTGAGCGACATGCCCAGCGAACGCGTCGCGTAGCTCGGCATGTAGTAGTAGAAGAGATACGTGCCGATCGTGCCGTAGACGGTCAGGCCGAAGCCGGCCAGCACCTGGCGCCAGTGCGAGATCACCGATTCCAGGAACGGCGAGCGCTTTTGCCGCTCGACGTGCCGGGCTTGCTTGAATACGGGCGACTCGTCGAGGCGCGAGCGCACGTACAGGCCCACCGGGACGATCAGCAGCCCGAGCGCGAACGGGATGCGCCAGCCGAACGCGTCGATCTGGGCCGGCGTCAGCAACTGGGTGATCGTGACGCTCACGGTCGCGCCGAGCAGCATGCTGCACGCCTGCGCGATCATCTGGAAGCTGCCGTACACGCCGCGCCGCTCGACCGGCGCATGCTCGACCAGGAATGCGGTGGCGCTGCCGACCTCGCCGCCGGCCGAAAAGCCTTGCAGGAAGCGGCCGATCAGCATCATGACCGGCGCGGCAAGACCGATCTGCGAATAGGTCGGCGTGAACGTGATGACGGCCACGCCGAGCGCCATCACCGAGATGGTGACCAGAAGCGCCGCCTTGCGGCCGTGCCGGTCGGCGTAGCTGCCAAGGAGGATGCCGCCGAGCGGCCGGGTCAGGAAGCCGACGCCGAACGTCGTCCAGGTCGCGAGCAGCGCCGCCGCCGGATTGTCGGTCGGGAAGAACTGTTTGGCGATCGCCGCCGCGAAGAACGTGAAGACGGTGAAATCGAACCACTCGAGCGCGTTGCCGATCGTCGACACGGCAATGATGCGGGTGTCGATCCGTCGCCCGGCCGCTGGAGTGCCTGCCAATGCTGCGGTGCTTTCGGACTCCACTGAAATTTCCATCGTGACCGCTCCCAGTCCCGTTGTCAGTTCCACTCGCCCGCGGCACGCCTCGCCGCCGGCCTCGCTTGTGATGCAGGAAAATCGCGGCGCATCCGGCACAACCTTGCGGACTCATTCTGGCTGGGAAAAATAATCAGGGAAAGCTAGAATTTTTGATGCGCGACTTCAGGAATCTTGATGAATCGAACGTCGTGTTCGAAGGAGGCGCACGGGTCGCGAGCCGGCGCGCGCGGCCTTCGCCGGGCGATTTCGATCATCGGCTGACCGGAGTGCTTTCATGAGTACGTTGCGATTTCTGCGCACGTTTGCGGCGGTGGCCCGATACGGTTCGTTCGCGCTCGCCGCCGAGCACATGGCGCTGACCCAGTCGGCGGTCAGCATGCAGATGCGCGCGCTCGAAGAGGAATTCGATCACGCGCTGTTCGACCGCGCCGGCCGCTCGATCGCGCTGAACACGATGGGCCTGACGCTCCTGCCTTACGCGCAGCAGATCCTCGCGCAATACGATGCGATGCGGATGCTGTCAGCGGGGCTGGAAGCGCCGATCGGTCCGGTGACGATCGGCACGGTCGAATCGGCGGTCAGCGCGCTCGCGGAAGCCGTGACGCAGATCAAGGCCGCACAGCCGCGCCTCGAGGTCCGCATCATGACGGCGAAATCGATCGAACTCGCGGAGCGGGTCGACACCGGGGACATCGACTGCGCGGTGCTCGTGGAAGCGCCGGGGCGGCTGCCGGCGCGCGCGCGCTGGACGCCGCTCTATCGCGAGCCGATCGTCGTGCTGGCGCCCGCGAACCTGAAATCGGCCTCGGTGCGCGAACTGCTGGAAGGCGAACGGTTCCTGCGCTTCGATGCGACCCAGCGCACCGGCGCGGTCATCGACCGCGCGCTGCGCCGGGAACGCATCAAGGTGAGCACATTTCTCGAACTCAGTTCGCTGGAGGGGCTAGTGGCGCTGGTGCGGCAAGGCGTCGGCGTGACTGTCGTGCCGCTGTTGCGGCGCTCGACCTGGAACCACGAAGATGCGCTGCGCGTCGTGCCGCTGCCCGGCGAGACGGAATACCGCAGCGTCGGCATGCTCGAGCGCGCGCATCACGACAAGATGAACGTGACTGCGCTGATCGCGCAGCAACTGATCGCCACGATTTGATCGTGGCCTGGACCATGCAGCCTTGTTCCCGACCTAGCGGAACACACCCACCGCATCCACCAGCCGCGTCGCCTGCTGCTTCAGGCTCTCCGACGCCGCCGTGCTCTGCTCGACGAGCGCGGCGTTCTGCTGCGTGATGTTGTCGAGATGCACCACGGCCTGATCGACCTGTGCGACGCCGGTGCTCTGCTCCGCCGTCGACGAGCTGATCTCCGCGATCAGATCCGACACGCGCTTCACCTGCGTGACGATGTCCTCCATCGTCTTGCCGGCATCGTCGACGATCCGCGCGCCCGACTCGACCCGCTCGACACTCGCGCCGATCAGTGTCTTGATCTCCTTCGCCGCGTTCGCGCTGCGCTGCGCCAGTGCCCGCACCTCGCCCGCGACGACCGCGAACCCGCGCCCCTGATCGCCCGCACGCGCCGCCTCGACCGCCGCGTTCAACGCGAGGATGTTGGTCTGGAATGCGATTCCGTCGATCACGCTGATGATGTCCTCGATCTTGCGCGAACTGTCGGTGATCTCGTGCATCGTATTGACGACCTGGCTTACGGCCTGGCCACCGCGCCGCGCCGCATCGCTCGCGGAAACAGAGAGCTGGTTCGCCTGCAGTGCCGTCTCCGCGTTGCTCGACACGGTCGCCGTCATCTCCGCCATCGACGCCGCGGTTTGCTGCACGCTCGTTGCCGCCTGTTCAGTGCGCGAGCTCAGATCGTTATTGCCCTGTGCGATCTCGTTGCTCGCGCGCTGAACGTTGAGCACCTGCTCGCTCACGTCGTCGATCAGCCAGCGGAACATCAGCCCGAGCTGGTTGATCGTGCGCAGCGCCATGCCGATCTCGTCGACGCGATTCATTCGCACACCGCCGCGGCTCTCGCCGGTCGCGACACGCAACGCCTGATCGCGCAGCTGCTTGAGCGGACGCGCGATCTGCGCATCGAGCCACAGGCCCGCCCCGACGGAAATGCCCGCCGTTACCGCGGCGAACGCGGCCAGCCCCGCGCCCGACAAACCGCACGCCCAGCCGGCGCCCACGACGGCCGGCGTCAGCGCGAGCAGCGCCGAATGGAGCCGCCAGCGTACGGACATCGTCTGGAGCAGCGACGTGAAGCCGGCGATCCCCTTGCGGACGATCAGCCCCTTGTGGAAACGCCGGCTGCCGGCACGGCCTTCGCGGAAATCGCGGTACAACGCCTCGGCCGCCGCGATCTCGTCACGCGACGCCTTCGTGCGCACCGACATGTAGCCGGTCGGCTGCCCGTTGCGCATCACCGGCACCGCATTCGCGCGCACCCAGTAATGATCGCCGTTCTTGCGGCGGTTCTTGACGAGCGCCGTCCATGGTTCGCCGCTCTTGAGCGTCGCCCACATATCGGCGAACGCCTCCTTGGGCATGTCGGGGTGGCGCACGAGGTTGTGCGGCTGGCCTTCGATTTCCTCGCCGGAATATCCGCTGACCTGGATGAACGCCGCGTTCGCATAGGTGATGTAGCTGTTGGCGTCAGTGGTCGACATCAGCGTCGCATCATCGGGGAAATCGTATTCGTGTTGCGTGACGGGCTGGTTGTTGCGCATGGTGGTGGGCTCCGAATGACAGATCTTGCGTCCGCTTCTGGGCTTCTGGATTAACGGCTCGGGACCAAACGCAGCCGGGCACACCTGGAAGGATTTGGTCACACCCCTACGCTTTCGGCAGAATTTCCGAAAACATTAACCATGGCTAGGGAAAATATGCAGAAAACCGGCCTATGCGCATCGTTGCATGACACATGATTCATGGATGAAATCCAGTCCGCTTCCGGCGAACTTTCATCGCGACCGTCCGGTCGCCATCATCGGCATGAGCCCTGCCACGCTCGCGGGTCGAGCGTACCGGTTCCGAAGCGGCGCGGCTCACGCCGCGCCTTCGCCCAATCAGACCCGCTCGATGGCGATCGCGATGCCTTGCCCCACGCCGATGCACATCGTGCACAGTGCGTAACGGCCTTTCGTGCGATGCAGCTGATACATCGCCGTCGTCACGAGCCGCGCGCCCGACGCGCCGAGCGGGTGTCCGAGCGCAATCGCGCCACCGTTCGGGTTCACGCGCGGATCGTCGTCGGCGACGCCGAGCATCCGCAGCACCGCGAGGCCCTGCGAGGCGAACGCCTCGTTCAGCTCGATCACGTCGAACTGGTCGATCGTCATGCCGAGCTGGTGCAGCAGCTTCTGCGTCGCGGGCGCCGGGCCGATCCCCATCACACGCGGGGCGACGCCCGCCGTCGCCATGCCGAGCACGCGCGCCCGCGGTGTCAGGCCGAAGCGCTTCGCGTTTTCCTCGTTCGCGAGCAGCAGCGCGCAAGCGCCGTCGTTGACGCCCGACGCGTTGCCGGCCGTCACGGTGCCGTCCGGGCGCACGACGCCCTTGAGCCTGGCGAGCGCCTCGAGCGACGTCTCGCGCGGATGCTCGTCGCGTGACACCACGACCGGGTCGCCCTTTTTCTGCGGGATCGTCACGGCGACGATTTCCGCCGCGAGCGTGCCGTCCTGCTGCGCGCGCGCCGCTTTCTGCTGGCTGCGCAGCGCGAACCGATCCTGATCGGCGCGGCTGATGCCGTAGTCGGTCGCGACGTTCTCGGCGGTCTCCGGCATCGAGTCGACACCATGCAGCTGCTTCATCAGGGGATTGACGAAACGCCAGCCGATCGTCGTGTCGAAGATATCCGCCTGCCGCGCGAACGCACTGGCCGCCTTGCCCATCACGAACGGCGCACGGGTCATGCTTTCGACGCCGCCGGCGATCATCAGCCCCGTTTCGCCGGACTTGATCGCCCGCGCGGCGACCCCGACCGCGTCCATGCCCGAGCCGCACAGCCGGTTGAGCGTCGTGCCCGGCACGCCCTGCGGCAATCCGGCAAGCAGCAGCGACATGCGTGCGACGTTGCGGTTGTCCTCGCCGGCCTGGTTCGCGCATCCGTAGATCACATCGTCGACGGCGGACCAGTCGACGTCGCGGTTGCGCTCGACGAGCGCCTTGAGCGGCACCGCGCCGAGGTCGTCGGCGCGAACATCTTTCAGTGCGCCGCCGTAGCGGCCGATGGGGGTGCGGATCGCGTCACACAGGAAAGCTTCGGTCATCAGTGTCTCCGTGAAATCGAAACGAACGCACCCATTGCAATGATCGCCCGGATGCGCCTAAATGTTCTATATACGAACATTGGATCGAATATCGAACGTTTCGAGGCATCATAGGGAGTGTGGGGAGGATGTGTCAAGCGCCTGCGGTTGGCGTGTCTGTCCCCATGCGCTATCTTCTCGGCTGCACGACATTCCAACCGCTCATGACCCACGACGACACCCAGAAACCCGGCGACTCCTACGTCCAGTCGTTCGCGCGCGGGCTCGCGGTGATCCGCGCGTTCGACGCCGCCCATCCCGAGCAGACCCTGACCGAAGTGGCATCCGCGACCGGCCTGACCCGCGCCGGGGCACGACGGATTCTCCTCACGCTGCAGACGCTCGGCTACGTCGAGGCGGACGGCCGCCTGTTCCGGCTCACGCCGAAGATTCTCGATCTCGGCTTCGCGTACCTGACGTCGATGCCATTCTGGAATCTCGCCGATCCGGTGATGGAGCAGTTGTCCGCACAGATCCACGAGAGCTGCTCGGCCGCGGTGCTCGACCGCACCGAGATCGTCTACGTGCTGCGCGTGCCGACACACAAGATCATGACGATCAACCTGTCGATCGGCAGCCGCCTGCCCGCGTACTGCACGTCGATGGGCCGCGTGTTGCTGTCCGCGCTCGACGACGCCGCGCTCGACGAAACGCTCGCGCAGAGCGACATCCGCGCGCATACGGCGCGGACGACGACCGATATCGGTGAACTGAAGGCCGCCATCGCGCAGGTTCGCCAGCAAGGCTGGGCGATCGTCGATCAGGAACTGGAAGTCGGCCTGCTGTCGATTTCGGCGCCGATCCGCAACCGGCGCGGGCAGATCATCGCGGCGATGAATATCAGCGGCAATGCACAGCGGCATACCGCGAAGCAGATGGTGAAGAAATTCCATTTTTAATAAAAGTTG
>NZ_JAHACR010000141.1 GCF_018375725.1 Burkholderia sp. | reverse complement strand
CGTAGCGCGAGTCCGTCCAGCCCCTGCGTGATTTCATCGCCCGGCGCATGCGCAAGCGGAATCTTGCCCGCATCGACCTTGATGCCGGGGACAATGCCCTGGCGCGCCGCCACTTCGGGCAACGGCAGACCGTTGTCCGCGCATTGTCCCAGCGTCTCTTCGTAAAGAATGACGCCGCTGATGAATTCGCCGAGCCCCGGTGTCGTCAGCAACAGGCTGCGCCACGCGCGACGGTTCTCCTCAGTCGATTCGACATGGATCGTCTTGAAGCGCCTGGCAATGGTCGGCCCGCTTTCGTCGGCCGCCAGCAAGCCTTTGCCATCCTGCACGAGTGCCTGTACCGTCGCCTGAAGCTCATTCCCGGTGCTCATGTCGCCCTCCATGACTGTTGTGTCGTTGGCTCGCGTTCGTCAGACGTGCAAGGCATTCCGCTCGCAATCCGCACGCGGCCTTTCTTGCTGCCTGCCGCACATGCCAAGGCTTGCCGTCCGTGCCTAATTCTTTGTTGCCGGCCGCCCGGAATGCAAGGCGCATGCGGATGACGGGCCGCGCACGATCACCGTTCGTTCCGTACGACGTTTAACCGAAAAACCATATTGCGAAAATAAACCGCGTATCGCCTGCGCGGCGATACGTCTTGTTACAACACACACCAAAAACATTTCCGTTTTTCGTCCATTATTATTCCCACAGTGCAAATAACAATCGTCATTTAATATTAATTAAATCCGCCGACATTCCTCTTAAAATCAGACAAAGAAATATTTTCATTAATCAGGACTTTTGGATGTAATTAATACACAGCAATACCAATCAACCATTACTTTTCGGGACAATTCCGCGGAAACCCAATCCCAGAGCGGCGCCGGATCCAATTTAATGCAATTGAATTGTTGCATAAGGGAAACATCGCGCTTCGCTTTCCAGCCCGAAATGTATGCTTGCAATTACTGGCAAGCGGAGGTCGCAATGTCATTTTCGCTTCGAAAGAGCGCGCTCCCCGTTTCAATCGCTGCCGTTTCAATTATTTTTTCGAGCGCCACTTCAATCGCTCAAACATCCGCATCCGATGCGGAAACACAGCGATACGTCATTTCATACATTTGCGGCGATGCCCGTATCGACGGTAGTGCGCCGCTTCCGTCCGACGGACGTCCATACAACCTGGGCGTGTCGTTCGTGTCGGTCCAGACCGGCAATCCGCTCATCAATGTTTCCGTGAGGCTGCGGCGCCACGGCCGCGTCCTCGCGGAATTCAATGCAACCGGATCGCGATGTCTGTTCAGCGTTCCCGATGCGAGCTACCGGATCGAGGGCACATACCAGGGCGAGATGAAGTACGCGATCGTCGAGACGGGCACGATGGATGCTCAGTTGAAGTGGTAGGTGTTGCGGCGGCGTATCGCGAACGGTTTTGTTCACATCGTTCGCGATACGGGTCAGGAATCAAGGAGCGATGCATGACCCGTGCAGATCGGCCAGACAGCCATTCCGATGGACCACCGAGAACGACATGGGGTCCCGGCAAGAGTGCCGCGCTCAGCCTCGCGGCCTTCGCCGTGATCTTCGGCATCTTCACTCACGTCAGACGAGATGCGGCGGACGCGCCCGCGAATGGCGCCCATGCCGTCTCCGGCCCGATCAGGACGACCGGGCCGGAAACCGGCAAGGCTGTCGCCGCCGCCCCACCGCCGGTCGGCACGGCGACGCACGCCACGTCGGGCACATCGCGGTCCGACATGAAGCCGCCGGTGAGCGTCGTGATCGAGCCGGAAGCCGCGCCGCGGATCGCGCCGCCAAGCGCAGCCAGCGCCGGGACACGACCGGCCCGGCTCTTGCGTCGGTCGGCGTCCGATCTTCGTGTGGCACGGAACAGCGGGAAAAACAGCCCGATCGGGCAATCGTATGCCGATGCCCGGCGTCGCCCGGCGGCACACGATCATGCCGGTTCGAAAGCGCGTGTCGACATCGCATCGAGGCCCAGCGCTTCCGCCCGCACGACGCGTTCGGCAAACGTCACGCCGAATGAGCTGAATGCCGCCCGCGCGCTCGCCAGGGCGAGGATGTGCGCCAACATCGAGCAATGGCACTGCGTGGAGCAAAGCGCCAGCCGGGCGCTCGCGCTCGACCCGGGGAACGGCGAATCCCGGGCGCTGCTCGGGCAGGCCATACGAAATCGCCTTTGAATGGCAATCGGGGATACCAGTCGGTCGCAAGCTCGACACCAGATCGGGCGCGTGCGCCATGCACGGCCGGCTTAACCGTTTCAAAGAGAGGACGCCGTGGCCAACAATCACATGCGCAAATCCCTTGCCATTCCGCGAAACCAGCGGATTCTCCTTCATGCCCCGCTGATGCTGCTGCTCATCGCATCGGGCGCCTGCATCGCCGCTGAAGGCGACGGCGGCTCGGGCGCCTCGTCCGAAGTCGCCGAAGCTCGCGGTCCTTCCGGCACCCAGCCGGCCGATGCCGCGGCGGTACGCGCCGAAGTATTCGGCCTGGCCACCGGCGGCGGCGCCGTCAAGGCGCTCGACGAAGCCAAGGGCCGGCCTGACATATTTTCCGCATTCGATCTCGCCCAGCTGGAAGAAATCGCGATCCGCCAGCAGGTGCGAGGCGGACGCGACAAGGCGCGCGCCATGACAAGCACCGATCGCTTCGACGGGATCGACGCCGCGCTGAAAGCCGCGGACGATCTCAATACGCGCTTGCCGATCACGCCCGAATACTCGCCGGTCAGAACGGCACTGGCGGGCGATCGTACGGTGGCCTACGCCGCGCGCGGCGAGATGAAAAAGGCCGTGGCGTCGTTCGAAACGATCCCCCCGGATGCGGAGATCTCGGTCGACGCACTGGCGGGCGTGGGCGATGCGTACCTGTACCTGAACGAACCGGGAAAGGCCGCAGCCGCCTATCAGCGCGCGCTGACGCAGGCCAGCGCATCGCCGAACGACCGCGCGACGCGCGGTTTCCAGTATGGCGCGCGCACGCGCCCGATCGAGCTGCGCGAAGGACTGTTCTGGGCGTACATCGACCAGGCGCGCGCCGCCGACGCCAACAAGGTGCTCGACGATATGGGCGCCGCGCTGCCGCCTGCATCGGACGTGCACACGTGGGATCCGGCAAACGACGACTATCTGCGTTACTACCGGCTGCGCGCGCAATACCTGATCTACACGGGCAAGGTCGACGAAGGTATCGTCGCGCTGGAAAAGCTCGAAAAGGAAGTGCCGTTCAGCTCCGAGGTGCGCGCCGCCCATGCCGACGCCGTGGCGAATCAGTCGCACCCGCGCCAGGCGATCGCGATCTATACCGCGACGCTGACCGATCACCCCGACAGCATCGAGAACCTCGCCGGACTCGGCCGCGTGTCGCTCTCGACCGACGACTACCGGACCGCACGCAATGTCGACGTGGCCTTCGACGGCACGTTTCCGGACAGCGGCGCGGTGCGCGCGTTCAAGCGCGACTACAACGCGTACCGAAGCCCGATTCTGACGACCGAACTGAGCTACGAGCACGGCAACAGCGCATTGGCGGACAACGCGTTCACATCGGATACCTATCTGTACTCGCAACCGTTCGGAGACAACTGGCGGGTCTTTTCCCATACGTTCTTCGGCCACGCGCAAACCGACATCGGCAGCATCAGCCGCACGCGCACCGGCATCGGCGGCGACTACCGGCGCGGGCCGTTCACGGTGCTGGGCGAGGTCACCCGCTCGTTCGGCGGCGACGGGCGCACCGGCGGCCGCGGCACCGTCTCCTACGACTTCAACGACTACTGGAGCGTGTCCGGCACGGTCGACAGCAACGACAATTCGCTGCCGTGGAAGGCTTATGCCGCACACATCTGGGGCCGATCCGCGAGTGCCGAGGTCACCTACCGCCAGAGCGATCGCCGCGAGGTGAAGCTGAGCTACGGCGTGAGCCGCTACAGCGATGCGAACCTGCACCAGGAAATTGCCGCGACCGGCACGCAGCGGGTATTCACCGCCGCGAACCAGTTCGTCAACGTGTCGCTGAATCTCGGCACCGACAGCAACACGCGCCGGGACACGCCCTACTTCAATCCGTCGCGCGACTATGCGGCCGCGGCGACGGTCATGCATCAATGGACGGCCTGGAAGAAGGGCGACATGTCGCTGCGGCAGCGCATCTCCGCGTCCGGCGGCGCATACAACCAGAGAGGATTCGGCACCAGTGCGCTCTGGAGCGCACGTCTCGAGCACGCCTGGACATTCAAGCGCGACATCACGCTGACCTACGGCATCGAAGTCAGCAGCCATGCGTACGACGGCACGCGGGAACGCTCCGAAACGGGCTATCTCGCGCTCAACCTCCCCTTCTAGCAATAGGAGACCGGCCCATGCAATCCAGACGGACCTTCATGTGCGGATGTCTCGGCGCATTCACGGCATGCTCGCTGTTTCCGGGCGTGGCCAACGCGAAGATGATCGATCTGTTGCCGCCGTCGGATCCCGCCGACGGCAAGACCTTTCGCGTGATCTGCATGCACGACGTGCGCGACAACCTGCTGTCGACGTTCGCTTCGTCCACGATGGCCGACCCCTACGCGATCGACACCGGCACGCTGACCGCGATCTTTTCCTGGTTTCAAAGCAACAACTACCACCCCGTGACCGTCAGGCAGATCGAGGCTTCCCGGCATGGCGGCAAGCCGCTGCCGCCGCGCGCCGTGCTTCTGACGTTCGACGACGGCTATCGCAGCCATTACACGAAGGTGCTGCCGCTGCTGCAGCGCTTCAGGTATCCGGCGGTGATGGGCATCGTCACGGCATGGATCGACGCCCCGGCCGATGCGCCGATCCGCATCAGCGACAAGATCGCCGTGCCTCGCGAATATTTCATGGGCTGGGACGAAGTGCGCAAGCTCGGCGCGTCGGACCTGATCGAGCTCGCCTGCCACACGCACAACCTGCATCATGGCGCGACCGCCAATCCGCAGGGCAATCAACTGCCCGCGACCACGTCGCATCTCTATCTGGACGACCAGAAACGCTATGAAACCGATGCGGAGTTCGATGCGCGGGTGCGCAACGATCTGCAGACCTGCATCCGGCAGATCCGCGAACGCACCGGCGTGACCGCGCGCTCGATGGTCTGGCCGTACGGCGCGGAAAACCAGCCGGTGCGCAACATCTCGACATCGCTCGGCATGGACATCCAGTTCAGTCTCGATGCCGGGCCGAATACGCCGGACGTCCCGCTCGACCGCCTGCGGCGCATTCTGATGATGTACGACGTGGATATCGGCGGATTCGAGCACTCGATGCGCGAGCCGGCGACCAACCGCGGCACGGTCGGGGTCGTCGAGCGCGTCGTGCAGATCGACCTCGACCAGGTCTACGATCCCGATCCGGCCCAGCAGGAGCGGAACCTCGGGATACTCGTCGAGCGCCTCTACCGGATGCAGCCGAAATCGGTGTACCTGCAGGCGTATGCCGATCCCAAGGGGACAGGCGTCGCGGAGTCCGTCTATTTTCCGAACCGTCACCTGCCGATGCGGGCCGACCTGTTCTCACGCGCGGCATGGCAAATCAATACGCGGTCCAACGTGCAGGTCTATGCATGGATGCCCGTGCTCGCGTTCCGTCCGCCGCCCGGGAAATTCAGCGGCGTCGAGGCGGTCAGCGCATACGGCGGCGCGCCGGCGCGCGAGAAAGGCACGCGCGGCTTTCGCCTGAGTCCGTTCGATCCGAAAGCCCGGCTGATGATCGAGCAGGTCTACGAGGATCTCAGCAAGTACGCGTCGTTCAGCGGCATTCTCTTCAGCGACGACGCGGTGCTCGACGACTACGAGGACGCCGGCCGCCACGCGCTGGCGGCCTATGCCCAGTGGGGGCTGCCGCCCGACATCGGCAAGATCCGCGCCAAGCCCGAGCTGATGAACCGCTGGACCCGGCAGAAGACGCGCTATCTGCTCGATCTGACACGGCAACTGGAACAGATCGTCCTGGCGAACCAGAACGCCGGCGACGTGCTCACCGCGCGCAACATCTTCGCCCAGCCGGTGCTGAATCCCGCGTCCGAAGCGTGGTACGCGCAGAACTACGACGATTTCCTCAACACGTACGACTTTGTCGCTCTGATGGCGATGCCCTACATGGAGGAAGCCTCGAATCCCGACGCATGGCTGGACCGGCTCATCGACATCGTTGCCGCAAAACCGCACGGGTTCGCGAAGACGGTGTTCGAACTGCAGTCCTACGACTGGCACGCCCGCAAGTCGATTCCCAGCCGCACGCTGCTGACGCAGATGCGTCGGCTGCGCACCCGCGGCGCGGTGAACTTCGGCTATTACCCGGACAATTTCCTGCATGACGAACCGAATCTCGAGACCATGCGCGCTGTCATGTCGCTGAAGTCGCGCCTCGATCCGACATCGATCAACGCGCTGATGCACATGCAGCAAAATCAGGGGGCGCAAGCAAAATGACGACTCACGGCATCATCCAGCGCCTGCAGGATTTCGTTTTCTACTACCCGTTCTTCATGTCGTACCTGTGGATGATCGGCGGCGTCGTGCACTTCTTCCTGCTCGAAGAAGGGCGCGTGCTGTCGAGGCGGACGATCGCGCAGAGCGGCATGCCGAAGGTGTCGATCGTCGTGCCCTGCTTCAACGAAGGGGCAAACGTGCGGACCGTGATCGAGCATCTGAACCGCATGGACTATCCGAACTACGACATCATCGCGGTCAACGACGGCAGCCGGGATCGCACGGGCGATATTCTCAACGCGCTGGCCGCCACCATACCGCGGCTCCTCGTCATCCATCACGCGTGCAACGAAGGCAAGGCGGTCGGCCTCACGACCGCGGCGGCCGTCACGAACGCGGAGTTCCTGCTCTGCATCGACGGCGACTCGCTGCTCGCGCACGATGCGGTCGAATGGATGCTCGAGCATTTCATCGCCGATCCCGGCGTCGGCGCGGTGACCGGCAACCCGCGCATCCGGACGCGCACGTCGTTGCTCGGCCGCATGCAGGTCGGCGAATTCTCGTCGATCGTCGGGCTGATCAAACGCACGCAGCAGGTCTACGGCCGCATTTTCACGGTCTCGGGCGTCGTCACGATGTTCCGCAAGACCGCGCTCGCCGATGTCGGCTTCTGGAGCACGGACATGCTGACCGAGGACATCGACATCAGCTGGAAGCTGCAATGCCGTGACTGGCGCATCGTGTACGAACCGCACGCGCTGAGCTGGATCCTGATGCCGGAGACGCTCGAGGGACTCTACCGCCAGCGGCTGCGCTGGGCCAAGGGCGGCATCCAGGTGCTGCTGAAGTACGCGCGCACCGTGCTGCGGCCCGCGCAGATGATGATGTGGCCGCTGTTCGCGGAGTATCTGATCGGCATCGCGTGGGCGTACTCGATGTCGTTCATCCTGCTCCTGGCGGTCATCAACCTGTTCTATCCGCTGCCGCAGGACTGGCATGTGTCGGTCGTGCCGCACTGGCACGGCATGCTGCTCGTGGCGACCTGCGTGCTGCAACTGATCGTCGGCTGCATGATCGACCGCCGATACGATGAAAAACTCCTGATGTATTTCCTGGACACCGTCTGGTATCCGGTTGCCTTCTGGGTGATCAGCATGATCACCACCGTCGTCGCCGTGCCCGCCGTCGTACTGCGCGGCCGCGGCAAACGTGCCGTATGGATCAGCCCCGACCGAGGAATTCAACATGACGAACGCACCGATTATTGACCTCTCCCTGCGCGCCCCGGGCCAGATGATTGCCGACCGCGGCGCCTTCGCCGGATGCGTGCACATCGTGTGGTTCCGGCTGCTCCGGCCGGCGTTGGTCGGGGCGGTATGGGCATCGATCTGCATCTATACGTACCGTTACCTGCTGCCGTTCAACGATGCGGAGATGCCGATCGAGCAACTGGTCTTCTATGTGACCTGTATCGCGGTGATGGCCGGCGCGCTCGTCACATGGCTGATCGCGGCGCGTGTCGTCCACCCGTTTGCGTACCGGCTGCGCGTGTCGAAGCTGCTGCGGCGCTCGGCGGGCCTCAAGGCGAAGCCGGGGCCGAGCGCGTCGCTGCTCAGCGACGGCACGCCCGGCGGCAAGCGGACTTCGCGGATCCTCATCGCATCGCACGATGCGAACGGCCTGATTTCCGCGCTCGAATGGACGGTGCCGAACGCCCGGGACCGGGCCGCCGGCGAAACCGGCGAAACCGTCTGGCGCGGCATGGGGCCGGAGCGCCGTCAGACCTGAATACGGCGCATCCGGCCAGGACACCGGTTGCGTCAGCCCGCGGCGGCACGTGCACTCGCCAGTGCCGGCCGCGTCGTACGAGCATGCCGATTATTTTTCTGGACGAGGTGACCTATGTGCGGAATCGTCGGAGCAAGCGGCCAGAACAATCAGGTGCCGCAACTGGTCAAGGCATTGAGCCGGCTCGAGTATCGCGGCTACGATTCGTGCGGGATCGCGCTGCAAAGCGGCGGCTGCATTCGCAGCGAACGCACGTTGAGGCGCGTGACCGACCTGCAGCAACGCGTGACGACGCTCGGTCTGGAGGCGGGAACCTGCATCGCCCATACGCGCTGGGCGACCCATGGCGCGCCGTCCGAAACGAACGCGCACCCGATCATGTCGGGCGACACGATCGCTGTCGTGCACAACGGCATCATCGAAAACCACGAAGTGCTGAAATCTGATTTGCAGCGGCGCGGCTACGTATTTCGTGGCGAGACCGATACCGAGGTGATCGCCCATCTGATTCACAGCGAGTATCGCGACGATCTGTTCGATGCGGTGATTCGTGCCGTCAAACGCCTGCATGGCGCATATGCGATCGCGGTGCTGAGCGCCCGCGAACCGCAGCAGCTCGTGGCCGCGCGCGCCGGCTCGCCGCTCGTGATCGGCATCGGCGCGCGGCAGAACTACCTGGCCTCCGACTGTGCGGCGCTGGGCGAACTGACCGATCGCTTCATCTATCTCGAAGACGGCGACGTCGCATTGATCACGCCGGAGCGCATCGAGATCGCCGATGCACTCGGGCGAGAAGCGAAGCGCCCGCTGTGCCAGGTCAAGGCGCGTCACGGCGATGTCGATCTCGGTCCGTTCCAGCATTTCATGCAGAAGGAAATCTTCGAGCAGCCGACGGCCATCGCCAGCACGCTCGCCGGCGTGGACACGATCTCCCCCGCGTTGTTCGGACCGGAGGACGACTCGCGCGCGTGGCTGTCGAACGTCAACAGCGTGCTGCTGCTCGGCTGCGGCACCAGCTATTACGCAGGACTCACCGCGAAATACTGGCTCGAAGGCATCGCCGGCATCCCGGCCCAGGTCGAGATCGCGAGCGAATACCGTTATCGCGAATCCGTCGCCGATCGCCAGACGCTTGTCGTCGGCATCTCGCAGTCGGGCGAAACCGCCGATACGATCGGCGCGATCGAGCATGCGCGCGGCATGGGACAGGATCTGTCGATGGCGATCTGCAACGTGGCGACGAGCACGATCGCGCGTCATGCGCCGCTTCGCTTCCTGACACAGGCCGGCATCGAATTGGGGGTGGCATCGACCAAGGCGTTCACGACACAGCTTGTGGCGCTGTTCCTGTTGACGGTGACGCTTGCGCGGCTGCGGGGCAGAATCGACGCGGCGCGCGCGGCGACGTACCTGGCGCAACTGCGCGGGCTGCCCGCGCGCATCGGCAATGCGCTGGCGCTGGAAACCCAGATCATGGGCTGGGCCGCCGATTTCACGCGGATGGAGAACGCGCTGTTCCTCGGGCGCGGCATTCATTTTCCGATTGCGATGGAAGGCGCACTGAAGCTCAAGGAGGTGTCGTATATCCATGCGGAAGGCTATCCTGCCGGCGAATTGAAGCACGGCCCGCTTGCGCTCGTCACGCGTGCGATGCCGGTCGTCACGATCGCGCCGGACGATCGCCTGTTCCAGAAGCTGAAATCCAACATGGCCGAAGTCCATGCGCGCGG
>NZ_JAHACR010000140.1 GCF_018375725.1 Burkholderia sp. | reverse complement strand
AGCCGGTCGTCGAGGCCGCCGCCGCCGCGCTGCGCCGCGGCGTCACGCAGTACACGAGCGCACTCGGCATCGCGCCGCTGCGCGAGGCGATCGCCGCGCACTATGCGCACGCGTACGGGCTGACGATCAGCCCGGAGCGCATCGTCGTGACGGCAGGCGCCTCCGCCGCGCTGCTGCTCGCCTGCCTCGCGCTCGTCGGACGTGACGACGAGGTGCTGATGCCCGATCCGTCATATCCGTGCAACCGCCACTTCGTCGCGGCGGCCGAAGGCCGCGCGGTGCTCGTGCCGAGCGGCCCGGAGGCACGCTTCCAGCTCACCGCCGACGACGTCCGGCGGCTATGGGGCGACAACACGCGCGGCGTGCTGCTCGCGTCGCCGTCGAATCCGACCGGCACGTCGCTCGAGCCCGACGAGCTGCGACGGATCGTCGATGCGGTGCGCGCCCGCGGCGGCTTCACGATCGTCGACGAGATCTACCAGGGTCTCAGCTACGACGCGCCGCCGGTGTCCGCCCTGTCGTTCGGCGACGACGTCGTCACCGTCAACAGCTTCTCGAAGTACTTCAGCATGACCGGCTGGCGGCTCGGCTGGCTGGTCGTTCCGCCGGCGCTCGTCGGCACGTTCGAGAAGCTCGCGCAGAACCTGTTCATCTGCCCGTCGGCGCTCGCGCAACATGCGGCGCTCGCGTGCTTCGAACCGGCGACGCTCGATATCTACGAAACGCGCCGCCTCGAATTCAAGCGGCGCCGCGATTTCATCGTGCCGGCGCTCGAACAGCTCGGCTTCAAGGTGCCAGTGATGCCGGACGGTGCGTTCTACGTCTATGCGCAATGCGACGGCGTCCATCATCCGGCGGCCGGCGACAGCGCGGCCCTCACGCACGCGATGCTGCACGATGCCGGCATCGTGCTGGTGCCGGGGCAGGATTTCGGCACGCATGCGCCGCGCGACTATATCCGCCTGTCCTATGCGACCGCCTACTCGCGCCTCGAAGAAGCGGTCGAGCGGCTCGCCACGCTGTTCCGGCTGCGCTGAGCGGCCGCGCGGGCGCCGGGCACGTACGACACGGACACGGCGCCCGCCTCATGCCGGGACGCAACAGCAAGCCATCAAGCAAAAGGAGGACACCCTCGCGGGTGCCCTCCTTTTTCACATGCTGCTTCGCCGCGAAACCGCGCGTTATGCGCCCAGCTCCGAGCGGCCGTTGTGCGCCTTCGAGGTGTCGGCGCTTGCGTCGTCCTGCGACTGCGCCTTCGGCGAGGCGGTCTTGGCTGCGTCCAGCGTTGCGTGAACGCGCCTTGCGCTGCCCATCGACGTCGCGGCGGCGGTCACGATCGGCTTGGTCTGCTGCTGCGGCGCATAGATCGACACGTTGCGGCCGCGCGCGATGTCGCGCAGGCGTCCGCGCTCGGCCAGCACCTTCGAGCTGTAGCCGGCGTCGTCCGGGTTCGTCGAGCCGTTGTACAGGCGCAGCCCGCTCGCGAGCGAACCGCCGCGCGCGATGCAATCCTTCAGCACCAGCGCGCCGACCTGAATGTTGGCGAGCGGTTGCAGCGCGGTGTCCGTGCCGCCGAAATACTCGAATTTGTCGGAATGGACCTTCGACATGACCTGCATCAGGCCTTGCGCGCCCATGCCGCTCTCGGCGTACGGATTGAAACCCGACTCGATCGCCATCACGGCGAGCAGCAGCGTCGGATCGAGGCCGACATCCCGGCCGGTCTGGAACGCGGCCTTGACGAGCTTGCCGACCGGCTCCTGAGCGACGCGGTAACGGCGCGAGATATACGTGGCAACGAGGGCCTGCTCGCGGTTCGACGCGAGGGCGCGATCGTCGCGCGCATCGGCGGCGACGCGCTGCGGCGGAATCAGTTTCGCGAGGGTGACGGGCGAGCGGGCCGCATCGGCGGCATCGCCCTGCGCGGCGGCGTCGGACGACTCGGTATCGAGTTCCACCGCGAGCGCATCGGTTTCCGGACCGTCGTCCTGCTGCGGCTGCGCGCCGGCAGGCGCGAAATTCGGCAGCGGATGGCCGGTCAGCAGCCGGGCCGGACCGGCTTGCACGGCCGCGGATACGACCGGCATCAGCTTCGCGGCGAGATTGCCGCGCACGGTCGGCAGCAGCCAGAGGGCAAGTGCGATCGCGACAGCGCAACAACCGACGACGCTGAATAAATGGTGACTGACACGCGTCCCGCGACGCAGCATGTCGCGCACGAGATGCGCATGCCGCTCACTGGGACGCCACGATAACCAGGCGTTCATTCAGATCTCCCATGAACATGATTCGTGCGGCTCGCTCGGCTCGAAGGCGAGACAGGAAACGTTCCGCGGAATCACGACGCCGCACGTCTGGTCATGACGGCAGGCATCGGAGAAACGGTAAAAGTACCGTTCGGGGCCACGGCAGGCAAAAGGGCCGGCGCCTTGAAGGCGGGCAAATGCGGTGGCACCCACGCAAAAAACCAGCGTCAGGTAACGCTGGCCGAGACTTCGAACTAAGACCGTCGAACATGCCGTGCAGGTTTCGGCAGACGGTGACGCGCTGCGTCCAAGGATCGGTGATTGGCGGCTGAAAGCCATGGACCCTGCAACCAATGTGAGCGGATTCTAGCAGGGTTTTATAGATCGTCAACACTATAAAAACGCAAAATCATAACAAAAAGTAATAATTTGTTGCCCTTCAGAACTGTGAGCCCCATGCCGTAGGCATTTGCGCGCCGTCAACTTTTTTCCTGTCCGGGCATCGGCGCGGCCAGCCGGGTAAAATCGGCGCTCGATCCGGGGCCGCAGCTGGCCGCTGCGCCCCGCCCACCGCCGTCCGTTGCGCGGATGGCCCGGACCATATCCATGAAATACAAAGACTTACGCGATTTCATCCAGCGCCTCGAAGCGCTCGGCGAACTGCGGCGCGTCACGCAGCCGGTGTCGCCCGTACTCGAAATGACCTAGTTGTGCGACCGCGTGCTGCGCGCCGGCGGTCCGGCGCTGCTGTTCGATGCGCCGCCCGGCTACGCATTCCCGGTGCTCGGCAACCTGTTCGGCACGCCGCGGCGGGTCGCGCTCGGCATGGGTGTCGACGCCGGCGACGACGCCGCGCTCGGCTCGCTGCGCGACCTCGGGCGGCTTCTGTCCGCGCTGAAGGAGCCCGATCCGCCGAAGAGCCTGAAGGATGCCGGCAAGCTGCTGTCGCTCGCGAAAGCCGTGTGGGACATGGCGCCGAAGACGGTGTCGTCGCCGCCCTGCCAGGAAATCGTCTGGGAAGGCCACGACGTCGACCTCAACAAACTGCCGATTCAGACGTGCTGGCCGGGCGACGCCGGCCCGCTCGTCACGTGGGGGCTGACCGTCACGCGCGGACCGAACAAGCCGCGCCAGAACCTCGGCATCTATCGTCAGCAACTGATCGGCCGCAACAAGCTGATCATGCGCTGGCTCGCGCATCGCGGTGGCGCGCTCGACTTCCGCGAGTTCGCGCTGGCGAACCCGGGCAAACCGTATCCGGTCGCCGTCGTGCTCGGCGCCGATCCGGCCACGACGCTCGGCGCGGTGACGCCGGTGCCCGACTCGCTGTCCGAATACCAGTTCGCCGGCCTGCTGCGCGGCAGCCGCACCGAGCTTGCGAAGTGCCTGACGCCCGGCGTCGACACACTGCAGGTGCCCGCACGCGCGGAAATCGTCCTCGAGGGCTTCATCTACCCGCAGGACGGCACGCCCGAACCCGCGCCCGCCGGCGCGCCGCCGCGCCCGGCGAACACGGCGTCGGCCGCCTACGAGCACGCGCTCGAAGGCCCGTACGGCGACCACACCGGCTATTACAACGAGCAGGAATGGTTTCCTGTCTTCACCGTCGAGCGCATCACGATGCGCCGCGACGCGATCTATCACTCGACCTACACCGGCAAACCCCCTGACGAGCCCGCCATCCTCGGCGTCGCGCTCAACGAGGTGTTCGTGCCGCTGCTGCAAAAGCAGTTCTCCGAGATCACGGACTTCTATCTCCCGCCCGAAGGCTGCAGCTACCGGATGGCGATCGTCCAGATGAAGAAAAGCTACGCCGGCCACGCAAAGCGCGTGATGTTCGGCGTCTGGAGCTTCCTGCGGCAGTTCATGTATACGAAGTTCATCGTCGTCGTCGACGAGGACGTGAATATCCGCGACTGGAACGAGGTGATCTGGGCGATCACGACGCGCGTCGATCCGGTGCGCGACACCGTGATGGTCGACAACACGCCGATCGACTATCTGGATTTCGCGTCGCCAGTCGCCGGTCTCGGCTCGAAGATGGGACTCGACGCGACCAACAAGTGGCCGGGCGAGACCTCGCGCGAATGGGGACGCCCGATCGAGATGGATCCTGCCGTGAAGGCGCGCGTCGATCGGCTCTGGCAGGAAATCGGTCTTTGACCGTGCGCGCTGGCCCGCCCCCGCAAACAACCGACGCATGATGAACGCTCCGCCCGCCTCGATGCTGTCCGACGGATTCTTCCTGTCGCTGTCGCTCTGTCTCGACATCGGCCTCGTCAATGTCGCGATGCTGTCGCTGACGATCTCGCACGGCTTCAAGCCGGGCTTCTGGCTCGGGCTCGGCTCCTGCGTCGGCGATCTCGTCTACGCGGCGCTCGCGCTCGCCGGCATGGCCGTCCTGCTGCAGTTCGAGGCGGTGCGCTGGGCGGTCTGGGTCGGCGGTGGCGCCGTCCTGCTGTTTCTCACCGGCAAAATGGCACGCGAAGCGCTGTCGCCGGCCAGGGCGGGCAACGCAGGCCCGCAGGACAGCGCTTCACCGCAGGCGAGCGCGCCGCGCAGTTTCATGCGCGGCGTACTGCTCGCGATGTCGTCGCCGAGCGCGATCCTGTGGTTCGCCGCGGTCGGCGGCGCGCTGATCGCCAAGGCGGGCGCGACGACACCGGCGACGGCATCGGTATTCCTGTCGGGATTTTTCCTCGGCGGCCTTGCGTGGACGCTGTTCGTCTGCACGCTGGCAAGCCAGGGCCGCAAGCGCGCCGGCGCAACGCTGATGCGCGCGTGCCATGTCGTGTCGGCGCTGCTGTTCGCCTACTTCTCGTACAGCGTGATCGTCGGCGGTTATCGCGACCTGATCGCGCACGCCGTCTGAACGGCCGGGCTTCGGTCGACACGTCACGCCGCCCGCCACGCGGCTGACGGTTGACACGCGCATCGATCCACGCCGGCAAGCGAACCCGCGCGGCCACGCCAATAAAAAACGGCGCAGCGTCCCGTCAAGGAATGCTGCGCCGTTCGCCACGCGCGGACGAGCCGCGCGCGGACAACATCAATCAGCGACGCCAGTAGCCGTGGCCGTAGTAGCCGCGGTGACGCCAGTACGGACGACCGTAGTACCCGCCTCCGTAGACGACCGCCGGCGGCGCATAGTATGCCGGCGCCGGTGCGTAATACACGGGCGGCGGCGGTGCGTAATACACGGGCGGCGGGGCTGCATAAACCGGATACGCGGGTGCGATCGGGAGGCCGATGCCGACCCCGACCGACACGTGCGCCTGCGCAGCGCTGGCAGCCCCGAGGCCCAGCGCGGCGGCGGCGATGAACGGAATGAATTTTTTCACTTCGATTCTCCTGCTGGAGCGGCTTCCTGCCGTTCCTGTCGGCAACGGCGGCACGCACGTCGCATGCTTGCAATGTAGCGAAAACCCGTGCCATTGGTACTGCGCATTTGTTGCAAATTGCAATCGCGCACCCGTGCGGATAGCGTGGTGCACCGTATGAGCCCGCCCCGGAAATCCGTTCAGATCGCACGAATCCGGCCGGCCCGGTGCGTCACAATGACGCGCGCAGTCAGTTTTACCGATTCCGGTACGCCCCGCGTGCGAGCGTCCGTAATCTTCAATTACAAATTTGAGACAAAAACCCAACAGTGATGCAACCGCCCCCGCCGGCAACCTGATGGGCGAAGCTCGAGGGTCGGATCGCACGATTGGCGACACGCTGGATCCGACGTCCGGCGAAACATGCACGGGACTTCGCTCCGCGCTCATCCCATCCCGCATCCAGTGAAACGCGGCACGATATCGTCATCTGCGCATCCCTCGCCGTCCGGTTTCCCGCGCTCGACCGCCAGATCAATCCTGCGATACTGACGGCTTTCCGGTTCTCGCATTCCGCCCACCATGTCTCTTCCCGTCCTGCCCCGTCTCGGTTTCATCGGCGCCGGCCGTCTCGCGCGCTGCGTGGCACAACGTTTCGCGCAAGCCGGCTTTCCGGTTGTCGCGATGGCGAGCCGCACGCCGGCCTCGGCGGCCGCCCTCGCGTCGCGCATCGACGGCTGCCAGGCGGTCGAGACACCGCAACAGGTTGTCGATGCGGCCGACCTGATCTTCCTGACCGTGCCCGACGACCACCTCGCCGCGGTCGCGGCGAGCCTGCGCTTCGGCGCGCCGCGCGCCGAAGCGCAGGCGCTCGTGCATTGCAGCGGCGCATCCGGCGTCGACCTGCTGGAACCTGCGAAGCGTCAGGGCGCGGCGATCGGCGGATTCCATCCGCTCTATCTGTTCGGCGGCGGCGACGCCGACCTGACCCGCATCGACGGCTGCTCGGTGACGATCGAGGCCGACGGCGCATTGCACGCGGCGCTGACGCGCCTCGCCGCCGCGCTCGGCTGCCATCCGCTGTCGATCCCGCCCGGCGGCCGGATGCTCTATCACGCCGCCGCGCATTACGCGGCGAGCTTCGCTCTGTGCGGGCTGGCCGAAGCGGTCGACCTGTGGCGCTCGCTCGGCTTCGACGAGGACGCCGCCCTGCGCGCGCTGTTGCCGATGCTCGCCGGCACGGTCGAAACCGCCCGCGAAAAGGGGCTCGCGAACGCACTCGCCGGGCCGGTTTCGCGCGGCGACACGGGCATCGTCGAGCGGCAACTCGCGCTGCTCGAGGCTCGCGACGGCGACCATGCGACGCTCTACGCGCTGATGACCCGCCGCGCGGTCGCGCTCGCCGCAAAGCGCGCCGCCCCGCCCGCCTCGCTGCCCGCGCTTGCCGCCGCCGTCGAAGCGTCGCTGGCGCGCACGACGGCCATGACTCGCCCCTCGTGCGACGAGGCGTGATAAGGTGTCGGCCGATGCGCCGCCATCCGGCGGTGGCGGCCGCATGCTACTCGACTGTATAAAAAGGATTCGAATATGTTCGGCGAGATCGCCCGTTTTCTGCTCAATACCCTCTTCACGCTGTTCGGCGCCGCGCTGATCCTGCGGGTCTGGATGCAGGCCGTGCGTGTGCAGCCCTACAACCCCGTCACGCAAGCGGTACTGCAGGCGACCAACTGGCTTGTGCTGCCGCTGCGCCGCGTGATTCCCGGCGTGCGCGGCATCGACTGGGCGAGCGTCGTCGCGGCGCTCGTGACCGCGCTCGTATACGTCGTGCTGATGATCGTGATGGCAGGCGTCGACCCGATCACGCTCGCCCCGACGATCGTCGTCGTGGCGCTCCTGACCGTCGTGAAGTGGGTGCTGAACCTCGTCATCTGGATGACGATCCTGATGGCGCTGCTGTCGTGGCTGAACCCGCGCTCGCAGGCGATGCCGATCCTCTACCAGTTGACCGCACCGTTCCTCAATCCGCTGCGCCGCGTCATTCCTCACCTCGGCGGCATCGACCTGTCGCCGATCCTGCTGTTCGTGATCGTGCAGGTGCTGCTGATGGTCGTGACACGCGCCGCCGTGTCGCTGACGCTCTTCGGCATCTAGGCTTTCCGCGCCTCATCCGCCGGCGCGTCGAGCGTGTCGATCACGCCGAACCGCGCCGGCATCATCGCATAGCACACCCGCACCTTCTCCTGCGCGACGCGCTCCAGCAACCGTTGCGCCTCGTCCTCGGTCACGATGAACTCGACCTCGACCGTCAGCGAACCCTGCAACTCGAAGAACCGGTCCTCGTGCAGCACTCGATGCTGACCGAACCCGGCCATTGCGCGAAACGCGGAGCCGCCCGCGACGCCCATCCGGTTCGCTTCCTCGAGCAGCCATTCCCATAACGACTTCCAGTGCAGACGATGCCGCTCATGCACGTAGAATCGCAAGAAGACCCTGTCCATCGCCGACCTCCACCGCCGGACACGTTCACGCCGCGACAAGCCACGCACGGGCGGTCCACATGCCGAGCGCCGTCAACGCGAACGATCCCATCAAGTGTAGGCCAGCCACCGCAAACGCCCATCCGAACTCGCCCTGCAACGCATGCGTCATCACCTCGACGGAATAGGTCGAGAACGTCGTCAGGCCGCCGAGAAAGCCGGTGATCACAAACAGCCGCCATTCGGGCGGCAACCCCGCCTTCATGGTGAATACGACGGCCGCCATGCCGATCGCGTAACCGCCGATCAGGTTCGCGGCCAGCGTGCCGAGCGGCAAGTCGGGGAGAAGTTCATTGAGCGTGAGGCTCAGGAACCAGCGCAGCAGCGCGCCAAGCCCGGCCCCGCAGAAAATCGCGACGATCGAATAGAACAAGGACACTCCCCGTGATGATGCAGTGCGGCCCATGCCGCGAATCTGGAATCTGAACTGTATGCGGAATGCTATTACGCCGGCAACGGATTCGGAGCGACCAGCTATCTGGACGCAGCGGCTGAATGATTCAGGCAAGACAATACGCGCGCCGATATTCGGATTTTCTTTTTCATTACGCTGCACATTACAAATTTATTCGGATTTCTCCGCAGTCGAACTGCGTCATCGATAAATCGGAAACGTGAAATGACGCCATCGCATAGGGCTGCACCCGCTCGCATCAAGCCTGACAGGTGTTTTCCCTGATCTGGCATTCCCGTGTTTGACAGATATTTCACACAAGCGAATCCGGTTATTTCATAGAATTCAATCGGCTCGCCCACTCCGTCGACATGGAGACTCGAAAATGAAAACCGCTCGCCTGTCATTCATGTTGATTCCCGCGCTGTGTGCTTCGCTCGCCGCGCCGACCGTCGCGCTTGCCGAGGGCAACGGACCGCCTTCCTACGTCGAAGGTGCGCGGCCGCCCAAAGGCGAAGCACGGCCACCGTTCCATACAAAGCCGCAGCTGAATTCATCGCAGGTGTCCGGATTCACGCCCGCGAAGGTGCGTCGGGCGTACGGGTTCGACACGCTCGCGAACCAGGGCGAAGGCATGATCGTCGCCATCGTCGACGCATACGACAATCCGAAGATCGAATCGGATCTGGGCGTCTTCAGCAAAACCTTCTCGCTGCCGCCGTGCACCACGGCGAATGGCTGCTTCACCAAGCTCTACGCGAGCGGCGGCAAGCCGCGCGGCGATGCCGGCTGGTCGCTCGAAATGGCGCTCGACGTCGAATGGGTGCACGCGATCGCGCCGAAAGCCAGGATCATGCTCGTCGAGGCCGCATCGGCGAATTTCAACGACCTGATGACTGCGGTGGATGTCGCCGTGCAGCGCGGCGCGTCGGTTGTGTCGATGAGCTTCGGCGCCGGCGAATTCAGCGGGGAAAAAAGCCTCGACAGCCATTTCACCGCGCCGGGCGTCACCTTTGTCGCCTCGTCGGGCGACAGCGGCAGCGGCGTCGAATACCCGGCTGCGTCGCCATATGTCGTGTCGGTCGGCGGCACCACGCTGTCCGTCGACGCCAGCGGCAACTATGTCGGCGAGTCCGCATGGAGCGGCAGCGGCGGCGGCGTGAGCGGCCAGGAACCCGAACCGTGGGGGCAATCCGCCTGGCCGATTCCCGTCGCGGGCAGCCGGGGCGTACCGGACGTCAGTTACAACGGGAATCCGTCCTCCGGATTCGCGGTGTACGACTCGGTCACCTACCAGGGACGATCGGGCTGGTTCCAGGTCGGCGGCACGAGCGCCGGCGCGCCGCAATGGGCCGCGCTCGTCGCGATCGCGAACTCGATGCGCGCGGCTGCAGGCAAGGGACGCCTCGGCGGTACGTACGATTCGCTGTATGCGGCCGGCAAAAGCGCCTACGGCAGCGATTTCCATGACGTGACGACCGGCGCCAACGGCAATTGCGGCGCGATCTGC
>NZ_JAHACR010000139.1 GCF_018375725.1 Burkholderia sp. | reverse complement strand
CACGAGCCGCGCCGCGACTGGGACGGCTCGATCGCCAGGCTCGCGCGCATCGCCGCGCAGACGCAGGCCGAGCTGGTCAGCATCGGCAACGGCACCGCATCGCGCGAAACCGACAAGCTCGCGAGCGAGCTGATCGCGAAGCATCCCGAACTGCGCCTGCAGAAAATCGTCGTGTCAGAAGCCGGCGCGTCGGTGTATTCGGCCTCCGAGCTCGCCGCGAAGGAATTCCCCGACCTGGACGTGTCGCTGCGCGGCGCGGTGTCGATTGCGCGCCGTCTTCAGGATCCGCTCGCGGAACTCGTCAAGATCGAGCCTAAGGCGATCGGCGTCGGCCAGTACCAGCACGACGTCAACCAGCGTGAACTGGCCCGCTCGCTCGATGCGGTCGTCGAGGACTGCGTCAACGCGGTCGGCGTCGACGCGAACACCGCGTCCGCTGCGCTGCTCGCCCGCGTGTCCGGCCTGAATGCGACGCTCGCGCGCAACATCGTCGACTACCGCGATGCAAACGGCCCGTTCCCGTCGCGCGAGCAATTGCGCAAGGTGCCCCGCCTCGGTGACAAGACCTTCGAGCAGGCGGCCGGCTTCCTGCGCATCAACGGCGGCGAAAACCCGCTCGACCGCTCGTCGGTGCACCCGGAAGCCTATCCCGTCGTCGAGCGGATCCTCGCGAAGATCAGCAAGCGCATCGACGACGTGCTCGGCAACCGCAACGCGCTGTCAGGCCTGTCGCCCGCCGAATTCGTCGACGAGCGCTTCGGTCTGCCGACCGTGCGCGACATCCTGTCCGAGCTGGAAAAGCCGGGCCGCGATCCGCGTCCGGAATTCAAGACCGCGACGTTCCGCGAAGGCGTCGAGAAGGTATCGGATCTCGCGCCGGGCATGGTGCTCGAAGGGGTCGTGACGAACGTCGCCGCGTTCGGCGCGTTTGTCGACGTCGGCGTGCATCAGGACGGGCTCGTCCATGTGTCCGCGATGTCGACCAAGTTCATCAAGGATCCGCACGAAGTCGTGAAGGCCGGCCAGGTGGTCAAGGTCAAGGTGCTGGACGTCGACGTCAAGCGCCAGCGCATTTCGCTGACGATGCGCCTTGACGATGATGCCGCCCCCGCCGGCTCGGCGCCGCGCGGCAGCCAGCAGGACCGGAGCGGCGCAGGCCGCAGCCCGGCGCGCTCCCGCACACCGGAACCGGCCGGCGCGATGGCCGCGGCGTTCGCGAAACTCAAGCGCTGAGCACACGCGATCGCCCGGTAACAGCATCCCCTGATGCACGGCACCCCAAAGGTCGGATATCGATCCGGCCCTTGGGGTGTTTTATTTGATAAGCCGCCTGGATCTGGCGAACAGGAGTGAGGCGGCCCGGCCTGTTCTCTCAGGCGCCGCCTGCGCGCCAATCCGTGGAGAACGGTGTCGTCCCGGCCGCAGCGGGCGGGGACGCAGCCCCGCTCTCATCAGATTTCGATCTTCGTGCCGAGCTCGACAACGCGGTTGGCCGGAATCGAAAAGAAGTCGGTCGGCTTCGCCGCATTCTGGTGCATCCACGCGAACACGCGCTCACGCAGGATCGACATGCCGGGCAACTGCGTCGGCACGACCTTCTCGCTCGCGAGGAATAACGAGGTATCCATCAGCTCGAACGTGATGTCGTGCGTCCGGCTGAACTCTTCCAGCACCGCCTTCACGTCCGGCGTTTCATTGAAACCGTACGCCGCCTTGAGGATATACAGGCCGCCCCCCGCATCGCGCACCGTGAGGCGCTGGTCGTCGCGCACATACGGGATGTCGCGCGTGACGAAGGTCAGGAACAGCGTGCGCTCGTGTAGCACCTTGTTGTGCTTCAGGTTGTGCAGCAGGCTCACGGGCACGAGCTTGTCGTTGCCGGTCAGGTAGATCGCGGTGCCCGACACGCGATGCGGCGGATGCGCGAGCAGCCCCTTCAGGAACGGCTCGAGCGGAATACCGTCGGCCGCCGTGCGCTCCTTGAGGATTTCGCGCCCCTTGTACCAGGTCATCAGCAGGAAGAACAGCAGCGCGCCGATGCCGAGCGGCAGCCAGCCGCCCTGCGCGACCTTCAGCAGGTTCGCGCCGAAAAAGCCCAGGTCGATCGCGAGGAACACGGCGATGATCGCGCCGACCAGCAGCTTGTTCCATTTCCACACCTTGACCATCACCACGGCGGCGAGCACGGTCGTGATCACCATCGTCGCGGTCACCGCGATGCCATACGCCGCGGCCAGGTTGTCCGAGCTCTTGAAGCCGATCACGATGCACAGAATCACGACCAGCAGCAGCCAGTTGACGACCGGCACGTAGATCTGGCCGATCGCCAGATCCGACGTGTGCAGGATCTTCATGCGCGGCACGTAGCCGAGCTGAATCGCCTGCGACGTCAGCGAATACGCACCGGAAATCACGGCCTGCGACGCAATCACGGTTGCCACGGTCGACAGGATGACGAGCGGCAGCAGGCCCCAGTCGGGCGCAAGCAGGAAAAACGGGTTATCGATCGCCTTCGGATTGCCGAGCAACAGCGCGCCTTGCCCGAAATAGTTGAGCACGAGCGACGGCATCACGAGCCCGTACGCGGCGATGCGGATCGGACGCGCGCCGAAGTGGCCCATGTCGGCGTAGAGCGCCTCGGCGCCCGTCAGCACCAGCACGACCGAGCCGAGCACGACATAGGCCTGCAGCACGTGCGCCGACATGAACGAAACCGCGTAGTAGGGGTTGATCGCCGCGATGACCCTGGGCTCGCGCGCGATGTGATACGCGCCGAGCACTGCAATCACGACGAACCACAGCACCATGATCGGGCCGAACAGCTTGCCGACCGTCGCGGTGCCATGACGCTGAATCCAGAACAGCGCGATCAGGATCACGATCGTGATCGGCAACACCAGATGAGACAGATGCGGCGTCGCGATCTCGAGCCCCTCTACCGCGGACATCACCGAGATCGCCGGCGTGATCACCGCATCGCCGTAAAACATGCATGCCCCGAAAATCCCGAGCGCCATCAGTACGCCGGCGAGCCGCGACTTCGAATCAATTGGCCGCAGCGACAGCGCCATCAGCGCGAGCACGCCGCCCTCGCCGTTGTTGTCGGCGCGCATCACGAACAGCAGGTACTTGACGCCGACCACGAGGACGATCGCCCAGAACAGCAGCGAGATCACGCCCAGAATCGAGCCTTGCGTCAGCGGAATGCCGTGCGCGGGGCTGAACGCCTCCTTGAGCGAATAGAGCGGACTCGTGCCGATGTCGCCGAACACCACGCCGATCGCCGCGATCGCGAGCGCCTGCAGCGAATGTTGTTGCGTCGGCGAGTGAGGCGAATCAATCGCGTGGGTCGTATCGTTCATATAAAGCGTAATAATCGGGTCCGGAGCCGAACAAAACGAGCGCTATTCTAACCGGCCAGCCCGGGAAACGCCGCCCTGTCCTGTTGCCGTGAAGCCACGTGTTCCGGCCGCGCATGCATCGCGGCGGGCGCTGTGGCAGAGCGAGCCATCATAGCCGCGGCAGCTGCGTCTGCCTATCCGGCGTCGCGCGCACCAACGAAAACGGCGCCGCAAGCGGCGCCGTGAAGAGTCGGCAATCGGCCGGAACGCTTACGCGTCCGCGCCGTTGCGCTGCGCGAGACCGCGCTTGATCCATGCCTGGAGATTATGCGGACGAACCGTGTCCCACTCCTCGAACGGCTGATGGATCCACGGATTCGTCGGCAGGAACTGCACGTGGTAGTCGGGCTTCACCTTCGAGCAGCCCTTGTACCAGAGCACCGCCGAGCGCACCGCCGTAACGGCCGGGTAGCGCACCTTCAGATGCTCCTGCACACGCGCCAGGGTGACGCCGGAATCGACCAGGTCGTCGACCAGCAGCACGTTGCCCTCCAGATTGCCGCGCGTCATCGTGATGTACTGCGCGATGTCGAGCTCGCCCTGCTCGCGCCCGGCTGCTTCGCGGTACGAACTGGTCGCGAGGATCGCGAGCGGAACGTCATAGATGCGCGACAGCTGGTCGCCGACGCGCAGGCCACCGCGCGCGAGACACAGGATCTGGTCGAATTTCCAGCCGGATTCGTGCACCTGCAGCGCGAGCAGCTCGATCAGGCGGTGATATTCGTCCCAGCCCACCCAGAGGTTCATGTCGTCGTTGCGCGGATCGGACATCACCAGCGACGTCATCATCGTGTTCTGTTGCGTCATCGACTCTTACACCTTGAACGGATGGCGCAGCAGGATCGTCTCGTCTCGGTCCGGACCGGTCGACACCATGTCGATCGGCACACCAGCCACTTCCTGGACGCGCGTCAGATACGCACGGGCATTGGCCGGCAACGCATCCCACGAATTGATGCCGACGGTGCTTTCCTTCCAGCCCGGGAAGGTTTCGTACACCGGCTCGCAGCGCGCGACGTCGGCCGCACCGCGCGGCAGGATGTCCACATCCTTGCCGTCGATCTTGTAGCCGACACACAGCTTGACCTCTTCGAGACCGTCGAGCACGTCGAGCTTCGTCATGCACAGGCCCGATACGCCGTTGATCTGGATCGAACGGCGCAGCGCGGCCGCGTCGAGCCAGCCGGTACGGCGCGGACGACCCGTGACGGAGCCGAACTCCTTGCCGACGTTCGCGAGCGTGACGCCGATCTGGTCCTGACGCTTGGGATTGTCGGCATCGTACAGTTCGCTCGGGAACGGGCCCGAGCCGACGCGCGTGCAATATGCCTTCGTGATGCCGAGGATATAGTTGAGCTTCTGCGGGCCGACGCCCGCGCCCGCCGACGCCGCACCGGCGACGCAATTGCTCGACGTGACGAACGGATAGGTGCCGTGATCGATGTCGAGCAGCGTGCCTTGCGCACCTTCGAACAGCAGGTTCTGGCCGGCGTTGTTCACGTCGTACAGACGGCGCGAGACATCCGCGACCATCGGCTTCAGGCGATCGGCGTAGCCGAGCATCGTATCGAGCGTCGCCTGGAAGTCGACTGCCGGAGCACCCAGGTACTGGGTCAGCACGAAGTTGTGGAAGTCGAGGTTTTCCTGCAGGCGGTCGGCGAAGGTCTTCGCGTCGAACAGATCCTGCACGCGCAGCGCGCGGCGGCCGACCTTGTCTTCGTACGCCGGGCCGATGCCCCGGCCGGTCGTGCCGATCTTGCCCGCGCCGCGACGCGCTTCGCGCGCCTGGTCGATCGCGATGTGATACGGCAGGATCAGCGTTGTCGCTTCCGAGATGAACAGACGCTCGCGCACGTTCACGCCGGCTTCTTCCAGCTCGCCGATTTCCTTGAACAATGCCTCGGGGGACAGGACGACGCCGTTGCCAATGTAGCAGGCGACGCCTTCACGCATGATGCCCGACGGGATAAGGCGCAAGATGGTCTTCTTGCCGCCGATGATGAGGGTGTGGCCGGCGTTGTGGCCGCCCTGGAAACGCACGACGCCATGGGCGTGGTCCGTCAGCCAGTCGACGATCTTGCCTTTGCCTTCATCACCCCATTGAGTCCCCACGACGACGACATTGCGCCCGGGAGTCACATTCACTGCGCTGGCAGACATGTTGATTCGTTAGCTGGTTAAAAACGTATTCTACCTATGTTCGCGGCCGGTTCCGAATTTTTCCGTTTCACTTCAACGATATGGAACCCAAAAACCTGGCGCGCGGACGCCTTTTAACGGGGCTCGACCACCCACGCGCCGTTGCGCTCGACGAGCGAACGGTCGCATGCGAACTCGTCGAGCACATGATCGTGCCCCGGCAATGCCTGGATCACGACCTCGCCCGCATCGCGCAGCGCGGCAACGGCGGCCCGCAGCGCATCGTCCTGCTTCCACGGCGCGAGAATCGCGTTGCCGCGAGCCTCGACCGGAGAGATCCGGGCGAGCTCGCGCAGATCGAGCGAGAAGCCGGTCGCCGGACGCGCACGGCCGTACGCCTGCCCGACATGGTCGTAGCGGCCGCCGCGGGCGACCGCGTTCGGCACGCCATCGACATACGCGGAGAACATCGCGCCGCTGTGATACGCGTAACCGCGCAGATCGGCCAGATCGATCGCCACCTCGGCGTCCTTGACCTGGGCTGCAAGCTGCGCCAGATCGTCCAGCGCCCGGGTGATCTCCGGCAACGCCGGCAGCTTCGCGCGCGCTTCGTCCAGCACGCTCGCATCGCCGTACAGATGCGGCAGCGCACGCAGCGCGGCGCGCGATTCGGCGCCGAGGTCGTTGGTCAGTTCGTTCAGCAGCGGCACGTCCTTGCCTGCGAGCGCCTCGTAAAGCGCCTCGCCCCGCTCGGCCGCCTGCGCGTCGCGCGCGAACAGCGCCGCCAGCACGCCGGCATGACACAGGTCGAGACGGATCTTCGACAGGCCCGTCAAATGCAGCGCATCGAGCATCAGCTGCTGGACTTCGAGATCGGCTTCTAGGCCGGCATGACCGTAAATCTCGGCGCCGATCTGGATCTGCTCGCGGGTCGCATGCAGGCCGCGCGGACGCGTATGCAGCACGTTGCCCGCATAGCAGAGGCGCGTCACGCCCTGACGGTTGAGCAGATGGGCGTCGATCCGCGCCACCTGCGGCGTAATGTCCGCACGCAGGCCGAGCGTGCGCCCCGACAGCTGGTCGACCAGCTTGAAGGTGCGCAGGCGCAGATCGTTGCCGCCGCTCGTCAGCAGCGACTCGAGATATTCGAGCAGCGGCGGCATCACCATCTCGTAGCCGTACGAACGGAAGCGGTCGAGCAGCCTGCGGCGCAGCTCCTCGATCTTGCGCGCTTCCGACGGCAATACGTCGGCAATATTTTCGGGAAGTAACCAGGTCGACATCGATACGATCCTACGACGGGAAACATGGCGCGTGAAACACGCGCCGAGATATAAAGCGAAATCGGGTTGGAGCGGACAGGCCTGGGCGCTGTCCGGATCAGGTGGCGAGCAGCAGCAAGGCGAGCCCGAGCACCATCACGATCAGCCCGCCGATCCGGATATGATGCGGCGGCCGCTCCGCTATTCTACGAAACGTGTCCCGCCATGCGGACGGAAACACGAAGGGGAACGCCCCCTCGATGATCAGCATCAGCGCAACTGCAAGCAACAACGAGCCAGCCAGGTCCATGCGATCGACAGCGCCGCGCGACGCGGCGCCCCAAGGTCAGTGTTTGCGGGAAGCAGGCGCGGGCGCGGCGCCGCCCGTCGGGCTGCGCATGAAGCGGAAGAATTCGCTGTCGGGATCGACAACGATGATGTCGTTCCGCTTGAACGTGTTCCGGTATGCCTGCAGGCTCGCATAGAACTGGTAAAACTGTGGATCGCGGCCGAACGCATCGGCGGCGATCGTCGCAGCCTTCGCATCGCCCTCGCCCTTGATCGCCTGCGCCGACTTGTACGCATTCGCGAGCACGGTTTGCTGTGCGCGCTCCGCATCCACCTTGATCTGCTCGACTTGCGCCTCGCCTTCGACGCGCACCTGCGCCGCCTGCTTGCGCAAATCCACGATCATCCGCTGGTACGCATCCTCCACCTGAGCGGCCGGCAGGTCGACCCGCGTAAGCTGCACATCGACGACGTCGACACCGAAGCCGGCCGCCTTCGCCTGCAACGCATCGCGCGCCTCCTCGGCGATCGCGCGCTGCCCGCCGATCGCGTCGTCGCGGTCGCGCTTGCCGATTGCATCGCCAAGCGAGCCCTTCAGCGCGGCGGCCAGCCGATCGGCGACCGCGGACGGCTCGCCGCCCGTGGCAGTGAAATACTTCACCGGATCGGCAACGCGGTACTTGAGCGCGTAGCCGACGAGCAGATCGCGCTTGTCCGCCGTCGCAAACTGCAGCGGATCGGTGGACTCGAGCGACTGCAGGCGGGCATCGATCAGCGTCGCTGTCTGCAACGGCTGCGGCAGCTTGAAATGGAGGCCCGGACCGACAAGCGTGGGCTCGGTGCCCGCGCGACCCGACAACACGGCCGTATGGCGCGGGTCGACAGTCAGGACGGTCGACGACGCGGCGAAGGCAACGATGACAATTGCGACGACGAGCGCAATGATTCGGTTCATGTCTTGCGCTCTCCTTTACTTCGCACCATCGTCACGCGACCGGCTGCGGAACGCATCGCGCGAACGCTGCAGGTCGCCGCCGGACGCCGACGCGGCCGCCGCGCTGGCCGGCACCGCGCTCGACGGCGCGCCGGCCGCCGGCGACGGCGCGGCAGCGGATGCGCCATTCGGCGCCGCGGCGCTTGCCGCCCCCTGACGCCCCTGCTCGACGAGCTTGTCGAGCGGCAGGTACAGCACGTTGTTGCCGCCCTTGTTGCCGACAAAAACCTTCGTCGTATTCGAATAGATTTCCTGCATGGTTTCGAGATACATGCGCTCGCGGATCACAGCCGGCGCCTTCGAATATTGCGCATAAACCTGCTTGAAACGCTCGGCGTCGCCTTCCGCCATCGTAACGACACGATCCGCGTAGGCCTTCGCCTCGTCGATCATCTTCGCCGCATCGCCCTGCGCCTTCGGCAGCAACGCGTTCGCATAAGCCTGCGCCACACGCTTCGCCGCCTCGCGCTCGTCGCGCGCCTTCGCTACTTCGCCGTAGACTGCCTGCGTCTGCTCGGGCGCCGCGATGCTCTGCATCGTCACGCCTGTGACTTCGATGCCCGTCCGATACCGGTCGAGATCGCGCTGAATCGCTTCGATCAGTTGCTGGCGCAGCGCATCGCGGTTCTGGCTCAGGATATCCGCCGCGCTGCGCGCGCCGACGACCGTGCGCACCGCCGCTTGCGCGGCCTGCATCACGCTTCGCTCGGGATCGGCACTGCGGAACAGATAGTCCGTCGCCGAACGGATCCGATACTGCACGGAGAAGCGCACGTCGACGATGTCCGCATCGCGCGTCAGCAGCGAGGCATCCTTGACGTTCGCAAGCCGGACGGCATTGTTGCGGCCGACCTCGATCGAGCGGCTTTGCGCCGTATCGACGATCTCGTGCGAGCCGAACGGATACGGCGCACGCCAGTGCACGCCCTGGTCGACGGTGCCCGCGAATCGGCCGAACTGCAGGACGACACCGGTTTGCCCTTCCGGCACGACGAACAGGCCGCTGCCCGCATACACCGCGCCGAGCACGCCAATCACGATGCCAACTCCGACACGCGCGGCCCTGCCGTTGTCCGGGCGGAAACCGTTACCGCCCTTGTCGCCGAACAGGCCGCCCAGGCGCCGGTTGAAATTCCGCCACATTTCGTCGAGATCGGGAGGGCCTTCGCCGTCGCCGCCTTGCGGGCGCTTCGATTCATTGGCACGGGGCTGGGTCCCGCCATTGCTCTCGCCACGCCCCCAGCGGGGATCGTTGATCGACAGCATGGCGCGCATCCGTCGCCAGGTACTCCGCTCGTTGTATTCGTTCACCAGAGTTTGTTCACCAGATTGGACGCCGGCGAACCGGCCGGGACCGGTTAGCGCCCCTGTTCGGAAATCGTGTGGTCTTCGTGTGATTCTGCCGACGCGCCGTCGAGCGGCATGGCGCCGGAAAGATGTTCCGCGGCCGCGATCTCGGCAATGGCAGCGCGCAACGCGTCCAGACCCTGACCGGTGCGTGCGCTCAAAAAGACGCGCGAAATATTACCATACTCGTCCCGCTCGACCGCGTCGCCCCGGGCCGCCAACTCGGGTACGGCATCGATCTTGTTGAACACCAGCACCTGCCGGATCGTGTCCGCGCCGATCTCGTGCAGCACATCGTTGACCTGCTCGATCTGCTCGAGCCTCACCGCGCTCGACGCATCGACGACATGCAGCAGCAGATCCGCGTGGATCGTTTCCTCCAGCGTCGCGCGGAATGCCGCCACCAGCTGGTGAGGCAGCTCACGAATGAAGCCGACGGTATCCGACACGACGATCTGGCCGACCTCGTCGCCCAGATAGACGCGCCGGGACGTCGTGTCGAGCGTCGCGAACAGCTGGTCGGCCGCATACGCCTGCGCTTTCGTCAGCGCATTGAAGAGCGTCGACTTGCCGGCGTTCGTGTAGCC
>NZ_JAHACR010000544.1 GCF_018375725.1 Burkholderia sp. | reverse complement strand
TCGCGGACGGCAGCGTGCCGGAGCTGCGCGTGGCGGCACGCGCCGCCGCGCGACAGCCCGATTCAGCCGCCGGCGGCCCGGGTGGGCGGCGGCGAGCGAGGCGCTCAGGCAGCTTCGCGCAATTGACCGGCGATCTCCGTTTCGGTCAGGTGTGGCGCGAACATCTCGATCAGCCGGTATGCATAGGCGCGCAGGAACGCGCCCTTGCGCAAACCGACCCGTGTCGTGCTCGCCTCGAACAGATGCTGCGTGTCGAGCGCGACGAGACCGGTGTCGCGCTGCGGGTCATACGCCATCGCCGCGACGACGCCGATGCCCATGCCAAGCTCGACATAGGTCTTGATCACTTCCGCGTCGATCGCGGTCAGCACGACATCGGGTACCGCACCCGCCTGCGCGAACGCCTGGTCGATGTGCGAGCGGCCGGTGAAGTCCTGGTCGTAGGTGATGATCGGATACTCGGCGATGTCGTCGAGCGTCAGGTTCTCGCGGCCGACGAGCGGATGCCCTTTCGGCACGACCACCGTGTGATGCCACGAATAGCACGGGAATGTCACGATGTCCGGGTAGCGGTCGAGCGCCTCGGTCGAGATCCCGAGATCCGCCTCGCCGTTCAGGATCATCTGCGCGATCTGCTGCGGGCTGCCCTGCCGCAGCGCGAGATGCACCTTCGGAAACACCTCGGTGAACTGCCGGATCACCTTCGGCAACGCATAGCGCGCCTGCGTGTGCGTCGTCGCGACAACGAGGTGGCCGCTATCCTGATCCGCGAACTGGCGCGCGACGCGGCGCAGGTTTTCCGCGTCGAGCAGCATCCGCTCGATCAGCTGATGCACCGCCTTGCCCGGCTCGGTGAGCCCGGTCAGGCGTTTGCCGCGGCGAATGAAGATGTCGACGCCCAGTTCGTCCTCGAGATCCTTGATCTGTTTCGAGACGCCCGACTGCGACGTGTACAGCACATTCGCGACTTCGGTCAGGTTCATGTTCTGGCGCACGGCCTCGCGCACGAAACGCAATTGCTGAAAGTTCATGGGTTTGCCTCTCCGGCAGCCTTTTGTCTAGTTGTTGGTCTGGATGAATGGGTTGCCTGTCTATCCGTCAGCGCGCCGGGAACACCCGCACCGCGCGCGGCACGGCGGTCATCCGGCCTGGCGAGC
>NZ_JAHACR010000138.1 GCF_018375725.1 Burkholderia sp. | reverse complement strand
GATTGCCCACTTGTCGATCAGCGCGTCGGCATCGGCGATGTCCGGATACGCGTAGTAGGTTTCCGTGAAGATCGTGTCCGTCGCCGGCTGGAACACCTTCCACGCTTCCTCCGCCGTGAACGACAGGAACGGCGCGAGCACGCGCAGCAGGCCTTGCGTCAGGTGGTAGAGCGCGGTCTGCGCGGAGCGGCGCGCCTTCGAATCCGGCGCGCTTGTGTACAGGCGGTCTTTCAGCACGTCGAGATAGAAGCCGCCGAGGTCTTCCGAGCAATACGTCTGCAGCTTCGCGACGATCGGATGGAATTCGTACTTCTCGTAGTGCGCGAGCAGTTCGTTCTGCAGCTGTGCGGAGAACGCGACCGCATAACGGTCGATCTCGAGCCACTCGGACGCGGGCAGCGCGTGCTTGGCGTGGTCGAAGTCGGACAGGTTCGCGAGCAGGAAGCGCAGCGTGTTGCGGATGCGGCGATAGCCTTCCGTCACGCGCTTCAGGATTTCCTCCGAGATCGCGAGTTCGCCCGAATAGTCGGTCGATGCGATCCACAGGCGGATGATTTCCGCGCCGAGGCGGTTCGACACCTCATGCGGATCGACGCCGTTGCCGAGCGACTTGCTCATCTTGCGGCCTTCGCCGTCGACCGTGAAGCCGTGCGTGAGCAGGCCCTTGTACGGCGCGCGGCCGTCGAGCATCGCTGCGGTGAGCAGCGACGAGTGGAACCAACCGCGGTGCTGGTCCGAGCCTTCGAGGTACAGGTCGGCCGGGAACTGCAGCGTGTCCTTGTGCGAGCCTCGCAGCACGTGCCAGTGCGTCGTGCCCGAGTCGAACCACACGTCGAGCGTGTCGCGGTTCTTTTCGTACATGTTGGCGTCGTCGCCGATCAGCTCGCGCGGATCGAGCGTCTGCCACGCCTCGATGCCGGACTGCTCGACGCGCTTCGCGACTTCCTCGAGCAGTTCGAGCGTGCGCGGATGCAGCTCGCCGGTCTCCTTGTGGACGAAGAACGCCATCGGCACGCCCCACTGACGCTGGCGCGACAGCGTCCAGTCCGGACGGTTCTCGATCATGCTGTGCAGGCGCTGCTTGCCCCAGGACGGATAGAACGCGGTCGCGTCGACGCCGGCGAGCGCCGTCTCGCGCAGCGTCGGGCCACCGTCGCGCGGCGTCACGTCCATGCCGGCGAACCACTGCGACGTCGCGCGGTAGATGATCGGCGTCTTGTGGCGCCAGCAGTGCATGTAGCTGTGCGTGTACTTTTCGTTGCGCAGCAGCGTGCCGGCCGCGGCGAGCGCCTCGACGACCTTCGGGTTCGCGTCCCAGATCGACAGGCCGCCGAACAGCGGCAGCGACTCGATGTAGCGTCCGTCGCCCATCACCGGGTTGATGATGTCCGAATCGGTCATCCCGTGCGACTTGCACGACACGAAGTCCTCGACGCCATACGCGGGCGACGAGTGCACGACGCCGGTGCCGGTGTCGGTCGTCACGTAGTCGCCGAGATAGACGGGCGACGTGCGCTTGTAGCCCGGATGCGCCGACGCGAGCGGGTGGTGGAAGCGCAGGTTCGCGAGATTCTCGCCGCGCGTCGTCGCGACGACGCGGCCGGTCAGCTTGAAGTCCTCCATGCACGCGGCGACGCGCTCTTCCGCGATGATCAGGAGGCCGCGTTCGGTGTCGACGAGCGCATAGACGACCTCCGGATGCAGGTTGAGCGCCTGGTTCGCCGGGATCGTCCACGGCGTGGTGGTCCAGATCACGATGCCGCCCTCGGCGCGCGGCAGCGCGGGCAGGCCGAACGCCTGCGCGGTCTTTTCCGGTTCCGCGAACGGGAACATCACGTCGATCGTCGGGTCGGTGCGGTCCTTGTACTCGACTTCAGCCTCGGCGAGCGCCGAGCCGCAGTCGAAACACCAGTTGACCGGCTTGAGGCCGCGATACACGTAGCCTTTCTCGATGATCTTGCCGAGCGCGCGGATTTCTTCCGCCTCGTTCACGAAGTTCATCGTCTTGTACGGGTTGTCCCATTCGCCGAGCACGCCGAGACGCTTGAAGCCTGCCTTCTGCTTCTCGATCTGCTCGGTCGCGTACGCGCGCGCCTTGCTCATCACCTCGGCGGCCGGCAGCGACTTGCCGAACTGCTTCTCGATCTGGATCTCGATCGGCATCCCGTGGCAGTCCCAGCCGGGCACGTAAGGCGCGTCGAAGCCCGCCATGTTGCGCGACTTGATGACGATGTCCTTCAGGATCTTGTTCACCGCGTGACCGAGGTGAATATCACCGTTCGCATACGGCGGCCCGTCGTGCAGGATGAATTTCGGCCGGCCCTTGCTGGCCGCGCGGATCTTCTCGTAGATGCCGCGCGCTTCCCATTCCTTGACCCATTGCGGCTCGCGCTTCGGCAGGTCGCCGCGCATCGGGAACGGCGTGTCGAGCAGGTTGACCGGATACTTGGCCTGCGGTTTCGAATCGGCTTTCTTGTTGCTCATGATGAGATCGCTATCAAATCGGGGGACGCTCGTGCGTCGTGAATCGGATGAGCGCGCGCGTCGGCGGCGCCAGGGTGCGGCGCAAAGCGCCGCCGGCCGGGTCAGCTAATTCGGTCGGTCGCCGATGTCGCGAAGCCCGTCGCGCGGCTGCCGGGTGCGAGGCCGCGCTCGATGAAATACGCGCGTGCGTTTGCGACGTCCAGCGCGATGGCCCGCGACAGCGCTTCGAGATCGTCGAATTTCGCTTCGTCGCGCAGCTTCTGCAGGAATTCGACGCGCACGAGCTTGCCGTAGGCGTCGCCGTGCCAGTCGAGCAGGTGGACTTCGAGCAGCACGCGGCCCGAATCGTCGACGGTCGGACGCAGGCCGAGGCTCGCGACGCCGGGCAGCGGGGTGTCCGCGATCCCGTGCACCTGGACGACGAAGATGCCCGCGAGTGCCGGCCGCTTGTGAGCGATCGGCAGATTCAGCGTCGGGAAGCCGAGGTCGCGCCCGAGCTTCAGGCCGTGCGTCACATGGCCGCTGATCGTGTAGCCGTGGCCGAGCGCTTCCGCGGCCGACGCGAGGTTGCCCGCGGCGAGCGCCGCGCGTACGCCGGAACTGGAGATGCGCGTGCCGTCGGCGCCGGCGATCGTGCCCATCTGCTCGACCTCGAAGCCGTGCTGCTCGCCGGCCGCCTTCAGCGTGTCGAACGTGCCCGCGCGCTTCGCGCCGTAGCGGAAATCGTCGCCGACCATCATCCAGCGCGTGTGCAGGCCGTTGACGAGCGTGCGCTCGACGAACGTCTGCGGCGACTGGCTCGCGAACGTCTGGTTGAAATGCTCGACGACGACCCGGTCGACGCCATGCTCGCGCAGCGCCTCGAGCTTGTCGCGCAGCATCGCGATGCGCGGCGGCGCGCCGGCCGGATCGAAGAACTCGCGCGGATGCGGCTCGAAAGTCATCACGCAAACCGGCAGGCCGCGCGCGTCCGCTGCTTCGCGCACGCGCGCAAGCAGGGCCTGGTGGCCGCGATGGACACCATCGAAGTTGCCGATCGTCAGCGCGCACGGGGCGCGGCTTTCGGCGTTGGGCAGGCCGCGGAAGACTTTCACGATAGCGGGTCGCAGCGTCGGGGATTGGGCGGACGGGTGCCGCAAAGCAGAAGATTATAAACGCTCGGGCGGTCAGGCGGCTGAGGAGGGGGAAACATGAGGCCGAATGGTAAAATTCGCGGATGAATAAACTCGTCATCTTGATTTCCGGTCGCGGCAGCAACATGGAAGCCATCATCCGCGCGTGCGCGCAGGAGCGATGGCCCGCCGAGGTTGCCGCCGTGATCGCCAACCGGCCCGATGCGGCCGGCCTTGCCATCGCCGCGTCGCACGGGATCGCGACCGCGGTGGTCGACCACCGGTCGTTCGACGGCCGCGACAGCTTCGACGCGGCGCTCGCCGCCGAGATCGACCGTTTCGCGCCGGATCTCGTCATCCTCTCCGGTTTCATGCGCATCCTGTCTCCCGCGTTCGTCGAGCGATATGAGGGCCGGATGCTGAACATCCATCCGTCGCTGCTGCCGAGCTTCAAGGGCGTCCATACGCACCAGCAGGCGCTGGACGCGGGCGTCGCGCTGCACGGCGCGACCGTGCATTTCGTCATCCCGGAACTGGATAGCGGCGCGATCGTCGCGCAGGCCGCGGTGCCGGTGCGCACCGGCGACGACGCGGCCGCGCTCGCGCGGCGCGTGCTGGCGGCCGAGCACGTGCTGTATCCGCGGGCGGTGCGCTGGTTTGTCGAGGGGCGCCTGCGCCTCGAGGCTGGCCGGGCGGTGGTCGCGCCGGACGAGGCGCGCTGGATTTTCGCGGAAGAACCGCAACCCATGACGAGTGAGGGTGTATGAAGCTGCACGGATTTCTGATCGGTCAAACCGAAACGCTGTTGGCGGAAGTGCTGAAATTTGCCGGCCCGGCCGACGTGACAACAAGCCGTTTCTTCCGTGCGCATCCGAAGCTCGGGCATGCGGAGCGCGGCGTGATCGCCGAGGCGGTGTTCGCCGTGCTGCGCCGGAAGACGGAGTTTTCGCACCTCGCCGAGAGCGGCACCGGCAGCCCGGCGCGCCGGCTCACGCTGCTCGGTCTGATGCAGACGGTCGGCCGTTCTGCACTCCGGCCGTTCGTGTCCGATACGGAGGCGGCGTGGCTCGAGCACGTGTCGAAGATCGACCCGGCGAGCCTGCCGGTGCGCGTGCGCACGAACCTGCCGGAATGGATTCAGCAGTCGTTGTCCGCGCGTTTCGATGCGGACGAGCTCGCGCAGCTCGCCGCGGCGCTCAACTACCCGGCGCCGCTCGACTTGCGTGCGAACGCGCTGAAGACGACGCGCGACCAGGTGATCGACGGGCTGCGCGCGGTCGGCATCGACGCAGGCGCGACGCCGTTCGCGCCGAACGGTGTGCGCGTCGTCGGCAAACCCGCGCTGACCAAGCTCAAGCTGTTCGAGGACGGCCTGATCGAGGTGCAGGACGAGGGCAGCCAGCTGCTGTGTTCGCTCGTCGCGCCGCGGCGCGGCGAGATGGTCGTCGATTTCTGCGCGGGCGCGGGCGGCAAGACGCTCGCGCTCGGCGCGATGATGCGCTCGACCGGCCGCCTGTACGCGTTCGACGTGTCGGAGAAGCGGCTCGCGAAGCTCAAGCCGCGGCTCGCACGCAGTGGCCTGTCTAACGTGAACCCGGTCCTGATCGACAGCGAGCACGATGCGAAGATCAAGCGGCTCGCCGGCAAGATCGACCGTGTGCTGGTCGACGCGCCATGCAGCGGCCTCGGCACGCTGCGCCGCAATCCCGACCTGAAATGGCGCCAGTCGCACGCATCGATCGACGAACTCCAGCCGAAGCAGGCATCGATCCTCGCGAGCGCGTCGCGCCTTGTGAAGAAGGGCGGCCGGCTCGTCTATGCGACGTGCAGCCTGCTCGATGCGGAAAACGAGGCGGTCGTCGAGCAGTTCCTCGCCGATCATCCGGATTTCGTGCTGGTGCCGGCGCAGAAGGTGCTCGCCGACCAGCGCATCGAGCTGGAGACCGGCGACTATCTGTCGCTCTGGCCGCACCGCCATGCGACCGACGGCTTCTTCGCGGCCGTGCTCGAGCGGCGCGGACAGTAAGGGCGGGTTCGACGGATGATGCAGAATCGCCTGCTGTCGCACCGGCTTGCGTCGGTGATCGAAGATTTCAACCAGCCGGTCATGATCTGGCAGGCGGCCGTGCTGATCGGTGCGCTGTGCTTCGCGTGGCTCGCCGCGCGATTCGTGAACGGCCGCATCGAGACGCACCGCCGCGCGGCCGGGCGTGCGCCCCGCGCCGGCGCGGAAAGCCTGGAGCGCGCGCTGTTTCCGCTGTTCGGCGGCGTGTTCGTATGGGGCGCGCAACTCGCGTTCGAGCCGTTCATGTCGACGTCGCTGATGTCGCTCGCGCTCGTGCCGCTGTTCGGCATCGGGACCATCTACGTGCTGTTTTTCGTCGCGCGACGCGTGTTCGTGCGCGACGGCCGCACGCGCACCTGGCTGTCGATCGTCGAAAAGATCGTGTCGACCGTCGTGTGGGTCTGGATGGCGCTCACCGTGCTCGGCATCCAGCATGACGTCCTGCAATGGCTCGACAGCGTGCAGTTCCGTGTCGCCAATGCGCACCTGACGCTGCTGTCGGTGCTCTCCGGCGCGCTCTGGATGTGCGTGACGCTGATGATCGCGATGTGGCTCGGCTCGGTGCTCGACGATCGCCTGAAGCGCGCGACGACGCTCGATGCGAACACCAAGGTCGTGCTGTCGCGGGTCGGGCGCGCGCTGCTCGTGTTCGCGGCGGTGCTGATCGGGCTGTCGCTCGTCGGTATCGACGTGACCGTGCTCGGCGTCTTCGGCGGCGCGGTCGGCGTCGGGCTCGGCTTCGGGCTGCAGAAGATCGCGAGCAACTACGTATCGGGCTTCATCATCCTGCTCGACCGTTCGCTGAGCCTGGGCGACGCGATCGCGGTCGGCGGCCAGCAGGGCGTCGTCACGCAGATCCGCACGCGCTACACGGTCGTGCTCGGCCTCGACGGCAACGAAACGCTGATTCCGAACGAGAAGCTGATTACCGACATCGTGCAGAACCAGTCGTCGTATCTGACGCGCGGCTACGTGAAGCTCGCGGTGCAGGTCGCCTATACGACCGATGTCGAGCAGGCGCTCGCGCTGCTCGTCGAGGCGACCAAGGACGTGAGCCGCGTGCCCCAGGATCCGGCGCCGACGCCCTACCTGGCGAGCTTCGGCTCGGACGGCATCAATCTCGAGCTCGGCTTCTGGATCGAGGATTCGGCGAAGGGCACGGCCGGCGTGCGTTCGACGGTGAACCGCAATATCTGGCGGCTCTTTTCCGAGCACGGCATCTCGATGCCGTTCCCGCAACGCGAGGTGCGGGTGATCGGCCTGCCGGACGGATTCGAGGCGGCGCGCCCGGCCGAAATCGACGGTGAGGCCGGACACGTCGCGATTAACCACGTAAATAGGCCATAAACGGAGTGCCGGGCCGGCAACGTCCCTTCCTGGACTGTCCGGCGTTGCGTTAGGACAAGAAATAGTCATTTTTTACAAAGACTTGGAACGGTTGAAGTAAAATTCCGGTCTATTACGCGGTATGCTTTCATCTCTCTGACGCCGGCTCGCATAGCCGGCGTCACTCACTTCACAGGTAACGCCCTTGTTGAATTCCCTGCTCGACTTCCTGGCTCACGGGCTGCTGCACTTCTCGTGGTGGCAGATCGCGCTGTTCGCGCTTGTCGTCACGCACGTCACGATCATCGGCGTGACGGTCTATCTGCACCGTTGCCAGGCGCACCGCGCGCTGGATCTTCATCCGATCGCCAGCCATTTCTTCCGTGCCTGGTTGTGGATGACGACCGGCATGCTGACCGGCCAGTGGGCGGCGATCCACCGCAAGCACCACGCGAAGTGCGAGACGGAAGACGATCCGCACAGCCCGCAGACGCGCGGGCTCTGGAAGGTGATGCTCGAAGGCGCGGAGCTGTACCGCGCGGAAGCGAAGAACGAAGAGACGATGCGCAAGTTCAGCCACGGCACGCCGAACGACTGGCTCGAGCGCAACGTGTACTCGAAGTACCCGATTCTCGGCGTGAGCCTGATGATGGTGATCGACGTCGCGCTGTTCGGCGTGGTCGGCCTGACCGTGTGGGCGGTGCAGATGATCTGGATTCCGTTCTGGGCGGCCGGCGTCGTCAACGGTCTCGGCCACTTCTGGGGCTACCGCAACTTCAACTCGGCCGACGCCAGCACGAACCTGTTCCCGTGGGGCATCGTGATCGGCGGCGAAGAGCTGCACAACAACCACCACACGTTCGCGACGTCGGCAAAGCTGTCGAACAAGTGGTACGAATTCGATATCGGCTGGATGTACATCCGCATCATGTCCGCGTTCGGTCTCGCGAAGGTGAAGAAGGTCGCACCGACGCCGCGCCTGAAGCAGGGCAAGACGGTGCTGGATCAGGAAACGCTGCAGGCCGTGCTGTCGAACCGCTACGAAGTGATGGCGCGTTACGGCAAGGCCGTCAAGCGAGCGTACCGCCAGGAACTCGCGCGTCTGAAGGAACTGGGCTCGCGCGAGAAGTATCAGTTGATGCGCGGCGCACGCAAGTGGTTCCACAAGGAAGAGGACGGCCTCGACGAGCCGCAGAAGCGCATGCTGCCGGAGATCTTCGCAAACAGCCAGAAGCTGCAGACGTACTTCCAGCTGCGTCAGGAACTCGCGGCGATCTGGGATCGTTCGACAGCCTCGCGCGAACAGCTGCTGGCCCAGTTGCAGGATTGGTGCCATCGCGCCGAACAAAGCGGCATCAAGTCGTTGCAGGAATTTGCGATGCGCCTGCGCCGCTACGCCTGATTCGAAATCGATTAAAATCTCAGGACGTCACAAACCCCGCGCTGGCGGGGTTTTTCATTTGAGCCGACCGGCAAGCGGCGGCGATCGGCAAGGCTGAGCCTTGCATGGAACCGGAGCGCGCTGCGCGGGCCCGGAGCGGGTGCCAAAGCAGCCGCTCGGGTCCACAAAGCGTCGACTTTGGTCGAGAGGAGATGGAGATGCAATCGGCGATCAAACCCGTCGAGTTCGACCGGCCAATCGCGGCGGGAGCCACTTGCGGCATCGGGCAGGCGTGGGCGAAGGTGCCCGACGTGCCGTCGGCCGAAGCGCGCGCGGAGCTGAAGGCGCGTATCAAGGCATTGCTCGTGCGCGAGAAGGCGGTACTGGTCGCGCACTATTACGTAGACGCCGATTTGCAGGCGCTCGCCGATGAAACCGGCGGTTGCGTTGCCGATTCGCTCGAAATGGCGCGTTTCGGCCGTGACCACGACGCGCAGACGCTCATTGTCGCCGGCGTGCGCTTCATGGGCGAGACCGCGAAGATCCTGAGTCCGAACAAACGAATTTTGATGCCGGATCTCGATGCGACCTGCTCGCTCGATCTCGGCTGCCCGGTCGACGAATTTTCGGCATTCTGCGATGCGCATCCGGATCGAACCGTCGTCGTCTACGCGAATACCAGCGCCGCCGTGAAGGCGCGTGCGGACTGGATGGTGACGTCCTCTATCGGTCTCGAGATCGTCGCCGATCTGCATGCGCGCGGCGAAAAGATCATCTGGGCGCCGGATCGTCATCTCGGCGGCTACATTCAGAAGAAAACCGGCGCCGACATGCTGATGTGGCAGGGCTCGTGTCTCGTGCATGACGAGTTCAAGGGCGTTGAACTCGACCTGTTGCGCGCCGAATATCCCGATGCGAAGGTGCTCGTGCATCCGGAATCGCCGGAGAGCGTCGTCGCGCAGGCCGACGTGGTCGGCTCGACGACGCAGTTGATCGATGCCGCGGTGAAGCTCGATGCGACCCGCTTCATCGTCGCGACCGATCTGGGCATCCTGCACAAGATGCGGCTTGCCGCGCCCGGCAAGATTTTCATCGAAGCGCCGACGGCGGGCAACAGTGCAACCTGCAAGAGCTGCGCGCATTGCCCGTGGATGGCGATGAACGGTCTCGCGAACCTCGCCGACGTGCTCGAGCGCGGCCACAATGAGATCTTCGTGGATCCGGCGGTCGGTGAGCGGGCGCGTTTGCCGATCGACCGGATGCTCGATTTCGCGGCCGCCCACAAGAAGCGCGTGCAGGCGAGCGGCGACCTGCAGCGCGACCAGCCGCTGTTCGCGAACGTGGGGGCGGCATGACGAGCGCAGTCTCTCCGCTTTACGACGACATTCGCGCGCAGTACGGTGCGGCGTTCGACGACGCGCTTGCACGCAACGTCGCCGACGTGCTGGCCGAGGATATCGGCCCGGGCGACCAGACCGGGCGGCTCGTGGCCGCCGGCGAGCGCCGCCGTGCGCGCATCATCGTGCGCGAGGAGGCGGTGCTCTGCGGGGTGCCGTGGTTCGACGCGGTGATGCGCCGGGTCGAGCCGACGATCGGCGTGCGCTGGCACTACCGTGAGGGCGACCGCATGACGGCCGGTTCGACCGTATGCGAACTGGAAGGCCCGGCGCGCGCGCTGCTGACCGCCGAGCGCAACGGCCTCAATTTCCTGCAGCTGCTG
>NZ_JAHACR010000137.1 GCF_018375725.1 Burkholderia sp. | reverse complement strand
ACCGTGGAGGACCGCCAGTTCATCAACCTGCGTCTGACCGCGGCGGCGAAGCAGGCCGTCATCACCTCGGTGCTCTGCGAAGGCCGCGCGTTCGGCCAGTCCGAGCGAGAAAAAGGCCGGCAGGTGCTGCTCGAATTCGTGTCGGCGAACCCGACCGGCCCGCTGCACGTCGGCCACGGCCGCCAGGCGGCGCTCGGCGACGCGCTCGCGAACGTGCTCGCGAGCCAGGGCTACGCGGTGCACCGCGAGTTCTACTACAACGACGCCGGCGTGCAGATCGGCAACCTCGCGATCTCGACCCAGGCGCGCGCACGCGGCCTGAAGCCGGGCGACGCGGGCTGGCCGGAAGCCGCGTACAACGGCGAATACATCGCCGACATCGCGCGCGACTACCTGAACGGCGAGACGGTCGCCGCGAAGGACGGCGTGCCGGTCAAGGGCGCGGGCGACGTCGAGGATCTCGAAGCGATCCGCAAGTTCGCGGTCGCGTACCTGCGTCATGAGCAGGACATGGACCTGCAGGCGTTCGGCGTGAAGTTCGACCGGTACTACCTCGAATCGTCGCTGTACAGCGAAGGCCGGGTGGAGAAAACGGTCAACGCGCTGATCCAGGCCGGCACGACCTACGAGCAGGACGGCGCGCTGTGGCTGCGCACGACCGACGACGGCGACGACAAGGATCGCGTGATGCGCAAGACGGACGGCACGTACACGTACTTCGTGCCGGACGTCGCGTACCACGTGACGAAGTGGGAGCGCGGCTTCACGAAGGTGATCAACATCCAGGGTTCGGACCACCACGGCACGATCGCGCGCGTGCGCGCGGGCCTGCAGGGGCTGCACATCGGCATCCCGAAGGGCTACCCCGACTACGTGCTGCACAAGATGGTCACCGTGATGCGCGACGGCCAGGAAGTGAAGATCTCGAAGCGAGCGGGCAGCTACGTGACGGTGCGCGACCTGATCGAATGGTCGGGCGGCGCGGCGCCGGGCTCGGAGACGTCGCCGGACCAGCTCGACGAAGCGATGATCACGCGCGGCCGCGACGCGGTGCGCTTCTTCCTGATCTCGCGCAAGGCGGACACCGAATTCGTGTTCGACATCGACCTCGCGCTGAAACAGAACGACGAAAACCCGGTCTACTACGTCCAGTACGCGCATGCGCGGATCTGCTCGATCCTCAATGAATGGAAGTCGCGCTACAACGGCGACGCATCGCAGCTGCCGGGCGCCGACCTGTCGCTGCTGACGAGCAAGCAGGCCGCCGCGCTGATGCAGAAGCTGGCCGAGTATCCGGACATGCTCACGCACGCGGCCAACGAGCTGGCGCCGCACGCGGTCGCGTTCTACCTGCGCGATCTCGCTGGCGAATTCCACTCGTTCTACAATGCGGAGCGCGTGCTGGTCGACGATGCAGCGCCGCGCACCGCACGCATCGCGCTCCTCGCCGCGACCCGGCAGGTGCTCGAAAACGGTCTGGCGATGCTCGGCGTATCCGCGCCCGCCAAGATGTAAGCTGCCCGGGCCGGGCAGCCTCAGGCCGCGGCAGCGCCCGCCGCGGCCTTTTCACGATTCTTTTTGCAGGTGACTCAAGCAATGGCACAACCACGCCGCACTTCGAAGCAATCGAAACAAGCCGGAGGAACATTTCTTGGAATCGTGCTGGGCCTGATCGTCGGCCTTGCGATCGCCGTGGTGGTGGCGCTCTACATCACGCGCTCGCCGTCGCCGTTCGTCTCGAAGGTCGCGCCGCCGCCGGCCGACACCGGCGCGAGCCAGCCGCAGTTCGATCCGAACCGCGCACTGCAGGGCAAGACGCCCGGCCAGCCGGTTCCGCAGGCCGCCCAGTCCGCGCCGCCGAACACCGCGCCGGGCCAGGCCGCGAACCAGACGCAGCCGGGCCTGCTGCCCGAGCCGCAGATCGTCGAGGTGCCGTCGTCGAACGGCGGCTCGGCAAACAACGGCGTCGCCGTCCCGCCGAAGCCGGCTGACGTGACGCCGCCGAAGAAGCCGCAAGCGACCGCGAACGACGACAACGACGAACCGGTGCGTACGATCCCGCAGAAGGCCGCCCCGGCGCCCCGGCCGGCACAGCCGCAGCCGTCGCAACAGGCGCAGACGACACCGAAGCCCGCGCACCAGCAGCCGCAACCGCAGCAGCAAGCGGCCGCGCCGAAGGCCACGTCGCCGGCGGCAACGGCCGGCAACAATGCCGTGAAGCCGCCGAGCGCGAGCGACGCGAATACCGGCTACTTCCTGCAGGTCGGTGCATACAAGACGGAAACGGACGCCGAACAGCAGCGCGCGCGTCTGGGTTTCCAGGGTTTCGAATCGAAGGTGACGAAGCGCGACGTCAGCGGCGTGACTTATTTCCGCGTGCGTGTGGGTCCGTTCTCGAAGTTCGAGGAGATGAACTCGGCACGTCAGCGTCTGTCCGATGCAGGTGTCGACACGGCGGTGATCCGCTTCACGAAGCAGTAAGACAGCCCGGGGCCGCGCCTGCGCAGCCCCCGTTACGTTTCGCTACTCAAGCAACTGTTTGCGCTCCCAACATGAAAAAACTGCTTAGCACGCTTCTTCTGTCCCTGAGCCTCGCGGCCGGCTTCGCCCAGGCTTCGCCGTCCGCGCCGGTCGCCGGCAAGGATTTCGAGGTGATGAAGGCGCCGCAGCCGGTGTCCGCGCCGGCCGGCAAGGTCGAGGTGATCGAGTTCTTCTGGTACGGCTGCCCGCACTGCTACGAGTTCGAGCCGACGATCGAAGCCTGGGTGAAGAAACAGGGCGACAAGATCGACTTCAAACGCATCCCGGTCGCGTTCCGCGACGACTTCGTTCCGCATTCGCGACTGTTCTACGCGGTGGCCGCACTCGGCATTTCCGAGAAGGTCACGCCGGCGATCTTCAATGCGATCCACAAGCAGAAGAACTACCTGCTGACGCCGCAGGCGCAGGCCGACTTCCTCGCGACCCAGGGCGTCGACAAGAAGAAGTTCATGGATGCGTACAACTCATTCAGCGTGCAAGGTCAGGTCAAGCAGTCGGCCGAGCAGCTGAAGAACTACAGCATCGACGGCGTGCCGACGATCGTCGTCCAGGGCAAGTACAAGACCGGTCCGGCCTACACGAACAGCCTCGAAGGCACCGCGCAAGTCCTCGACTACCTCGTGAAGCAAGTCCAGGACAAGAAGCTCTAAGCCCCGATCCGGCGCCGGCATGACATCCCCGCTGAAGGTCTTCATTACCGGCGCGTCGAGCGGCCTCGGCCTGGCAATGGCCGAGGAATACGCCCGTCAGGGCGCAACGCTCGGCCTCGTCGCGCGGCGCACCGACGCGCTTGATGCGTTTGCGCGACGCTTCCCCGCCCTTTCCGTCTCGATCTATCCCGCCGACGTGCGCGACGCCGATGCGCTCGCCAGCGCCGCCGGCGCGTTCATCGCCGCGCACGGCTGCCCGGACATCGTCATCGCGAATGCCGGCATCAGCCAGGGCGCGGTGACGGGCCACGGCGATCTCGCCGCGTTCCGCAACGTGATGGATATCAATTACTTCGGAATGGTCGCGACGTTCGAGCCGTTCGTCGGCCCGATGACGGCCGCCCGGCGCGGCACGCTCGTCGGCATTGCCAGCGTCGCCGGCGTGCGCGGCCTGCCCGGATCCGGCGCATACAGCGCGTCGAAGTCGGCGGCGATCAAGTATCTCGAAGCGCTCCGTGTCGAGCTGCGGCCGGCCGGCGTCGGCGTCGTGACGATCGCGCCCGGCTATATCCGCACGCCGATGACCGCGCACAATCCGTACCGGATGCCGTTCCTGATGGACGCCGACCAGTTCGCCGCGCGTGCCGCCCGTGCGATCGCGCAGCGCAGCGCGTTCCGCGTGATCCCCTGGCAGATGGGCGTCGTCGCGAAAGTGCTGCACGTGATGCCGCTCTGGCTCTACGACCGCCTGTTCGAGAAGGCGCCGCGCAAGCCGAGAGCGCCGGCCGAATAAGCCCGTACGCACGGGAAGCCGACAACCCGCGCCCCGGCGTGCCAGCGACGCGCGATGCGCATTCCTGGCGTGCGCCCGTCAGCGCCGGCGCCTGTCGCCTGAGCAGTTCCACGTTGCCGCATGCCGCGGCGCAGCCGATTCCATGCCGCCCGGGTTCCACCGCGCCGCACGCCGCAGCACCCCGCAGGAATCCGCCGCTTCGGCAGCCATTCCGACGTCAAAACGATCGTTGTTCGTCCAACGCGCCGTGTTCCGTCGCCGTTTTTCACGCGGCCCGCGCTTTGGCGGTATGCTATCCGCCACATGCGCTGCCCCGCGCGGCGCCCCATCGTCCAATCACTGCACAACACGCCACGTGGGAGACTCCATGCACGTCAAGCTGTTCGCCGCGGTCGCGCTCGCCGCCGCCGTTCCGGTTATCGCCGCGGCCAAGCCGCTCACCGTTTGCACCGAATCGAGCCCGGACGGCTTCGACGTCGTGCAGTACAACTCCCTCGTCACGACCAACGCCTCGGCGGACGTGATCTTCAATACGCTGGTGTCCTACGACGAAGCCGCGAAGAAGGTCGTCCCGGCGCTCGCGGACAAGTGGGAAGCGAGCGCCGACGGTCTCGTCTACACGTTCCACCTTCGCCCGAACGTCGCGTTCCAGAGCACCGACTACTTCAAGCCGTCGCGTCCGCTGAACGCCGACGACGTCGTGTTCACATTCAGCCGGATGCTCGACGACGGCAATCCGTGGCACAAGGTCGCCGGCGCGAGCGGCTTCCCGCACGCGCAGTCGATGGGCCTGACGAAGCTCGTGAAGTCGATCGGGAAAATCGACGACAGCACCGTGAAGTTCGTGCTGAACGAACCGAACGCGACCTTCGTGCCGATCCTGACAATGGGCTTCGCGTCGATCTACTCGGCCGAATATGCCGAGCAGCTGCTGAAGGCCGGCAAGCAGGCGGACCTGAACGCAAAGCCGATCGGCACCGGTCCGTTCGTGCTGCGCCACTACACCAAGGATGCGCTGATCCGCTACGACGTGAACCCGAGCTACTGGGGCCAGAAACCCAGGGTCGACCGGCTGATCTACGCGATCACGCCCGATGCGTCGGTGCGCATGCAAAAGGTGAAGGCGGGCGAATGCCAGATCGCACTGTCGCCGAAACCGCAGGACGTGCTTGCGGCAAAGAACGAACACGCGCTGAAGGTCGTGCAGACGCCCGCCTTCATGACCGCGTTCATCGCGCTCAATACGCAGAAGAAGCCGCTCGACAATGAAAAGGTGCGTCAGGCGCTGAATCTCGCATTCGACCGCTCGACCTACCTGAAAGTCGTGTTCGACAACACCGCGACGCCGGCGAACAACCCGTATCCGCCAAATACCTGGAGCTACGCGAAGGACATCGCGCCGTACGTGTACGATCCCGCGAAAGCGAAGCATCTGCTCTCCGCGGCAGGCTTTCCGAACGGCTTCTCGACGACGATCTGGGTGCGCCCGACGGGCAGCGTGCTGAACCCGAACCCGAAGGCGGGCGCGGAACTGCTGCAGGCCGATCTCGCGAAGATCGGCGTGAAGGCGGACGTGAAGGTGATCGAATGGGGCGAGCTGATCAAGCAGGCGAAGCTCGGCGAGCACGATCTCCTGTTCATGGGCTGGGCCGGCGACAATGGTGACCCGGACAACTACCTGACGCCGCAGTTCAGCTGCAATGCGGTGAAGTCGGGCATCAACTTCGCACGCTATTGCGATCCGCAGCTCGACAAGCTGATCGCCGACGGCCGGGAAACCGGCAACCAGGCGAAGCGCGCGAAGCTGTATGAGGCAGCGCAGAAGATCATCCACGACCAGGCGCTGTGGATTCCGCTCGGCTACCCGACCGCGTCGGCGCTGACGCGCACCGCCGTGAGCGGCTATCGCGTGAGTCCGTTCGGACGGCAGAATTTCACGACGGTGAGCGTGCAATAACTCGACGGCGCACCGGTTAACCGCCGGGCGCCGCGCCGAACGCTGCACGCCCTTCCGCGTGCAGCGTCATTTGCCCTCGCGTGTGCCGCCGTTGCGGCGGCCCCGCTTCCGTTCAGGCGCGCGCAGTAAAGCGGAGCACGCCGTCCGCCCCTTCGGTGCGCGTCAACTCCCCCGCCAACCACAGCAGATTCAGATGCGCGAGCGCTTCGCCAAGCGCGAACGTCATCTGGTGAAGATCCAGCTCGCGGCGGCGGAACATGATCGGCACGATGTCGGCCGCGCTCATCGGCCGCTCGGCGCAGGCACTGCGCACCTCGTCGAGCCGCGCGTCGTGATGCGCACGCAATTGCGCAATGCGGGTATGCAGCCCGCGAAACGGCTTGCCGTGCGACGGCAGCACGAGCGTCTCGGCCGCCATCGGCTCGTAGCGGCCGAGCGATTCGAGATACAGCGCTAGCGGATTCTCCTCCGGCTCGAGATCGAACACCGACACATTCGTCGAGATGCGCGGCAGCACCATGTCGCCGGAAATCAGCAAGCCGTCGGCCTCGCAATGCAGCGCGCAATGTTCAGGCGAATGACCAAAGCCGGTCACGACGCGCCACGTGCGGGCGCCGATCGTCACCGTGTCGCCGTCGCGCAGGCGGCGGTAGCGCGGCGGCACGGCCGGCACGAGATCCGAGTAATAGCTGCGGCGGTTGTGCAGCTTGTCGAGCGCGGCGGGGTCCGTGAGGCCGTGCCGCGCGAAGTGCGCGGCCGCCCCCGGACCGCCGGCATTCGAGCCGTTGCCCGCGGCCAGCAGGCAGCCGAACAGGTATTCGCCGAGCGTCATCCACAGACGCACCTTCCAGCGTGCCCGGTCGCCTCCCTCGCAGATCCAGTTCGCGAGCCCGAAATGATCCGGGTGGCAGTGCGTGACGATCACGCGCAGCACCGGCAGGCCCTCGAGTTGCGTGTCGAAGATCTGCTCCCAGTGCGAGCGGATCGCGTCCGATGCGATCCCGCAGTCGACGACCGTCCAGCCCGCCTGCCCGTCGATCTCGTCGCGCAGCAGCCACAGGTTGATGTGATCGAGCGAGAACGGCAGCGGCATGCGCAGCCAGCGCACGCCGGGCGCAATCTCGACCGTCTCGCCCGCGGGCGGCAGCGTGTCGGCAAAGGGATAGTCGAGTTGGTGTTCCAGTGCGTTCATCGGATGGGGCGTCTCGTTGTCATGTCTATCGGCCGGCGTGCGGCGAAGCGTCGCTGGCATCGCGACGATTCTATCGTCCAATCCCGCCGGACGTCGTCCGCCCGGATCGGATCCGGGCCGCCGCACATCAAAAAAAATTCTCGCCATAATCGGTTCCGTACCCGTATCTTTACGCGAAGATGCACCGAACGTCGCCGTTCGGCGCGCATCGCGCCGTTCCGCGTCCCTGCGCCGCCTTGCCGCGGATACGGTGAATCCGCCACTCGGGCGCTAAAATGGCGAGTGCCGACCGCCCCTGATCCTGCACGCCAATGAACCACTTCCCCAAACTGCTTTCATCGCAGATCGGCTTCGATGTCGCCCAGACGATGCTCGAGAATTTCGATCGCCACTACCGGATCTTCCGCGAGGCGGCGGTCGAGGCGAAGACACTGTTCGAGCGCGCCGACTGGCATGGCTTGCAGCGGCTCGCGCGCGAACGGATCACGTCGTACGACGATCGCGTGCAGGAATGCGTCGAAGTGCTGGAAGACGAATACGAGGCGGAGCACATCGACAACGATGTCTGGCAGCAGATCAAGCTGCATTACATCGGTCTCCTGACGTCGCATCGCCAGCCGGAGTGTGCGGAGACGTTCTTCAACTCGGTGTGCTGCAAGATCCTGCACCGCTCGTACTTCAACAACGACTTCATCTTCGTGCGGCCGGCGATCTCGACCGAATACCTCGAGAACGACGAGCCGGCCGGGAAGCCGACCTACCGCGCGTACTATCCGGGCACCGACGGGCTTGCGGTCACGCTCGAGCGCATCGTCACGAACTTCCAGCTCAACCCGCCGTTCGAGGATCTCGCCCGCGACACCGCGTGCGTGATGCGTGCGATCCAGGACGAATTCGGCACGTTCAGCGAGGCGGCGAATTTCCAGATCCACGTGCTGTCGTCGCTGTTCTTCCGCAACAAGACCGCGTACATCGTCGGCCGCATCATCAACGGCGACCGCGTGCTGCCGTTCGCGGTGCCGATCCGCCACGTACGCCCGGGCCTTCTCGTGCTCGACACGGTGCTGCTGCGCCGCGAACAGCTGCTGATCATCTTCGGCTTCTCGCATTCGTACTTCCTCGTCGACATGAACGTGCCGTCCGCGTATGTCGACTTCCTGTGCTCGATCATGCCGGGCAAGCCGAAGGCCGAGATCTACACGTCGGTCGGCCTGCAAAAGCAGGGCAAGAACCTGTTCTACCGCGACCTGCTGCATCACCTGTCGCATTCGAGCGACCGCTTCATCATCGCGCCGGGGATCAAGGGTCTCGTGATGCTCGTGTTCACGCTGCCGTCGTTCCCTTACGTGTTCAAGATCATCAAGGATCACTTCCCGCCGCCCAAGGAAACGACGCGCGCGCAGATCATGGAGAAATACCAGCTCGTGAAGCGCCACGACCGCCTCGGGCGGATGGCCGACACGCTCGAGTATTCGAGCGTCGCCCTGCCGCTCGCGCGCCTCGACCATGCGCTCGTGCGCGAGCTGGAGCGGGAGGTCCCGTCGCTGCTCGAATACGAGGGCGACAACCTTGTGATCCGGCACCTGTACATCGAGCGCCGGATGACGCCGCTCAACCTGTATCTGCAGAACGGCAGCGACGCGGAGATCGAGCACGGCGTGAAGGAGTACGGCAACGCGGTAAAGGAGCTGATGAAGGCGAATATCTTCCCCGGCGACATGCTGTACAAGAACTTCGGCGTCACGCGCCATGGCCGCGTCGTGTTCTACGACTATGATGAAATCGAGTACCTGACCGACTGCAACATCCGCCGCGTGCCGCCGCCGCGCAACGAAGAGGACGAGATGTCCGGCGAGCCGTGGTACACCGTCGGCCCGCACGACATCTTTCCCGAAACCTACGGCCCGTTCCTGCTCGGCGACCCGCGCGTGCGCACGGCGTTCCTCCGGCACCACGCCGATTTCTTCGAGCCCGCGCTGTGGCAGGACAGCAAGGACAAGCTGCTGCAAGGCGAGTTGCCCGATTTTTACCCGTATGACGCGTCGTTGCGCTTTTGCGTGCGCTATCCCGAGCACTTCGACGCGGCAGACAGCGAGGATGCCGGCGCCCAGCGCGCCGCCTGATCCTCGGCCCCGCTGAACCTGATTCCCGCCCACGGAACCTCACACCCATGACCACCAAAGACCACCCGCTTTCCCATCTGTTCGACAACAACGACGCCTGGGTCAAGCGCGAACTTGCGGTCGACCCGCAATACTTCTCGCGTCTCGCCGACCAGCAGGCGCCGGAATATCTGTGGATCGGCTGCTCCGATTCGCGCGTGCCGGCGAACCAGATCATCGGCCTGCCGCCGGGCGAAGTGTTCGTGCATCGCAACATTGCGAACGTCGTCGTGCACAGCGATCTCAACTGCCTGTCGGTGGTCCAGTTCGCGGTCGACCTGCTGCGCGTGAAGCACGTCATCGTCGTCGGCCACTACGGCTGCTCGGGCGTGAACGCCGCGCTCCACAGCCGCCGCGTCGGCCTCGCGGACAACTGGCTGCAACATGTGCAGGACGTGCGCGAGAAGCACTCGGATCTGCTCGAGGCGTGGTCGATCGGCGAAGCGCGTTATCGCCGCCTGATCGAGCTGAACGTGATCGAGCAGGTCGTCAACGTCTGCCGCACGACGATCGTCAACGACGCGTGGGCGCGCGGGCAGCAGCTCACCGTGCACGGGCTCGTCTACGGCGTGCACGACGGCCGGATCCGCAATCTCGGGATGGCCGTGTCGAACCCCGACGCGCTCAGCGAAACCTACGCGCGCTGCGTGGCCGCGCTGACCGTCAACGGCCAGCATTCGCCCGACAACGACATGGTCGCGGCCGACGCGGCGATGCTCGAGGAGCTCGCCCGGTCCGTGGCGCCGACCATGAAGCCTTGCACCGGACAGAAGTAAGCGTCGAAGCGCTGACGCCGATCGACCGCGAAACG
>NZ_JAHACR010000543.1 GCF_018375725.1 Burkholderia sp. | reverse complement strand
GATCCGGTCGCCCTGCGGAATGTCGACGCTGGCTTCGACGCCGATCGTCGCGGAGGCTTCGACGATCATCGCGCCGAGCGCGGTCAGCACGGCGGTCGCGCGCGCCGAGTTGGCCTGACGAATTGCGAGATCGCCGCGCGTCAGCGCCTTTTCGAGTCGCGGATGAATCTTGGCTTGGGTCATGCGTTTTCCTGATTGCTTCTGGGGAATGGCGCCGCGCGCGAGGCGGCGACGCCGGGTAAATAGGAGGATCGACTGCGCCGGCCTGCTCGCCCGAATCCGACGCCGAGGTCGGAGCCCGAACCCGCTCGCGATGCCGAACGCGACGACAATCGACAACATGCAAGGCCGGAACGAGCGTGCGCGCATCGCGCGGCCGCGACGAACGTCTGGTTGTCGTACGGCAATTTCACACAGCACTGTCCTGCGCCGGCAATCGACAGGCAGGTCACCCAGCCCTGCGCGGACGCGGATTGTTGTTGTGCTGTTGCTGTCATGACTTGTTCGACGGCGAAATGGCGGCCCCGGCGGCGATTTCGGTTGCCGCGGGCAATGCGGGCAAGCCGGCCTGCTCGAGCTGCGTCAGGAGCGCCCGGGCCTGTTCGCGTGCATCGGCCACGTTGGGCCGGAACTGGAACGTCAGCGCGCAATTCAGCTTGCCGTATTGCTCACGGTAGGTTCTCGCATACGCCGGATCGTAATGTCGGTCGATCAGTTCGCCAAACAGGCCGGCGCGCGCATCCGCATCGACCAGTTCGCTCCAGCGTGCGACATCGTCGCGGCTGTGCAGTCCGATCAGCCGCCTGAGCTGCGCCTTGAATGCGTCCGGTGTATCGAACAGATGGCCGTAATCGTCGAGCAGGAACGCGATGCGCTCGTCGCGTGCCGCATCGACCTGAATCCACGGCCCGCCATGAAAGGCCTGCAACAGCGCGAGCGGCAACTGCACGAGCCCGATCTTGCGGCTCTCGGATTCGACGAACACCGGCCATGCCGGGTCGAAGCGCTCGAGCGCTTCGACGAGCCGCGAATCGAATGCCTTCTGCGTCGGCTGCGGGATACCCGGCAACGCGCCGAGCAATGAGCCGCGGTGGCATGCGAGCGCCTCCAGGTCGAGCGTCTGCGCGCCGACATCGTGCAGCGCCTGCAGCAGACGCGTC
>NZ_JAHACR010000136.1 GCF_018375725.1 Burkholderia sp. | reverse complement strand
TGCCCAGCAAAATCCGCAGGTGATCGACCAGGGCGTGTTCCACAACGACGTGATAGCGGTCGGCAACCGCGACACGCTGTTCTGCCACGAGCGCGCGTTCGTCAACAAGCAGGCGATCTACGATACGCTGACCGCGGCGCTCGACGCGCGCGGCGCGCGGATGAACGTGATCGAGGTGCCGGATTCGGCGGTGAGCGTGTCCGATGCGGTGTCGTCGTACCTGTTCAACAGCCAGCTGCTGTCGCGCGCGGACGGTTCGCAGGTGCTCGTCGTGCCGCAGGAAAGCCGTGAGAACGCGAACGTCGCGGCCTACCTCGACAGCCTCGCGGCCGGTCACGGCCCGATCCGCGACGTGCTCGTGTTCGACCTGCGCGAGAGCATGAAAAATGGTGGCGGCCCGGCATGCCTGCGTCTGCGCGTCGTGCTCAACGATGCGGAGCGCGCGGCGGTCACGTCGAACGTGTGGATCAACGACACGCTGTTCGCGTCGCTCGACGCATGGATCGACAAGCACTACCGCGACCGCCTGTCGCCGGAGGATCTGGCCGATCCGGCGCTGCTCGACGAATCGCGCACCGCGCTCGACGAGCTGACGCAGATCCTGCACGTCGGTTCGCTGTATGACTTCCAGCGCTGAGGCACCCATGCGTGATGCAGCGTGGCTCGACGATGTCCTGGCATTCACGCTCGCCGGGCAGGCGCCGACGGCGAAGGACGGCGTGTGTGCGGACGGCGCGGTGCGCTGGCGGTGGCACGGCGACGGGCTGCTTTCGCTCGAGCCGCGCGTGCCGGATGCCGCGCGCCGGAGCGTGCTCGTGTCGGCGGGCGTGCACGGCGACGAGACCGCGCCGATCGAACTCCTGTCGATGCTCGTGCGCGATCTTGCCGCCGGCGCGCTGCCGCTCGCATGCCGCCTGTTCGTCGTGTTAGGCAATCCGCCCGCGATGCGTGCAGGCGAGCGTTATCTCGACGATGACCTGAACCGGCTGTTCGGCGGCCGTCACGCGCAGGTGCCGGAAAGCCGTGAGGCGCCGCGCGCGGCGCAACTCGAAACGGCGGCCACGGCATTTTTTGCCGACGCGCCGGCCGATCGCCACGCGCGCTGGCACGTCGACATGCACACGGCGATCCGCGCGTCGGTGTTCGAGCAGTTCGCCCTGTTGCCGCATACGGGCACGCCGCCCACGCGCGCGATGTTCGAATGGCTGGGCGACGCCCGCATTGCGGCGGTGCTGCTGCATACCGCGAAGGGCAACACGTTCTCGCATTTCACGGCCGAGCACTGCGGCACGCTCGCGTGCACGCTGGAACTCGGCAAGGTGCGTCCGTTCGGCCAGAACGACCTGACGCGCTTCGCGGCCGCCGATCGCGCCGTGCGCCAGCTCGTGTCGGGCGCGGCGCACGATGCCGATGCGCGGGAAGCCGATACGCCGCTGCCGCGCGTCTTCACCGTGATCGACCAGATCACGAAGCAAAGCGATGCGCTCGAGATGTTCGTCGCGGCCGACGTCGCGAACTTCACCCCGTTCCCGCGTGGCACGGTGCTGGCGCAGGACGGCGCGTATCACTACACGGTGCAGCACGACGAGGAGCGGATCGTATTCCCGAACCCGTCGGTCAAGCCGGGCCTGCGCGCGGGGCTGCTCGTCGTCGACACGACGCGCGACACGCTCGACGCGCTCGTATGATCCGCCGCGCCGGCAAGCGCAGGTTGGTACAATCGCGGCCTTGCGGCTGTTGCGCCGCATCACGGCGACGCATCGCGATGATCCAGGCATTCTGGCGCCGCAATGATGCGTGCGCACGTTGTTCCGGAATATCCGTTCGTATCAGGAGGACCTCCCTAATGAAGTTGGATTGGCGAAAAGTGGCCGCGCAGGCGGTGGTGACGGCGATGGCCGCGGCAGCAGGCAGCGCGTTTGCGGCGGATCTGAAGGAGATTCGTTTCGGCGTCGAGGCCTCGTATGCACCGTTCGAATACAAGACGCCCGACGGCAAGCTGACCGGCTTCGATATCGACGTCGGCAACGCGGTCTGCGCGAAGCTGAAGACGAAGTGCGTGTGGGTGGAGAACGATTTCGACGGCCTGATCCCGGCGTTGCATGCACGCAAGTTCGACGCGATCAATTCGGACATGACGATCACCGACCAGCGCCGGCATGCGATCGACTTCACCGATGCGATCTACACGATCCCGAACCAGCTGATCGCGAAGCAGGGCAGCGGCCTGCAGCCGACGCCGCAAGCGCTGAAGGGCAAGCGCGTCGGCGTGCTGCAGGGCACGATCCAGGAAGCGTATGCGAAGAAGAAGTGGGCGCCGGCGGGCGTCGACGTCGTGCCGTACCAGACGCAGGATCTCGCTTACGCGGACCTGAAGTCGGGCCGTCTCGACGCGACCTTCCAGGATGCCGAAGCGGCCTCGAAGGGCTTCCTGTCGAAGCCGCAGGGCGCAGGCTTCGCATTCGCGGGCGGCACGGTGAGCGATGCCGAGATTCTCGGCTCGGGTGTCGGTTTCGGTCTGCGCAAGAACGACGCGCAGCTCAAGACCGCACTGAACCAGGCGCTCAAGGAACTGAAGGCCGACGGCACGATCGACGGCCTCGCGAAGAAGTACTTCAACGTGCCCGTCACGCTGAAGTAATGGACGGGCGGCTGGAGCCGCACGTGTCATGCAGCCGGCCGCCCACGCGGCCGGTTTGCGTTGGGCGGAGGCATTGCGGTGACGGCACGCCCGTCGGTGCGCTTACTGCCTGAAGAAGCGGGCCAGCTCGCGCGCCAGTTCGTTGAGCACGCCCATCTCCTGCTGCGAGATCTTGCGCGCCGGCTGCGCGCAGGCCCAGTCGCCGTACAGCAGCGCCGACGTCGTCGTGCCGACGCGCACCGGCAGCAGCACGAACGCGCGGGCATCGTCGAATACGTCGAGATACCACGCGGGCAGCCGCTTCATCATCTTCGGATCCTGCGCCTGCTCGATGAAGATGCCGACCGAATTGGTGATCGCCAGATGGAACACGTCCGGCTCGAAGCGTTCGTGAAAGCGCAGCTGCCCGAGCGCCGCATCGACGCCGGGGCCGAAACCGAGCCGCGCGGCGAACGTGCCGTCGTCGTGGCGCACGAACATCACGGTGCGCGTGAACGCGAGGCCCGCGAGCACGCTTTCCGACGCGAGCGCCAGCACGGGCGCGAGCACGTGCTCGGACGGCAGCGCGCGCAGGTCGGCGAGGCCCGCTTCGAGGCATGCCTGCGGTTCGGCCTGCGCACGCGCGATCGCGTCCGCGTTGGCGCGCAGCTCCACGATCTCGCGCATCACCGTGTCGCTCGCCTCTTCGCGGGCGAGCACGTCGGCGATCTCGACGAGTGTCTCCGGCTCGATGCCGAGCTCGATGCTGCAGTGCTGCGCGATCGCCGCGACGCGCGCATCGCGCTGCGGGCTCGGCGGCGCGGCCAGCGCGCTCGCCACGTCGGTCGAGCAGCGGCTCACCGCGCGTAGCCAGCGGATTTCGTCGGCCGCGCTGTCGACGTCGTCATCGCAGTCGTCGCAGTTGTCGAGACGGCCGGCATCGACTTCGTCGGGCGCGGCGGCGTGCGGATCGTCATCGACGATGCCCGCGCGGATCACGTCGGGCAGCCGCCAGCGCGCGGCGGCCTCGCTGCCGATTTCCTGGAAGCTCACGCCGAGCACGTCGACGGCGGCGGCCTCGTCGTCGCCATGCAGCTCGGCGGCGCGCCGGCGGATCCGGTCCCATTCGCTGTCCAGGTAGCAGACCACCAGCAGCTTGCCGACCTGGCGCATCAGCGTGCAGACGACCGCTTCCTCGCCCGCGCGCAGATCGGCGTTCCGGGTCAGCTTGCGTGCGACGCAGCCGGACAGCAACGCGCGATTCAGCTCGAGTTTCGCGTCGATCCGCCGTGGCGTGCTCTGATGAAAATGATCGACGAGCTTCAGCCCGACGATGAGGTGGCCGACCGCGTCCATCCCGAGCACCATCAGCGCGCGGGTCACGGTCGTGATATTGCCGCCGAACGCCATGTACATGGCGGAATTGGCGAGCCGCAGCACCTTCTGCGTCAGCGCGAAATCCGACAGCACGACGCGCACAAGCGCGGTGAAGTCGAGGTCGTCGTTCTTCATGGCGGCCATCGTCGCGCGCAGCGATTCCGACAGCAGCGGGAAGTCGCCCCGTTCGTTCATCCTCGTCCAGAGCTTGTCGAGCAGCGCCGTCCGGGGCAGGGGTTCGGTGATGATTGACATACGGATCTGTGTGTTTCGCGTCAGGCTGCCGCGTGCAGGCGCAGTTCCTGCGCCTCGAAGCGCTGCGCCAGCTCCTCGGACGGCAGCGCCTGGCAGACGAGCCAGCCCTGGATATGGTTGCAGCCCATTTCGGTGAGCAGCTCGCGCTGCGCTTCGGTCTCGACGCCTTCGGCGACGAGTTCGAGTTCGAGCGTCTGCGCGAGGCCGACGACCGCCGACACGATCGCGCGGTCGTTGCGCGACGTCAACAGGTTCTCGACGAAGCTGCGGTCAATCTTCAGCTTGGCGAGCGGGAAACGCTGCAGATAGGCGAGGCTCGAATAGCCGGTGCCGAAATCGTCGACCGCGAAGCGGATGCCGAGCTCGGTCAGTTCCTCGAGCAGCGCTTTTGCGTGGCCCGGGTCGTGCATCAGCAGGCTTTCGGTGATCTCGATCACGATGCGGCGCGGATCGATGCCGGTCAGCGTGATCGCCTCGCGCACGCTTTGCGTGAAGCGCGGGTCGCGGAACTGCTGCGGTGACACGTTGACCGCGACGTACTGCAGCGCGAGCCCCTGCGCGTCCCACGCGACGAGCTGCATGCACGCCGCCTTGAGCACCCAGTTGCCGAGATAGTTGATGAGACCGATCGACTCGGCGAGCGGGATAAAGGTCGACGGCGGCACGAGTCCGTGCACCGGGTGGCGCCAGCGGATCAGCGCCTCGACGCCGACCACCGCGCCCGACTGACTGCGCGTGATCGGCTGGAAATGCAGCGAAAATTCGCCGTTGCGCACGCCGTCGTACAGGTCCGCCTCGAGCTTCAGCCGCTCGGCGTCGGCCGGATCGTCGGTGCGCGCATAGAACGCGAGCCCGCTGCCGCCCGACATCTTGGCCTGCGCCAGCGCCTGGTCCGCGCGACGCAGGAGCGGGCTGTGGTGCTGCGCGCGGCGCGGCGTCGCGCGTTCGTCCGGATAGAGCGCAATACCGATGCTGGCCGACAGGTGCACCGGCTGGCCTTCGTGCGCATAAGGCTGCCGCACGGCGGCCTGCAGCCGGCGGGCGAGCGCGCCGGCGACGTCGCTGGCCTGCGCACGCGTCGGCGCGGTGAGCACCACCGCGAACTTGTCGCTCGCGACCCGCGCGAGCCGCTCGTCGGGCGCCATCAGCGCCTGAAGCCGTTGCGCGGTCTCGCGCAACAGCGCGTCGCCGGCGTCGTAGCCGAGCGCGCGGTTGATCCGCTGGTAGTCGTCCAGGTCGAGCAGCAGCAGCGCCGCGGACGTGTTGGTCTCGTCGGCCACCTGCTGCGCGTGCAGCAGCACCGGCAGGAGCGCGGACAGGTTGTCGAGCCCCGTCATCGGGTCGTGGTGCATCTCGTAGGTCAGGCGCGCCTCCAGCGCCCGCCAGGACGACACGTCGAATGCCGCGATCGCGAAGCCGTCGACGCCGTGGTGGCGGCTCCTGACCGCGCGCACCTCGACATCGAGCGGGTAGGTCAGCGACTTGACGATGCACATCGTCGCCTTTTCGATCTGGCCGGATCGTGCGGCGCGCGCGAGCAGACCCTCGAGCGCTGTGGCATCCTGTTCGGCGATCAGGTCGCGCAGTGTCAGCGTGTGCAGGTAGTCGCGGTGATAGCCGATGAAGCGCAGGCTCGCGTCGGACACGTAGAGAAATCGCAGTTCGCGATCGACGTGGGCGAGGAAATCCACCGCGCCGACCGTCTGCTCCAGCCAGTCGCGGACGGTGTCGTCGCGGCGCGGCGCGGCGGCGCGGGCGGGCATCAGCGCGCCGCCCGACCAGGCGAAGCGGCGCAGCGTATGCAAGGCGCTGCGCCAGGATCCCTTGCGCGGCGTCTGTTTCCTGTTGGCTTCCATGTTTCTCGCTGACGTGAAGGGCTGGAACCGGTTGTCCGGAAGCAATAACGGCAAATCACGCGGAATCTTTAACGCGCGGCCTGCGCGGAGCAGATCTGCACCATGCCGGATCGTGCGCGGGCGTTCGAGGAGCGAACGGCGGTGCGGCGCACATCGAGGCCGACTTTATAAGAAATGAGGACGCAGATGAAGCGAAAACTATTGATGGCCGGCGCCGCGGCGCTGGTGGCGGGCTATGCGCTGACCGCGCAGGCGGTGCTGAAGCCGGGCGATCCGGCGCCGGACTTTTCGACGCAGGCGTCGTTGGGCGGCAACACCTACACGTACTCGCTTGCCGACGCCCTGAAAAAGGGGCCGGTCGTGCTGTATTTCTATCCGGCCGCCTTCACGAAAGGATGCACGATCGAGGCGCATGCGTTTGCCGAAGCGGTCGACCGGTACAAGGCATACGGCGCGACCGTGATCGGGGTGTCCGCCGACGAGATCGGCACGTTGACGAAGTTCTCGGTCAGCGAGTGCCGCAGCAAGTTTCCGGTCGCGGCGGATCCTGACGCGCGGATTATCCGCGCATACGATGCAAAGCTGCCCGCGATCGATCGCGCGAACCGCGTGTCCTACGTGATTTCGCCGGAAGGCCGGATTCTGTACGAATACACGAGTTTGTCGCCGGACAAGCACGTCGAGAATACGCTCGAGGCCGTCAAGGCCTGGGCGGCGTCGCATCCGGCCGCACCGCCAAAGCCCGCGAACTGAAGGGCGGCCCGGCGAACGGGCCGCGCAGGGGCGGGCGCTTGCGCCGCAGCGCCCGCAGCGCTTATGCGCGCAGCGCCTGCTCGATCGGCACGCCGCCGCCGACGAAGCCGATGGTTTTTTTCGAGATGCCGAGCTTGATCGCCTCGATTGCAGCCCACGCGACGTCCTGTCGCGCAACGGGCGGCGCATGCTCGAGCCGTTCCTCGGTCAGCGCGATCTTGCCGACGCCGGGACCGTCCGACAGCGGGCCGGGACGCAGGATCACATAGTCGATCCCGGACGCGATCACACGCTCGTCGCCTTCGCGTTTCATCTGCGAATAGTGGCGCAGGAACTCGGGGCTCCGGTCCGGCCAGTACGCGCTCAGCGAGCTGATCACGACCAGCTTCTGCACGTTGTGCGCAAGCGCATAGTCGGCCGCGCGGGCAACGGCATCGCGGTCGATCTGCTCCTCCTCGGCCGCGCCTTCCGATTCGGCCGATCCCGCCGCGTAGATCGCGTGCGTGATGCCCTGGAATGCGTGCGAGAAGTCGCCCGTGAGGTCGGCCTCGATCACTTTTGCGCCCGGCAGCGTGTAGCCGTGCCGGCGCACCAGCGCCGTGACCTCGAATTCCGGCTGTTCCAGCATCAGGTCCGCGCACGCCCGGCCAGTGCGACCGGTCGCGCCGATCAGTAGTACCTTCGTGGTCATGAAACCGCTCCTTGCTCGATGCGTCGTCAGTCGGGTCGGGGATCGACGACCGATACTCAAGTGTATGTCGATTGGCGCGATGACGCATATGTAAATGGGGGCATACCGGTTCGGGCATCCGGCCAGGGCATGTCTGCAAGGACGCGTCGGCAAGGACAGCGCAGCCGGCGCGCGTGCGCCTTAGGGAAACGCCCGGCAACCGGCTATCATGTGCGCCACGCATCAATTGCCGCACGCGTCCTGCAACGCGTCGGCCAACCGGTTGGAGTACTCATGGCATTACCCGTGGATAACGTCAGCATGGCGGTGTTCTGTGATTTCGAGAACGTCGCGCTCGGCGTGCGCGACGCGAAATACGAGAAGTTCGACATCAAGCCGGTGCTCGAGCGGCTGCTGCTGAAGGGCAGCATCGTGGTGAAGAAGGCTTACTGCGACTGGGATCGCTACAAGGGCTTCAAGGCCGCGATGCACGAAGCGAGCTTCGAGCTGATCGAGATTCCGCACGTGCGCCAGTCCGGCAAGAATTCCGCGGACATCCGGCTTGTCGTCGATGCGCTCGACCTTTGCTACACGAAGTCGCATGTCGACACGTTCGTGATCATCAGCGGCGATTCCGATTTTTCGCCGCTCGTGTCGAAGCTGCGCGAGAACGCGAAGAAGGTGATCGGCGTCGGCGTGAAGAAATCGACGTCCGACCTGCTCGTCGCGAACTGCGACGAATTCATCTTCTATGACGACCTCGTGCGCGAGCAGCAGCTCGCGATCGCCAAGCGCCTCGCGCGCTCGGACAACGGCGCGGCGAAACGGCCGTCCGACGACGCGGCCCGCAAGGAAGCCCGCAAGGCCGAGGCGATCGCGCTGGCGGTCGAGACGTTCGATGCGCTGGCGTCGGAGCGGGACGATGTCGGCAAGATCTGGGCATCGGTGCTCAAGAGCGCGATCAAGCGCCGCAAGCCGGATTTCAACGAGTCGTATTACGGCTTCCGTGCGTTCGGCAACCTGCTGGACGAAGCGCAGGCGCGTGGCCTGCTGGAAGTCGGCCGCGACGACAAATCCGGCGCGTTCGTGTCGCGGGCACGCCAGGCCGCGGCGGTGGAGCCGGTCGTGCACCGGGAGGCGCCGGCGACGGCGGACGACGCGGGCGGGGCGCCCCCCGCAGCACCGGAGCGTCACGGCCATCGCAAGGCACGGCACGCCGACGGGCGCGCCCCCGAGCCGGTCGTGGCGAGTGCGGCGATCGAAGCAGAAATGGCGGCGACGGAGGTGGCAGCCGTGCCGGAAGCGGAACCGGTCGAGCGGATCGACGCGGCGGCTGATTCGCAAGACGGGAAGACCGACGCACGCAAGCGCGCGCGCAAGAGCTCAGCGAAGAAGACCGGGACGAAGAAGGTCGGCGCGAAGAAGGCCAATATGAAGGACACCGGCAGCCAGCGGGGTGAGGGCACGGAGGCGGGGCAGCACGCCGAGCCGAAGCACGCCGAGTCGAAGCACGACGAGGCTGCGATGACGAACGTAGGGCAGGAAGCGCCTGACGCGGCCGAACTGCCCGCCGCGGATGCGCCGGCGGCGCCGAAGAAGCCGGCACGCAAGGCGGCGCCCCGCGCCCGCCGCCCGCGCAAAGCCGCATCGGCCGACGCGTAAATCCCGGGCCCGCCGGCGCCGGGCCCGACCGTCGCGGGGCGGCACCGGAACGCGGCGGGGCATATCGAGGCGGGCCGTACCGACGTGTGGGCCATGCAGGTCGGCATATCCACGCGTGCCCAACGGCGCGGCGCCGACGTGCGGCTTCCCGTCCGCGCGCCGTCGTGGAAGGCGCCCCGCCTGCCGGTTACTCGCCCGCCACTGCCGAGCCGCCGCGATGCCGGCGCTGCTCGCCCCATACGCGCAGCCGATCCATGTACAGATAGACGACCGGCGTCGTATAGAGCGTCAGCACCTGCGACACGATCAGGCCGCCCGCAATTGCAATCCCGAGCGGCGCACGCAGCTCGGCGCCGTCGCCATGGCCGAAGGCCAGCGGCAGCGCGCCGAGCAGCGCCGCCATCGTCGTCATCATGATCGGCCGGAAGCGCAGCAGGCACGCCTCGCGGATCGCGTCGAACGACGATTTCCCGCCGTTTCGCGTCGCGTCGATCGCGAAATCGACCATCATGATCGCGTTCTTCTTCACGATGCCGATCAGCAGAATCACGCCGATCAGCGCGATGATGCTGAACTCGGTCTTGAACAGCAGCAGGCCGAGCAGTGCGCCGACGCCCGCCGACGGCAGCGTCGACAGGATCGTGACCGGATGGATGTAGCTCTCGTACAGGATTCCGAGCACGATATAGACGGCCGCGAGCGCCGCGAGGATCAGGATCGGCTGGTCGTCCAGCGATTTCTGGAACGCCTGCGCGGTGCCCTGGAAGCTGCCGTGGATCGTCGGCGGCATCCCGATCGACGCCATCGTCCGGTAGATCGCCTGCGTCGCGGTCGACAGCGACACGCCCGGCGGCAGGTTGAACGAGATCGTCGTCGCGACGAACTGCCCTTGGTGGTTGACCGACAGCGGCGTGGTGCTCGGCCCGAATGTCGCGATCGCCGACAGCGGCACCATCGTCGCTTTCGATGTTGACACGG
>NZ_JAHACR010000542.1 GCF_018375725.1 Burkholderia sp. | reverse complement strand
GTGACTTCCGCCGCGCTGATCAGCGCCGGCATGTTCAGGTAGCTCAGGTTCGACGGCGCCGGGCCGATGCAGACGGCTTCGTCCGCGAGGCGCACGTACTTGGCTTCCTTGTCGGCTTCCGAGTAGACGACCACCGTCTTGACGCCGAGCTCGCGGCACGCGCGCTGGATGCGCAGCGCGATTTCACCGCGGTTGGCAATGAGGATTTTTTCAAACATAGCGATTATGCGTCTCTTCGAGGGGCGCCGGTTCGGCGCCTGGAGAGGATCGGCGGCGCGCGGCGGGGCAGCCGCGCGGCGGCGTTAGCCGATCACGAACAGCGGCTGGCCGTATTCGACCGCCTGGCCGTTCTCGACGAGGATTTCCTTGATCACGCCGGCCTTGTCCGACTCGATCTCGTTCAGCAGCTTCATCGCTTCGATGATGCAGAGCGTCTGGCCTTCCTTGACCGTATCGCCGACCTGGGCGAACGGATCCGCGCCCGGCGACGGCGCACGATAGAACGTGCCGACCATCGGCGACGTCACGACGTGGCCCTGCGGCGCGGCAGGCGCTGCCGGTGCGGCGGCGCTTGCGGCCGGCGCCGTGTTTTCGGTCAGCGCGACCGTCTGCGCCGGCGCGCTCATTTGCGGGGCATACCCGCCCGTCGGCTGCACGTAGACCGGCGGCGCGTTCTTGACGATGCGCACCTTGCCTTCGCCTTCCGTCACTTCCAGTTCGGAGATGCCGGATTCGGAGACGAGGTCGATCAGGGTTTTCAGCTTACGAAGATCCATCGGGAATTCCCCTTCAAAACGTGAAAGCGCCGGTTGGAGCCGGCGCTGAATCTAGATCGTGAAATCAGCCGCGCGACGCGCCTTGCAGCTTGTCGAGCGCGTATTCGAGCGCGTACAGATAACCTTTCCAGCCCAGGCCGCAGATGACGCCTTCGGCCTGATCGGAAAGGTAAGAGTGATGCCTGAACGCTTCGCGGCGGTGCACGTTCGACAGGTGAACCTCGACGAACGGAATGCCGACGCCGGCGAGGGCGTCCCGGATCGCGACGCTCGTATGCGTATACGCGGCCGGGTTGATCAGGATGAAATCGGTCTGTTCATTTCGCGCGGCCTGGATGCGGTCGACGAGCGCACCTTCGTGATTGCTCTGGAAGGACGTCAGTTCGACGCC
>NZ_JAHACR010000135.1 GCF_018375725.1 Burkholderia sp. | reverse complement strand
CACCAAGTAGCCAAGCAATACCGCGGGGTCCATCGCACGGATTCGTTCCTCTCCTGTGAATGCCGTCGGACCCCGCACTTTTGTTCCCTAGCAATCATCCTAAATTGGAGACCAACATGAGTGCACAAACATCGCAAGGCGTTGCTGCACGGACCGTGGCGATGGAAGCGGCTCCCGACCGCAAGAAACCAGGTCTGCTCGATCGTATCGCCGACCATTTACGTCGCTACTGGCAGTTGTGGATTCTTTCCGCTCCGGCATTGTTCTTCGTAGGATTGTTCTCCTACGTGCCGATGTGGGGCATCCAGCTCGCCTTCCGCGAGTTCGATCCGACCAAAGGCCTGACCGGCGGCAAATTCGTCGGTTTCAAATACTTCCTGGAATTCTTCCACAATCCGCTGTTTGGTGAGATTATGACCAACACCATCCGCATTTCCCTGTGGACATTGGTCATGGGCTTCATCTTCCCGATTATCCTGGCCCTGCTGATCAACCAGATCGCCGAATACATCATCGGTGCGGGCGGCAAGCGGCTGCGGCCGGCGTTGCTGCTGCTCGTCGCCGGCGCGCTCGGCGAAACGTCGCACCAGCGGCACGTGCTCGCGGCCGTCGTCGAATTCATCCACACGGCCACGCTGCTGCACGACGATGTCGTCGACGAATCGGAACTGCGGCGCGGCCGCCAGACTGCAAATGCGCTGTTCGGCAACGCCGCGAGCGTGCTGGTCGGCGACTATCTCTATTCCCGCTCGTTCGAGATGATGGTCGGCGTCGGCAAGATGCGCGTGATGGAGATCCTGTCGGAAGCGACGACGATCATTTCCGAAGGCGAAGTTCTGCAACTGCTCAACATGCATGACGCGGACGTCGACGAAGCCCGCTACATGCAGGTGATCCGCTACAAGACCGCAAAGCTGTTCGAGGCGTCCGCCCGCCTTGGCGCGGTATTGTCGGGCGCCGATGCGGCGACCGAGGCCGCCGCGGCAGAATACGGGCGTCGCATCGGCACCGCGTTCCAGATCATGGACGACTGGCTCGACTACGCTGGCACAGCCGAGGCGATGGGCAAGAACGCCGGCGACGACCTGCGCGAAGGCAAGCCGACGCTGCCGCTCATCTATCTGATCGAGCGCGGCACGCCCGAACAGGCGAAGCTCGCACGCGAGGCGATCGAGCAAGGCGGCACCGACCGCTTCGACACGATTTTCGAAGCGATCACGAGTTCGGGCGCACTCGACCACACGCTCGAATGCGCGCGCCAGGAAGCGCAGGCCGCAGCCGCCGCGATCGCGTCGTTCCCGAATTCCGTTTATAAGGAAAGCCTGCTGGAGCTGTGCCTGTACTCGACGTCGCGGCAGTCCTGAGCGCGAAACGGCGGAGCATGGACTCCGCCCGCCGCGCATCCGATCGTGCGTGGCATGAAGTTGCATGGATGGAATGGAAGTCTCCCAAAAATTTTTCAAAAAAAGCTTCCATTCCAGAAAATGCACTGGTATAGTTACGTTCTTGGTTGACGACGCAGCAGCTTTGAAAAACTGAAGCTTCGAAAAATCCAAATCGGGGTGTAGCTTAGCCTGGTAGAGCGCTACGTTCGGGACGTAGAGGCCGGAGGTTCGAATCCTCTCACCCCGACCAGATTTGTAAAAAAACCGTGCACAAGCGTGCACGGTTTTTTTTTTGCCCGCGGGCCGCACGGCACCGTATCGCGGTGCGACACGATCGCGCCGCCGGCCTCTGCTATATTCCCTCCATCCCTGTCCTTCACTGCCCATTCCGACGCGTGGACCAAATTCCCTTATGGGCGCAAATCAGCGCCGTCTTTCTGCTTCTCCTCTGCTCCAGCTTCTTTTCCATTTCCGAAACCGCGATGATGGCGCTCAACCGCCATCGTCTGAAACACCTTGCCGGCCAGGGCGCACTCGGCGCGAAAACGGCCCAGGGCCTGCTCGGCCGCACCGACCTGCTGCTCAGCGTGATCCTGATCGGCAACAACCTGTTCAATACGATCATCCCGGTCCTCACGACGTCGATCGCGCTGCACACGTTCGGCAGTAACAACGTTGCGCTGTCGATCGCGACCGGCATCGTCGCGTTCCTGATCATCGTGTTTGCGGAGATCGCCCCGAAGATCGTCGGCGCGACATTTCCCGAGCGCATCGCGCTGCCCGCCAGCCTCGTCATCGCGCCGCTCATGCGCGTGCTCAAGCCGATCGTCTGGACTGTCAATGCGCTGGCGAACGGCGTGCTGTGGGTACTCCGCATCAACACGAAGAAGGGCCGCGACCAGCGCATGTCGGCCGACGAACTGCGCACCATCGTGCTCGAGTCGAGCAGCTTCATGCCGACCAAGCACCGCAGCATCCTGCTCAATCTGTTCGACCTCGAGAACATCACCGTCGACGACGTGATGGTGCCGCGCCGCCATATCGAGTCGCTCAACTTCAACGCGCCGTTCGACGACATCCTGCATCAGCTCGAAACCTGCTATCACAACCGGCTCGTCGTCTACGAGGGCGACATCGACAAGGTGCTCGGCGTGCTGCACGTCCGCAAAACGCTGACCTCGCTGCACCATCAGGATTTCGATCGGGACATGCTGCGTTCGCTGCTCGCCGAGCCGTACTACGTGCCATCCGGCACACCGGTTTTCCAGCAGTTGCAGTACTTCCAGGAGAGCCGCCACCGCACGGCCCTCGTCGTCAACGAATACGGCGAACTCGAAGGGCTCGTGACGCCCGAGGACATCATCGAGGAACTGATCGGCGAATTCACGACGTCGATGCCGCGCACCGAACATGCCGGCGGCTGGAACGAGGACGGCGAATGCATCGTCGCGGCCAGCATGCCGCTGCGCGAGCTGAACCGCTGGCTGCACCTGAAGCTGCCGACCGACGGGCCGAAGACGCTCAACGGGCTGATCCTCGAAGTCCTCGAGGAAATCCCCGAGGGCGACGTGTGCGTGAAGATCGGCGACGTGATGCTCGAAGTGATGCGCAGCGACGATCAGGCGGTGCGCACCGTCAAGCTGTTCAGACCGCGCCCGTCGCGCACCATGCGCGGCATCGTGCGTTAGCCGGACGGCCGACTGCCGGTGCGGCCTTCGCCGCACGATCATGAGCCGGTCACGGTCATCTGGCGGCCTGCGTGCCGGCGCTCATGCTTTTCACCCCATCCACGGAAGTGTCCGGCACGCCCCTCCCGGCGGCGGCCGCCGCGCCCCTTCCCCTTGATGCCGCCCAGCTCGACGATGCGCCTGCAGTACGGTTGCTGGCCGATACGCTGCACGCCGCGCGCACGCGCGCCGCATCGGACATTCACATCGAACCGTTCGAAGCCGGCTGGCGCATCTGCCTGCGCATCGACGGCGTACTGCACGATTACGCGCGTCCGCCCGTTCATCTTCGCGACGCGCTGGTCACCCGCATCAAGGTGCTTGCGCGGATGGACATCGCCGAGCGCCGCATTCCGCAGGACGGCCGGCTGCGCATCCCGATCACCGGCGACGAGCGCGGCGACTACCGCGTCAGTTCGCTGCCGACACTGTTCGGCGAAAAGCTCGTGCTGCGCCGTCTCGACACGCTGCCGCCGGATCTCTCGCTCGCGCGTCTGGGTTTCGATGCGCAGCAGGCGAGCATGATGGAATCCGCGATCCGCGCGCCGCACGGCCTCGTGCTCGTCACCGGCCCGACCGGCAGCGGCAAGACGTTGTCGTTGTACTGCGCGCTGCAGATGCTCGATCGCGATACGCACAACGTCTGCACCGTCGAGGATCCGGCCGAAATCCAGCTCGACGGCATCAATCAGGTCGGTGTCGCCGAAAAGGCCGGCTTGACCTTCGCCACCGCGTTGCGTGCGCTGTTGCGCCAGGATCCCGACATCATCATGGTCGGCGAGATCCGCGATGCGGAAACGGCCGACGTCGCGATCAAGGCCGCGCAGACCGGTCATCTCGTGCTGTCGACGCTGCACACCAACGACGCGCCCGCGGCCATTGCGCGGCTGCTCGATATCGGTGTCGCGCCATACAACCTCGCGGCCGCACTCAGCCTCGTCACCGCGCAACGGCTGGTGCGCCGTCTGTGCCCAATGTGCCGCGTACCGTCGGACGCGCCGCCGCGCCTGTTGCGTGAGGCGGGATGTGAACCGTCCGCTCTCGAGTCGGGCTGGCGGCCATTCGTCGCGCGTGGCTGCGATGCATGCCACGGCATCGGCTACCGGGGCCGCATCGGCATTCATCAGATGATGCCGGTTTCATCGGGGCTCAGGGATCGGGTCGTTGCACGGGCGAGTGTCGGCGAACTCGCCCGGCACGCACAAGGCGAAGGCGTGCGCAGCCTGCGCGATGCCGCGCTCGCCCGCGTCCACGATGGCACGACGAGCCTCGCGGAAGCACTCGCCGCGACACCCGCCGCATGAACGCGCTGGCGCCGCCGCGCGAAACGCGCTTTGCCTGGCGCGGTCGGTTGAGCGACGGCAGGCCATGCCGTGGTGTCGCGATCGCATTCGACGCCCACGGTGCGCGCGACGCACTCAAGCGACGCGGCGTAACCGTGCTGTCGCTCGACGAGCGTGGTGCGGCACGGCCGCCGCGCGCACGGGCACGCGACGTCACGCGATTCACCCGACAGCTCGCCAGTCTGCTGCAAGCCGGCCTGCCGCTCGCGCCGTCGCTCGGCATACTCGCGCAGTCCGACGGACGTGACGGCATGCCGCGCATTGCCGCCGGCCTCGCACGCGAGATCGTCGGCGGACGGCGCTTCGCTGCCGCGCTGGCACGCTACCCGGCGCATTTCGGCTCGCTGTACCGGCAACTGATCGAAGTGGGCGAATCGTCCGGTGCGCTCGGCGCGGTGCTGACACGCATCGCCGATCACCGCGAACGGGCGGATGCGCAATGGCGCAAGCTGCGTGCCGCGCTGGCGTATCCGGTCGCCGTTGTGCTGTTTGCCCTCGCCATCACGGTCGCGCTGATGCTGTGGGTCGTGCCGACGTTTCGTCAGATCTTCGACGGTTTCGGTGCCGCGCTTCCCGCGCCGACACGCATGCTGCTGGCGCTCGCAGCGGGCATGTCGGCGTGGGGTGGCCCGCTGCTGGCATGCGTTGCCACGGCGGTGCTCGCGGCTCAGCGCGCGATCCGGCATTCACGCGCGCTCCGCTACGCACTCGCGCAACGCCTGCTGCACACACCGTTCGCCGGCGCCGCGATGCGCCAGCTTGCCGCCGCGCGCTGGTGCCGCGCGCTCGCGACGCTGCTCGCCTCCGGCGTGCCGCTCGCCGATGCGTTTGCAACGCTCGAACGCACGGCAGGTCATCCGGTGTTCGAGCGGGCGACCACGCACATCGCGGCACGTGTGCTGCGCGGCGCGCGTCTGGCCGATGCCATGCGCGCCGCCGGCTGCTTTCCCAGCGACGTCGTGCAGCCGATTGCGGTCGCAGAGGAAACCGGCACGCTCGACACGATGCTCGCCGATATCGCCACATTGTGCGAACGCCAGCTCGATGCGCATCTCGACACGCTCGCCGCACTGGGCGAGCCGCTGATCGTCATTGTGCTGGGCGCATTGGTCGGCGGCCTCGTCGTCGCGATGTACCTGCCCATCCTTCAATTGGGCAACGTGGTGTAGCATCGCAACCGAATCTGTCGCCTTTTAGTTCGAATTCCGCCCATGACGCCCGTACCGCTGTACGCCGCCCCGGACTCGCCGATGAGCACATTGTCTGCACTGGCGATGCTGCCTCCCGTCGCCCAGTATGCGTTCGCCATCGTGCTCGGCCTGTGCATCGGCAGTTTCATCAACGTGGTCGTCCACCGGGTGCCGGTGATGATGCAGCGCGCATGGCAAGCGGAACTCGCCGAAGCGACCGGCAAGACCGCCGAGCCGGACGACGGCTATCCGGCGCGCTACGATCTATGGCATCCACGCAGCGCCTGTCCGCATTGCGGCCACGTGCTGCGCGCGTGGGAAAACATTCCGCTCGTCAGCTACCTGCTGCTCCGCGGACGCTGCCGCCAGTGCGGCCATTCGATCGGCGTCCGCTATCCTCTGATCGAACTGGCGGGTTCGCTGTTCGCGGCCGGCTCGCTTGCCGTGTTCGGGCCGACCGTTGCCGCCCTCGCCGCATTTGGCCTGTGCGCGGCGCTGCTCGCCATGAGCGCCATCGACATTCAGACAGGCTACCTGCCCGATTCGATGACGCTCCCGCTCCTCTGGGCCGGGCTCGCGATCAATCTCGGCGGCACGTTTGCCTCGTTGCGCGCGGCCGTGATCGGCGCGATGGCGGGCTATCTGTTCCTCTGGTCGATCTATTGGCTGTTCAGGTGGCTGCGCGGCGTCGAGGGCATCGGCTTCGGCGATCTGAAGCTGCTCGCCGCGCTCGGTGCCTGGCTCGGCTGGGCCGCCTTGCCGCAGGTGGTGCTGTTTGCCGCGGTGACGGGTGCAGTCGTCGGCCTCATCGCGATGTGGCGCGGCCGCATGCGCTTCGAAGAGCCGATTCCGTTCGGCCCGTTTCTCGCGGCAGGCGGCGCCGCAACGCTGTTTTTCGGCACGCCGTTCTATCTGGCGCTCGGAGGCTGATTCATGTTTGTAGTAGGACTTACCGGCGGCATCGGCAGCGGCAAGACGACCGTCGCCGACCTGTTCGCAGCCCGCGGCGTGTCGATCGTCGATACCGACCTGATTGCCCATCGCATCACGGCGCCCGGAGGACTCGCAATGCCCGGGATTGCGCAGGCCTTCGGGGCGGACTACGTCGCCGCCGACGGCTCGCTCGACCGCGCGAAGATGCGCGCACTGATTTTCAGCGACGATACGGCGAAGCGTCGGCTCGAAGCGATCACGCATCCGTTGATTCGCGCGGAGACCGATCGTGAAAGCCGGGAAGCGCAAGGCGTGTATTTAATGCTGGTCGTGCCGCTGCTCGTGGAATCCGGCAACTGGAACACACGAGTCGATCGCGTGCTGGTCGTCGATTGCGACGTCGAAACCCAGATCGCGCGGGTGATGCGCCGCAACGGCTTTGCACGCGAGCAGGTCGAAGCGATCATCGCCCGGCAGGCGTCACGCGACGCGCGCCTTTCGGCCGCCGACGATGTCATCGTCAACGACGCGGCAACGCACGATGCGCTCGATGCCCAGGTCGATGCACTGCACCAGCGCTATCTCGCCTGCGCCGCTGCGGTGCAATGATCGCGGTGCACGGCCCTGTCCGCGGCACCGCTCCCGGATCGCGCACGAAATTGGCGCGTTGCTAGGGTACACAGTGGGCATTAGAATGTCCTGCATTGTGTTATTCCCTACGCGAGAGGCGAGCGCGCTTGATTCTTTACGAGTATCCGTTTAATGAGCGAATCCGCACGTTGCTGCGCCTCGAAGACCTGTTCGAGCGCTTCGCGTTCTTTGTTGCGCAGGAAGACGCACGTGAACATCACGTCGCGCTGACAACCCTGTTTGAAATTGCCGAGGTCACGGGCCGCGCGGATCTGAAATCGGATCTGATGAAGGAACTCGAACGCCAGCGCCAGACGCTTGCGCCCTTTCGCGGCAATCCGGGCATCGAGCAGAATGCGCTCGATGCGGTGCTGGACGAGATCGAGCAGACGCTCGCGAATCTCACGCAGATGCAGGGCAAGACGGGCCAGCATCTGGTCGACAACGAGTGGCTCGCGAGCATCCGCAGCCGCGCGGTGATTCCGGGCGGCACCTGCAAGTTCGATCTGCCGTCGTATTACGCATGGCAACAATGGCCCGCCGAACAGCGACGCCAGGACATCGCGAAATGGATCGCGCCGCTGCTGCCGCTGCGCGACGCGGCGTCGATCGTGCTGCGCCTCGCACGGGAGTCGGGCCAGGCATCGAAGGTGATGGCGATGCAGGGCAGCTACCAGCAGATGCTGTCCGGCCGCACGTATCAACTGATGCAGGTCCGCGTGGCGCCGGAACTGCACGTGATTCCCGAGGCCAGCGCCAACAAATACATGCTGTGGGTACGGTTCACCATGCAGGACGGCGATGTGCGGCCGCGCGCGGTGGACATCGACGTCCCGTTCCACCTGACACTGTGCAATCTGTAACGGCCGCGCGGCGGCTCGACGTTTTCGTATGACTACCGTTGTGAAATGCCCGTCCTGTGGCGCCGAAGTGCGCTGGGTGCCGGAAAATCGCTTCCGGCCCTTCTGTTCGGCCCGCTGCAAACAACTCGATCTCGGCGCATGGGCTGCCGAGAAATACCGGATCGGCAGCACCGACGACGCGCCGCTGTCCGAGGAAGACGAAGCGGACCGGCGCCGCGACAGCTAAGCCGCCGGTCGGCGCGGCCCGCCGGTCACCGGCAAGCCGCCCTCCGGATCTCAGCGTTGCGCCTCGTCCTGCGCGAGCAGTTCGAGCACGGGCAACGCTGCGGGCAACAGCGGCGCGACGTCGACCGGCAAATGCTGCCAGACGAACGCCTGCCCTTCCTTGCTGTGCGGCTCGCCCGTCCAGCCGGTCACCTTGCAGAAGTAGAGCCGCACATATGCGTGCGGATAGTCGTGCTCGAGCGTATGCCAGCGATGGCACTCGGTGACGACGATACCCAGTTCCTCGTGCAGTTCGCGCGCAAGCGCGTCCTCCACACTTTCTCCCGCCTCCAGCTTGCCGCCCGGAAACTCCCAATAACCCTCGTACGGCTTGCCCTGCAGGCGTTGCGCCAGCAGATAGCGACCGTCGGGCTGCACCATGATGCCGACGGCGACTTCAGTCACCTTCCGGCCATCGGGCGCACGCACGGCGCCCTTTGCGATATCCGCGCTCATGCCTGCTCCTTGCGGCCCGACCAGTCGCGCGCGAACTGCCAGGCAACGCGCCCCGAACGCGACCCGCGCTCGAGTGCCCAGACGAGCGCGTCGCCGCGCGCCTGTTCGATCTCGGTGTCGTCGCAGCCGAAATGACGCAGCCAGTGCGCGACGACCGCGAGGTAATCGTCCTGCTTGAACGGGTAGAAACTCACCCACAGACCGAACCGTTCCGACAGCGAAATCTTCTCCTCCACGACCTCGCCCGGATGGATCTCGCCGTCGGGGAGATGCTTGTACGTCTCGTTGTCGCTCATGTACTCGGGGAGCAGATGGCGACGGTTCGACGTCGCATAGATCAGCACGTTGTCGGACTGCGCAGCGATCGAGCCGTCGAGCGCCACCTTCAGCGCCTTGTAGCCGGACTCGCCTTCCTCGAACGACAGGTCGTCGCAGAACACGATGAAGCGTTCCGGACGCTGCGCGATCAGCTCGACGATATCGCCGAGATCGTGCAGGTCGTCCTTGTCGACTTCGATCAGACGCAGCCCGTCGTTCGCATAGGCGTTCAGGCACGCCTTGATCAGCGATGACTTGCCGGTGCCGCGGGCGCCGGTCAACAGCACGTTGTTCGCCGGCTTCTTCTGCACGAATTGCCGCGTGTTCTGTTCGATCAGCCCTTTCTGACGATCGATGTTGTGCAGATCGGCGAGCGTGATCGACGATACCGCAGGCACCGGCTGCAGGAAGCCGCGACCCTGGCGCTTGCGCCAGCGGAACGCATGCGCGGCGCTCCAGTCGACGGCCGCCGGCGACGGCGGCAGCATCGCTTCGAGACGGCCGAGCAAGCCCTCCGCGCGCGCCAGAAACTGTTCGAGCTTGTCCATATCGTTCGAATCCGCCCGATCAGGAACGGTAGTCCGCGTTGATGCTCACGTAGTCGTGCGACAGGTCGCACGTCCAGATCGTCGCCTGCGCGTCGCCGCGGCCGAGCAACACGCGAATCGTGATCTCGCTGTTCTTCATCACGCGCTGGCCGTCCTCTTCCTGATAAGCCGGATTGCGGCCGCCCGCCTTCGCGACCAGCACATCGTCCAGATACAGGTCGATCTTGCCGACATCGAGATCGGTCACGCCCGCATAACCGATCGCCGCGAGGATCCGGCCCAGGTTGGGGTCGGACGCGTAGAAGGCAGTCTTCACCAGCGGCGAATGGCCGATCGCATACGCGATCTGACGGCATTCGGCGACGTTCTTGCCGCCCTCGACCTGCACCGTCATGAACTTCGTTGCGCCTTCACCATCGCGCACGATCAGCTGCGACAGCACCTGCGCCACTTCGGTCACCGCATCGCGCAGCGCCGCGTAAGCCGGCGAATCCGTCGACGTGATCGCCGGCAGCGTGCTCGTGCCCGACGCGATCAGGATGAAGGAGTCGTTCGTCGACGTGTC
>NZ_JAHACR010000541.1 GCF_018375725.1 Burkholderia sp. | reverse complement strand
CGGGCTCGAGCGCCCGACGTCCGGCCGCGTTCGCGTGCAGGGCGTGGACGTCGGCGCGCTCGACGAGAACGGCCTCGTCGCCCTGCGCCGCCGCACCGGCATGGTGTTTCAGCATTTCAACCTGCTGTCCGCCAAGACGGTCGCCGAGAACGTCGCGCTGCCGCTGAAGATCGCCGGCGTGCCGAAGCCCGAGCGCGAACGGCGTGTCGCCGAGTTGCCCGAATGGGTCGGCCTGAGTGCGAAGCGGGGCGCGTATCCCGCCAGCCTGTCGGGCGGACAGAAGCAGCGCGTCGGCATCGCGCGTGCGCTCGTGCACGATCCGGAGGTGCTGCTGTGCGACGAGGCGACCTCGGCGCTCGACCCCGAGACGACGCAATCGATCCTCGCGCTGCTCGCCGACATCAATCGCCGTCTCGGCCTGACGATCGTGCTGATCACGCATGAAATGGAAGTGATTCGCGCGGTGTGCGATACGGTCGCGGTGATCGAGCAGGGCGAGGTCGTCGAAACCGGACCCGTGTGGCGCGTGTTCGGCGATCCGCAGCATGATGCGACGCGCGCATTGCTCAGCACGCTGGTTCACGATTTGCCGCCCGAACTGGCGGCGCGCGTGCGGCCGCTGTCGGCGGAGACGCCGCTGCCGGCCGGGGCGCAGATCGTCTTCGACGTCAGATATACGGGCGAGGATGGCGGCGAGCCCGACGTCGGCGCGCTCGCGGCTGCCCTCGGCGGTTCGGTGCGGTTCCTGCACGGCGGCATCGAGCGTATTCAGGGGCGTGCCCAGGGACGGCTCGTGATCGCGGCGTCCGCGGCAGGCGAAACCGGCGCGGTCGCGGCATTGCTCGCCCGCGCCCGGGGCCATGCAAACCGTGCGGAGGTGCTCGGCTATGTTTGAACTCTGGTGGCCTGAACTGCTCGATGCGATCCGCGACACGCTGTGGATGGTCGCGGCGTCGGCGGGCATCGCGGCGCTGCTCGGCATCCCGCTCGCGGTGATCCTCGTGACGACCGCGCCCGGCGGCATCTATGAACGGCGCGGTGTGAACGCGGTGCTCGGCGCGATCGTCAATGTGTTCCGCTCGACGCCGTTCATCATCCTGCTCGTCGCGCTGTTGCCGTTCACGCGTCTGCTCATCGGCACGATGATCTGGGTCTGGGCGGCAGTCGTACC
>NZ_JAHACR010000134.1 GCF_018375725.1 Burkholderia sp. | reverse complement strand
GCCTCGATCGTGTCGTGCGGCACCGGCGTCGGCAGGAACGCGCGGATCGAGCGGCGCGATGTCAGCGCGTCGTCGACGGCGCGGATCGCGTCGGCGTCGACGCGGGCGGAAGTGGCGGGAAAGGGCATCGGTGCTCCTGCATGGCGGGAAGGCGCGCGGGTCTGGCATGGCATTCGAGCCGGCGAAACGGCCTGGGCGTGATCGATGATACGTCCCGTTGCGCGTCCGTGCAGCGCGTGCAATCCGGGTGCAATCTATCAGCAGCACATGCGCGCGGCTGCTCGCTTGCACTGAGGGTGCGGCCCGCTACACTGAAATCGAAAGGGCCGGATGATGCGGCAAGCAGGCAGCGGCAGCGAGGTTGGTATGACGACGGCGATGGTGAAACAGGAATTGGCGGTGGCATCGTTCAGCACGGTGTACGACCTGGAGCAGGTCGAGACGGCGCTGAGCGACCTGAACGACGGTGCGAGCGAAGCCTTGCGCGCCACCTACGAGAAGATGCTCAAGACCGGCAATCTGCGTTTTTGCGTGAAGCCGAACCGGATGCCGTCGTTCGACGCGATCGGCGAGGCGTTGCCGAATTTCGCCGAACCGCTCGGCGATGTGCGCAAGCAGGTTGCGCTCTGCCTCGAGACCGACGACCGTCTCGAACTGATGCCGATCCTGTTGCTCGGGCCGCCCGGGATCGGCAAGACCCATTTCGCGAAGGCGCTCGCGCAGCTGCTCGGCACGTCGTATCACTACGTGCCGATGAGTTCGCTGACCGCCGGCTGGATCCTGTCCGGCGCGTCGTCGCAATGGAAAAACGCGAAGCCGGGCAAGGTGTTCGACGCGCTCGTCAACGGCAGCTATGCGAATCCGTTGATTGCGGTCGACGAGATCGACAAGGCGGGCAACGATGCGCAATACGATCCGCTCGGCGCGCTTTATGCGTTGCTCGAGCATGACACCGCGCGCACATTCGTCGACGAATTCGCCGAGGTGCCGATCGATGCGGGCAACGTGATCTGGGTCGCGACCGCAAACGATGCGCAGGCGATCCCGGAGCCATTGCTCGACCGCCTCAGCGTGTACGAGATCGCGCCGCCCGACGCGGCAGGCGCACGCCGTATTGCGCAGACCATCTACGACGAGATCCGCAACGCGCATGCGTGGGGCCGGCGCTTTCCGGAGACGCTCGGCGACGCGGCGCTGGACGTGCTGGCCGCCACGCCGCCGCGCACGATGCGCCGCGCGCTGCTGCATGCGTTCGGCGCCGCGCGTCTCGACGGGCGCGATGAGGTCGAGGCGCGCGATATTCGTGCCGACGAGGGCGCGATGAAGCGACGCCCGATCGGGTTCTGACGCGCACCGAATGCGGCGGACAGGGCGTGTCCGGCGGGATGCCGGCCGCCTCGGCACGGTCAGGCAGGCGCACGCACCAGGACGTACAATCGACTTGTCTCCCTCGACGCGATAACGACGCGAAAAACCATGGAGCAGACGGATTGTGTAGTGATCGGCGCGGGCGTCGTCGGGCTCGCGATCGCCCGCGAACTGGCCGCCCGCGGACGAGAGACGCTGGTGCTCGAGGCGGCCGGCGCGATCGGCACAGGCACGAGTTCGCGCAACAGCGAAGTGATCCACGCCGGGCTCTACTATCCGCGCGGTTCGCTGAAGGCGCTGTCGTGCGTGCACGGCCGCGACCTGCTGTATGAATTCTGCGAGACGCATCACGTGCCGCATCGTCGTATCGGCAAGCTGCTCGTTGCGACGTCCGCCGCGCAGGTCGCACAGTTGAAGTCGATCGCCGTGCGGGCCGAGGAAAACGGCGTGCTCGACCTGATGCCGCTCACGCGTACCGAGGCGCAAACGCTCGAACCCGAACTCGAATGCGTCGGCGCATTGTTCTCGCCGAGCACCGGTATCGTCGACAGTCATCAGCTGATGCTTGCGCTGCTGGGCGACGCCGAGCGCGATGGCGCCGTGTGCGCGTTGAATGCGCCGGTCGAATCGATCGACGTGCTGCGTGGCGGGCGCTTCGTCGTGCGCACGGGCGGCGATGCGCCGACCGAGATCGAGACGTCATGCGTGATCAACAGCGCGGGCCTCGGCGCGCAGGCGCTGGCACGCCGCACGCGCGGCCTCGACCCGCGCTGGGTGCCGCCGCTCTATCTCGCGCGCGGCAATTATTTCAGCCTGTCCGGTCGCGCGCCGTTCAAGCACCTGATCTATCCGATGCCGGACCGCGCGGGGCTCGGCGTGCACCTGACGCTCGACCTCGCGGATCAGGCGCGCTTCGGCCCGGACGTCGAATGGATCGACACGATTCGCTACGACGTCGATCCCGCCCGCGCAGCGGCGTTCTATCCGTCGATCCGCGCGTACTGGCCGGGCCTGCCCGACGATGCGCTGCAGCCGGCCTACGCAGGCATTCGCCCGAAACTCGCGGGGCCCGGCGAACCGCCGGCCGATTTCGTCGTGCAGGGTGCGGCGCAGCATGGCGTGCGCGGCCTCGTGAACCTGTTCGGGATCGAATCGCCGGGACTCACTTCGGCGCTTGCGCTCGCGCAGCGCGTCGGCGAGATGACGGCATACGGGTGATCGCGGCGCCCCGTGCGCCATGCGTTATCTCCGGCATTTCGGCGTGCACACGCGCGCGCATGAGCGTTATGCTGTCGAGCGGCTGCCGCGAGAGCCGCTTTCAAACCGATAACGTTGGAGCGAGTCCCCATGAAAACAACCCGTCGGAGTTTCCTGATCTCGAGCATTGGCGTCGTATCGGCACTGGCGCTGTCGCGCGAAGCGCTGGCTGCGGATCTGCCGATGCTGTCCGAAAGCGACACGACCGCGCAGGCGCTCGGCTACAAGGCAGACGCCACGAAGGTCGACAAGGCGAAGTATCCGAAATACGCAGCGGGCCAGGATTGCGCGGCATGCATGCTGTACCAGGGCAAGCCGGGCAGCGCGTCCGGCCCGTGCGGCGCGTTTCCGGGCAAGCAGGTGGCGGCGAAGGGCTGGTGCAGCGCATTCACCAAGAAGGCATGACGCCCGCGCGGCATCGTGCGGTGCCGCATCGCGGAACGCCTGTCATCGACCGATGGCAGGCGTTTTTTATTGCTTGAAATCGATTCCTCAGCTTTCTACACTCGCTCCAACCCGGCTTGCCGCGATCGCACCCGCGCGGCGCTTCCTCAGTGCGGCGACTTCACGAGAACGACACACGCATGGCGACGATCGCGGGCTCAGCGAAGACAGTCAGACCGGAGCGTGCGCTGAACCGGCGCGCGGTGGCGGCAGCGGTCATCGGCAACGCGCTCGAGTGGTACGACTTCACGGTCTTCAGTTTCATGGCGGTCGTGATCGCCGATGTGTTCTTCCCGTCGACGAACGAATACGCGTCGTTGCTGATGACGACCGCGACCTTCGGCGCCGCGTTCGTCATGCGGCCGATCGGCGGCATCGTGCTCGGGCTCTATGCGGATCACGCGGGGCGCAAGGCTGCGCTGTCGCTCGTGATCCTGCTGATGACGGCCGGCCTCCTCCTGCTGGCGATCGCGCCGCCGTACGCGGCGATCGGCATCGGCGGCCCGCTCCTGATCGTGCTCGGCCGCCTGCTCCAGGGGTTTTCCGCCGGCGGTGAGTTCGGCAGCGCGACGGCGCTCCTGATCGAGGCGGCGCCGTTCTCCAGGCGCGGTTTCTACGGCAGTTGGCAGATGGCGAGCCAGGCGGCGGCACTCCTGATCGGCGCGCTCGTCGGCGCGACTGTCACGCACGGCCTGACGCCCGACGCGCTGCATGCGTGGGGCTGGCGCGTGCCATTCGTCATCGGGCTCGCGATCGGCCCGATCGGTTTTTATATCCGCCGCCATCTCGCCGATTCGGAAGCCTTCCTGCATGCGCGGCAAAGCGCGCGGCGCGCGACGCTCGGCGGAGTCTTTGCGCACCACTCGCGCGAGGTGCTGTGCGGGCTCGGTTCGGTGATCGCGCTGACCGTGACGATCTATGTGCTGATCGGCTATCTGCCCACCTTCGCGGTGAAAGCGCTGAAGCTGCCGTACGCGGAGTCGTTCTATCCGGTGATCGTCGGCAACCTGTTGCTCACCGTCCTGTCGCCGCTGGCGGGGGCGTGGTCGGACCGCATCGGGCGCCGGGGCCTGTCGCTGTGGTCGCTCGTGCTGACGCTCGTACTGGTCTATCCGCTCTTCGCGTGGCTCGACGCCGCGCCGAGCATCGCGCGCCTGATCGTGGTGCAGGCGGTGCTGTCGGTGACGCTCGCCGGCTATTACGGACCGTTCGGCGCGATGATCGCGGAGTTGTTTCCGGCCAACGTGCGTTCGACCGGACTGTCGATTGCATACAACATCGCGGTGATGCTGTTCGGCGGATTCGGGCAGTTCATCGTCACGTGGCTGGTCGGGGAGACCGGCTCGACGCTCGCGCCCGTCTGTTACGTGATGACGGGGCTGGCGCTGTCGATCGTCGCGGTCGCCTTCGTACCCGCACGCAACGCGGATCTCGACGCGCGCGGCTAGGCGCGGCGCGCGTCTGCCGCCGCGCGGGAATCGCCGGGTTGCCTGCGGATACGGATGCGGCATGGCGAATTCCGCCGTTTACGCGGCGCATACGCGGCGCATCGGCAGGCCCGCTTGCACGAAGATGCGCCAAAGATATCCGCAGAAACCCTTGTGAAGGCGTCTGTAAGGGAATTTTCTCCAGCTTGTTCCGGCATCCCAAGCTCAAGTAATATCCGCGTACGCCGGCCCTTCCGGGGCCGGATCTGGAGACCTGGAGGAAACATGGAACACCAAAGTCTGTTGCGCGCCCTGCGTGTTACCGCCATCGCAGGCGTGGCAGCGGCATCGCTCGGCGTCGCGGGCACTGCATTCGCACAGATCCCGAACAAAACGCTCGTCTACTGCTCAGAAGGCAGCCCGGCGGGTTTCGATTCCGCGCAATTCACGACGGGCGTCGATTTCACCGCCGCCACGTTCACCGTCTACAACCGCCTCGTCGAATTCGAGCGCGGCGGTACGAAAGTCGAGCCCGGCCTCGCCGAGAAGTGGGACGTGTCGCCCGACGGCAAGGTGTACACCTTCCATCTGCGCCACGGCGTGAAATTCCACACGACCGACTTCTTCAAGCCGACGCGCGAATTCAACGCGGACGACGTCGTCCTGACGTTCGAGCGCATGCTCAATCCGAACAATGCGTTCCGCAAGGCGTATCCGGTGTCGTTCCCGTACTTCACCGACATGGGCCTCGACAAGCTGATCACGAAGATCGAGAAGGTCGATCCGTACACCGTGCGCTTCACGCTCAGCGAGCCGAACGCGCCGTTCATCCAGAACATGGCGATGGAGTACGCGTCGATCCTGTCGGCCGAGTACGCGGATCAGCTGATGAAGGCCGGCCGAGCCGCCGACATCAACCAGAAGCCGATCGGCACGGGTCCGTTCGTCTTCCGCAGCTATACGAAGGACGCGACGATCCGCTTCGACGGCAATCCGGACTACTGGAAGAAAGGCGAAGTGAAGATCTCGAAGCTGATCTTCTCGATCACGCCCGATCCGGGTGTGCGCGTGCAGAAGATCAAGCGCAACGAATGCCAGGTGATGAGCTATCCGCGTCCGGCGGACATCGCGACGCTCAAGGCCGAGGCCGACGTCGCGATGCCGTCGCAGCCGGGCTTCAACCTCGGCTACCTCGCGTACAACGTCGAGCACAAGCCGCTCGAGAAGCTCGAAGTGCGTCAGGCGCTCGACATGGCGATCAACAAGAAGGCGATCCTCGAATCGGTGTACCAGGGCGCGGGTCAGGCCGCGGCTGCGCCGATGCCGCCGTCGCAATGGTCGTACGACAAGAACCTGAAGGCCGCCCCGAACGACATCGCGAAGGCGAAGGCGCTGCTCGCGAAGGCCGGTTTGCCGAACGGCTTCGAGATCACGCTGTGGGCGATGCCGGTGCAGCGCGCGTACAACCCGAATGCCCGCCTGATGGCCGAGATGATCCAGGCCGACTGGGCGAAGATCGGCGTGAAGGCGAAGATCGTCACGTACGAGTGGGGCGAGTACATGAAGCGCGCGCATGCGGGCGAGCAGGACACGATGCTGATCGGCTGGACGGGCGACAACGGCGACCCGGACAACTGGCTCGGCACGCTGCTCGGCTGCGAGGCGGTGAAGGGCAACAACTTCTCGAAGTGGTGCTACAAGCCGTTCGACGAACTCGTCCAGAAGGGCCGCACGACGACGGGCCAGGACGCGCGCACGAAGATCTACACGCAGGCGCAGCAGATCTTCGGGCAGCAGCTGCCGTTCTCGCCGATCGCCAACTCGACGGTCTACCAGCCGGTGCGCAAGAGCGTCATCGACATGCGCATCGAACCGCTCGGCTACGCACGCTTCGATGGTGTTGGCGTGAAGTGACGAAGCAGGCGTAAGCTGTCGCGACGACCGGCTTGAAATCATCCGGCGGCGAGGGGTCACAAGCCCCTCGTCGCCGGTCGCACATTTCCCACAAGAAATACGAGACGTACCATGTTCCGATTCGTATTGCGCCGCGTGGGCATGGTGATCCCGACTTTCATCGGCATCACCATCCTCGCGTTCGCATTGATTCACCTGATACCGGGCGACCCCATCGAAGTGATGATGGGCGAGCGCGGCGTCGATCCCGTCATGCACGCAGAGGCGATGAAGCGCCTCGGGCTCGACCAGCCGCTGCCCGTGCAGTATTTCCACTACATCGACCGGGCGCTGCATGGCGACCTCGGCACGTCGATCATCACCAACACGAGCGTGGCGGGCGAATTTTTCGCGCGCTTCCCGGCGACTGTCGAACTGTCGCTGTGCGCGCTCTTCTTCGCGCTCGCCGTCGGCCTGCCCGCCGGCGTATTCGCGGCGCTCAAGCGCGGCTCGATCGTCGACCACGGCGTGATGGGCACCGCGCTGACCGGCTACTCGATGCCGATCTTCTGGTGGGGGCTGATCCTCATCATGGTGTTCTCGTCGTATCTCGGCTGGACGCCCGTATCCGGGCGCATCTCGGTCGAATACGAGATTCCGCATGTCACGGGCTTCATGCTGATCGACGCGCTGCTCGCGCCCGACGAAGGCGCGTTCAAGTCGGCGGTCAGCCACCTGATCCTGCCCGCGATCGTGCTCGGCACGATTCCGCTCGCGGTGATCGCGCGGATGACGCGCTCGTCGATGCTCGAAGTGCTGCGCGAGGACTACATCCGCACCGCGCGCGCGAAAGGGCTGTCGCCGGCGCGCGTGATCATCGTGCATGCGCTGCGCAATGCGCTGATCCCGGTCGTTACGGTGATCGGCCTGCAGATCGGCACGCTGCTTGCGGGCGCCGTGCTGACCGAGACGCTGTTTTCGTGGCCGGGCGTCGGCAAATGGCTGATCGACGCGATCGGCCGCCGCGACTATCCGGTGGTCCAGGGCGGCATCCTGCTGATCGCGACGCTCGTGATCGTCGTGAACCTGGTCGTCGATCTGCTGTACGGCGTGCTGAATCCGCGCATCCGCCACACGAGGTAAATCATGAGCAACATGCAAAACGCCATGCCGCGCGACATCGCGCCGGTCGGCGGCCGCGCGCTCGCGCTGCGCGAATTCTGGGCCAATTTCTCGCGCAACCGCGGCGCAGTCGGGGCGGGCATCGTCGTGCTCGTGCTGATCGTGGTCGCGCTGTTCGCGCCGCTTCTCGCGCCGCACAGCCCGATCGAGCAATACCGCGACTATGTGAAGATCCCGCCGGCGTGGCTCGCGGGCGGCAACTGGCACTTCGTGCTCGGCACCGACGAAGCGGGCCGCGACATCCTCTCGCGCCTGATGTACGGCGCACGGATGTCGTTCTGGATCGGCTTCGTGTCGGTCGTGCTCGCGCTGATTCCGGGCATCGTGCTCGGGCTTGTCGCGGCGTTCTTCCAGAAGTGGGCGGATACGCCCGTGATGCGCGTGATGGACGTGCTGCTCGCGCTGCCGTCGCTGCTGCTGGCCGTTGCGGTGGTCGCGATCATCGGTCCGGGCCTCACCAATACGATGTTCGCGATCGCGATCGTCGCGCTGCCCGCCTACGTGCGCCTGACGCGCGCATCGGCGCTCGGCGAGCTGCAGAAGGAATACGTGACGGCATCGCGCGTGGCGGGTGCGGGCACGCTGCGCCTGATGTTCTCGCAAGTGCTGCCCAACTGTACCGCGCCGCTGATCGTGCAGGCGACGCTCGGCTTCTCGTCGGCGATCCTCGACGCGGCCGCGCTCGGCTTCCTCGGTCTCGGCGTGCAGCCGCCGACCGCGGAATGGGGCGCGATGCTCGCATCGGCGCGCGACTACATCGACAACGCATGGTGGATCGTGACGATGCCCGGCCTGTCGATCCTGATCTCGGTGCTCGCGATCAACCTGCTCGGCGACGGGCTGCGCGACGCGCTTGATCCCAAACTGAAACGGATGGCGTGAGATGAGCCACAACCTTTTGACCATCCGCAATCTCGCGGTGAATTTCAACGGCCTGCCGGCCGTCGACCGGATCAACCTGTCGATCGCGCCGGGCGAGGTGGTGGGCGTTGTCGGCGAGTCGGGCTCGGGCAAGAGCGTGACGATGATGGCCCTGATGGGCCTGATCGACGCGCCGGGCATCGTGACCGCCGACGAAGTGACGTTCAACGGCGTGAACCTCCTGAAGGCCTCGCCGAAGGCGCGGCGCAGGATCATCGGCAAGGACATCGCGATGGTGTTCCAGGACGCGCTGACGAGCCTGAACCCGAGCTATACGGTCGGCTTCCAGATCAAGGAAGTGCTGAAGCTGCACGAAGGACTGCGCGGCGACGCGCTGCACCGGCGCGCGCTCGAACTGCTCGACCAGGTCGGCATTCCGGACGCGAAGAACCGCATCGATTCGTTTCCGCACCAGATGTCGGGCGGGATGAACCAGCGCGTGATGATCGCGATGGCCGTCGCGTGCAATCCGAAACTGCTGATCGCCGACGAGCCGACCACCGCGCTCGACGTGACGATCCAGGCGCAGATCATGGATCTGCTCGTGAAGCTGCAGAAGGAGCGCGGGATGGCGCTCGTGCTGATCTCGCACGATCTGGCCGTGGTGTCGGAAGTCGCACAGCGCGTCGCGGTGATGTACGCGGGCGAGATCATCGAGACCAATCGCGTGCCGGACATCTTTGCGCATCCGCATCATCCGTACACCGAAGCGTTGCTGGCGGCGATTCCCGAGCACAATAAGGGAGCGCGCCGCCTGGCGGCATTGCCGGGCATGGTGCCGGGCCGCGACGATCGTCCGTCCGGGTGCCTGTTCGCGCCGCGTTGCAAGTATGTCGTCGACGCGTGCCACACGGGCCGCCCGGCGCTGGCCGAACTGGTGTCCGGCGATGACGCGATGCGTGTACGCTGCATCAAGCCGCTCAATCTTTCCCACCTCGACCTGACGGGAGGCGCACGATGAATGCTGTCAATCACATGCCTCGCGCCGAGCACGAGGACGCGGTGCTGGTTGCCGACAAGCTCACGAAGCACTACACGGTGAAGCGCGGCATGTTCGGCGAGGGCACGGTGAAGGCCCTCAACGGCGTGTCGTTCAAACTGAAGCGTGGCAAGACGCTCGCCGTCGTCGGCGAATCGGGCTGCGGGAAGTCGACGCTCGCGCGTCAGCTGACGATGATCGAGACGCCGACGTCAGGACATCTGACAATCGACGGGCGCGACGTCGCCGGTGCGGACCGTCAGGCGATCGCCGAGCTGCGCCGCCGCGTGCAGATGGTGTTCCAGAACCCGTTCGCGTCGCTCAACCCGCGCAAGACGGTCGAGCAGACGCTCGGCGAGCCGCTTGCGATCAACACGAACCTGAGCGTCGGCGAGCGTGCGGAGCGCATCGCGCAGATCATGCGCACGGTCGGCCTGCGGCCCGAGCACGCGAAGCGTTATCCGCATATGTTCTCGGGCGGCCAGCGCCAGCGTGTCGCGATTGCGCGCGCGATGATCCTCGATCCGCAGATCGTCGTCGCCGACGAGCCGGTGTCCGCGCTCGACGTGTCGATCCAGGCGCAGATCCTGAACCTGTTCATGGATCTGCAGCAGCAGTTCAGGACGAGCTACGTGTTCATCTCGCACAATCTCGCGGTCGTGGAGCACGTGGCCGACGACGTGATGGTGATGTACTTCGGCAGCGTCGCCGAACTCGGCGACAAGGCGACGATCTACGCGCGTCCGCGGCATCCGTACACGCGTGCGCTGATGTCCGCGACGCCGGCGATCTTCGAGGAGGATCGCCGCGTGCAGATCAAGCTGCAGGGCGAACTACCG
>NZ_JAHACR010000133.1 GCF_018375725.1 Burkholderia sp. | reverse complement strand
TCCGGCTCTTCCGGTTCTTCCGGTTCTTCCGGTTCTTCCGGTTCTTCCGGTTCTTCCGGTTCTTCCGGTTCTTCCGGCTCTTCCGGCTCTTCCGGCACCTCCGGCGCCACCCCGCTTGGCAACATCCTCCAGCAAGTCGGCACCCTGGTCACGGCCACCGGCACCACCGTCGCGAACGGCGGCGTGCAAGTCGGCAGCGCGTCGGACAACCCTGCCGCCGCCAGCCTCGGCAATGCGGTCACGAGTCTCGGCAACGGTATCCAATCGGTCGGCAACGGCGTCGCGGGCGGCCTTGGCACGGTCGGCATCTCGTCGAATCCGCTTGGCCCGACGCTGACGTCCACGACCGGGCTGCTCAGCGGCGCCGGCGCCACGGTCAACAACGTCGGCAATGCGGTCGCAGGCCTCGGCGCCGGCCCGCTGTCGCCGGTCGCCCCGGTGACCTCGGCGGTCGGCGGCGTTCTCAATACCGTCGGCGGGGTGGTCGACACCACGGCTTCCGGCGTGAACAACGTGCTGAGCGGCTCGCCGGTACAGCAGCTCGAGATGCAAGTCAGCAGCCTGATCAACCCGATCACGGTCGCATTGACCGGCGGCGCGCAAACGCCTGGCGGCACGCAGACTGCCGGTACGGCAACCGGCCTCGGCACACCGGCCGCCAACCTGCTCACCACGATCGGCAACGGTCTTGGCACAGCCGGTTCGCAGATCGCCGGCAGCACGGACAACCCCGCCGGTCAGGATCTTGGCGGGAGCGTGACGCAACTCGGCAACACGGTCACGAGCGTCGGCGGCCTGCTGGGCGGCAGCAGCGGCAGTTCGGGCGGCAATACCGACCCGCTCGCACCTGTGACGAACCTCCTTGGCTCGCTCGGTTCGATCGGCGGCACCAGCAGCACGGGCAGCACCAGCCCGCTCGCACCGGTAACGAACCTCCTTGGCTCGCTCGGTTCGATCGGCGGCACCAGCGGCACGGGCAGCACCAACCCGCTCGCACCGGTAACGAACCTCCTCGGCTCGCTTGGCTCGATCGGCGGTACCAGCGGCACGGGCAGCACCAGCCCGCTCGCGCCCGTCACGAACCTCGTCAACACGCTGACGCCGCTCGGCGCCAATCTCACCGGCACGATCAACACGCCGGCGGGGAGCACCACGGGCAGCGTCGCCGGCGTGCTGACGAACGGCCCGGTCGGCATTCTCGGCGGCGCACTGGCGTCGCCGCTCGGAGCCGCGGGCGCCGTCACCACAGCCAGCCCGAGCGGCGTCGTGACGACGATCACGTCGCCATCGGGCAGCGGCACGAGTACCGCCACCGGCGGCCTGACGGGTAGTTCGAGCAGCGGCACGGCGGGCACGACGAATTTGCTCGCGCCGGTGACGAATCTGGTCGGCGGCCTGCTCGGCGGTGCGGTCAGGAAGTAAACCGCAGCGAAGTCAGGCGTCCGGGCTCCAATCATTCCAATGCCCGGGCGCCTGCCGGCAGCGCCCGCTTGGCGGCGCCGGCATCATCCATACGAGGATCCCATGAATTCCACGCTCGATGACGTCGCCGCTGTCCGCGACCGCCCGCCGCGCTCGGCGACCCCGTTTCGCGCCGGCCTGCTCGGCATCGCCGCCGGCCTTTTCGCACTGTGGATCACGCGCGACCCGCCCGCACTCGACGGCGCGAGCCGCGCGGTCATTGCGAGTCTGGCGATCATCGGCACGATCGCCATCTACGAACTCTTCGTCTCGCGCGTCTACCTCCGCCCGAGCGCCGGCCTGTCCCGGCAGGCCGTGCGTCCGCTCGGCATCGGCCGTGTCGCGCTGCGGCTCGGCGCACTCGCGTCGGTCTATGCAGGCATCGGCATGCTGTACTGGCTGCTGCCCGAATATCACGGCGACTTCTACATGCCGTTCTGGTCGCTGCTGCGCACGCTCGCGCCCTACGTGATCGTCGCGGCACCGTTCTACTTCGCGTGGATGGACCGCCATCAGCGCGAGACCGACGACGCATACCTGCTGTGGGGCCGCTTCCTGTTCCGCGGTGACATGCCCGCCGGCTGGCAGCCGGTGCGCGAGCTGCTCGCCGGCTGGATGGTGAAGGCGTTCTTTCTGCCGCTGATGACCGTCTATCTGTCGAAGGACGCCGACCACCTGACCACGTCGCTCGCGAACGCGGTACATGCGCCGATGTCGCTTGCGCTCTTCGTTTTCATGTACGACCTGTCGTTCACGATGGACCTGATGTTCGGCACGGTCGGCTATCTCTGCACGTTCCGCATCCTCGACAGCCACGTGCGCTCCGCCGAACCGACGACGCTCGGCTGGCTCGCCGCGCTGATCTGCTATCAGCCCTTCTGGTCGCTGATCTCGAGCAACTACATCCATTACGCGGGATCGATGTTCTGGGACAACTGGCTGATTTCCGTACCGGCGATCCGCGTCGTCTGGGGCGCCACGATCATCGCGCTCCTGCTGTGCTATGCGATGTCGACGATCGCGTTCGGCCTGCGCTTCTCGAACCTGACGAACCGCGGCATCATCACGTCCGGGCCGTACCGCTTCACGAAGCATCCGGCCTACATCGCGAAGAACCTGTCGTACTGGATGATCTCGGTGCCGTTCGTCGAGCCGCTCGGCTGGCAGATCGCGCTCGCGCACTGCGCGGCCCTCGTCGCGGTCAACCTGATCTACTACCTGCGCGCGAAAACCGAAGAGCGGCACCTGATGCGTGACCCGGATTATCGCGCGTACGCGGAATGGATCGCACAGTACGGACTGTTCGCGAAGCTCAAGGGCTGGGCCGGATTGCGCCGGGCCGCCTGAGGGGCGCCGGCGGCGCCGCGCGCATTGGCGCGGCGCTTGACACTGCGGGCCGCATCAAGCGCCCGCGCGGATCAGCGTGCGCTGACAGGCTGCCAGCCCCGCGCCCGCGAACAGTATCAGCGCCGAATACACGAGCCCGCGCGCGAGCCCGGCGCTGTCGGACACCCAGCCGATCGCGACCGGCCCGGCGATCTGCCCGAACGCAAACACGGTAGTGAATGCGCTGATGCCTTTCGCCCAGCCGTCGGGCGGCAGGTTGTGGCGAACGAATGCGGTCGTCGATGCGACCGCCGACAGGAACGTCGCGCCAAACAGCACGCCTGACACGCAGGCCGCCGCCGGGTGCACGAACATCGCGGGCATCCATGTCGCGACGCCGAGCAGCGCGTTGAGCACGGCGAGCGCCTGGCCGCCGCGCATCCGGTCGAGCAGCCCCGACCACAGACGCGCCGATACGACCGTCGCGACGCCCAGCATCACGTAAAAGCCGGACACCACCGTGCCGCTCATCCCTGCTCCGCGCAGCAGCGCGACGATGAATGTCATGTAGCCGATATAGCCGACGCCGAACAGTCCGTATCCGGCGAGCGCGAAACCGAAGCGCGCCGCACTCGCGTGCCCGTGCGGCACGGCGCTCGCGCGCGATCGTCCGGGCGCGGCATAGGCATGCTCGATGCGTCGCGCGGCGGCGATCGCGATACCGGCGAACAGCACGCACGCGAACGCGAGCGCAAACCACGCGGCCTGCCAGCCGCGCGGCCCGGGCGACAGCGTCGCCGGCACGAGCAGGGACGACGCGACGATGCCCCAGCCGGTTCCGCCGTAGTAGAGGCCGAGCAGCAACCCCGCATCGCGCGGCACGATGGATGCAAGACGCGCCGCGAGCACGCCGCCGCTGACGAAGATCAGCGCGCTGCCGATGCCGGTCACGAGCCGCTGCGCCAGCAGGACGTTCATGTCCGATACGACGCCGCACGCGGCCATCAGCACGGTCGTCGCCGCGCATCCGGCCGCCAGCAGCGTGCCGGCCGTCCAGCGCCGCGAAAGAAAGGGAAATGCCAGCGCGCCGAGCAGATAACCGGCCGCATTCGCGGTGTTCATCGCGCCGGCTTGCGCGAAGCTCCAGCCGAGGTCGGCTTTCATCGGCGGCAGCAGCAGCGCGTAGGAGAACCGCGCGAGGCCGAGCGCAATCGCGCTGCCGAGCGACAGCCGCACCGCCAGCCACCATGCCGCGACGCGATCGGGTTCGTGCGGGCTGCCGCATTCGCCGGGCGCGATGCCGGTGTCCCGCCCGGCATCGTCGCGGCAATCGCCCTGCGCGCCCGCATCCATGATGTTCGCCACGCTGTCTCCCTTGTTCTTCGAATCGTGCCGTCGCATCCTGCAGACCGGTTCAGCGGCCAGGCCTGCCGCGCAGCATGCCGCTTCGAAACGCGCCCGGCGCAACGCCGTGCCAGCGCTTGAATGCCTGCGAAAAGCTCGACAGGTCGCTGAAGCCGAGCCGCTCCGCGACATCGGTGAGCGACAGGCGATCGTCGCCCAGCAACGCCTCGGCCATCGCGCCGCGCGATTCCGCCAGCAAGGCCCGGAATGTCGTGCCCTCTTCCTGAAGCCGCCGCTTCAGCGTGCGCGTGCTGGTGTTCAGCAGCCGCGCCATGTCGTCGAGCGACAGTGGCGTCGTGCCCGGCGCGGCTTCCAGGTAATGCCGGATCATCGTCGCCGTGCCGATGCGTACGCGCCGCGCCTCCATCAGACGATGGCACATCTGCTCGCACATCGACACCGTGATCGGATTCGCGTGCGGCAGCGGCCGGTCGAGAAAGGCTCGCGAGAACACCAGGCTGTTCGAGCACGCCCCGAACTCCGGCTCGACATCGCCGATGCGCGGCACGCCTGGCGCGACGCCACGCGTCGCCGCCGCGCGCTCGGCCTGCAGCGTCAAGCGCGACAGCACGAAATCCTCGCCGCCGATCTCGCGGAGCAGCACCGATGCGGCCGCCATGTCGCGCTCCACGGCGAACCGGCTCAGGTCGCGGGCCAGTTCGGGCGCACCGAAACGCATGACGCCGAAGTCGCCCTCCTCGCGGTATGTGATCACCGTAAACGCATAGGTGAGCGGTATGAAGCGCATCGCCAGCGCGAGCGCATCGCCGGCGGTGGCGCTCGCGATCAGTCCGTAGCCCCAGACGCCGTACGCCGAAAAGTGATAGCGCAGCCCCGCCTCGAGGCCGAGGTACGGCGGATGACCGAGCAAGCGCAGCAGGTTGCCGGTCAGCCGCAATTCCTGCGCCGCCGTGACCTCGATGTTCGGGTCGTTCAGCTGCGCCGACGACAGGCCCGTTCCCGCGAGCAGCTTCGCGCCGGGCACCCCGCGTTCCTCGCCGAAATCGACCAGCAGCCTCGCGCCGGCGGGACTCCGGGTGAAATCCCAGAAGCTCATACGGACAAACCCTGTCAAAGCCGAGTTGGCCCAAATACTAAAACAATTGTCCCGTCGCAGCATTGGTGTTTTCCCACGCCGCACGCAACATCGGCGTCATTCGAGTCGTTATCCGAACGACCTTTTCGACTGCCCCGGAGGAGACACCATGTTGCTGAGTCGCCCGACCGATCTCGCGGCGCGCTTCGAGATCCAGCGCCAGGCATTTGCGCGCGAATCCGATCCGTCGCTGCAGGTTCGCCTGTCGCGTCTCGATCGCCTGCTCGCGCTGCTCGACACGCACGAAGACGCGATCGTGCGCGCGATCGACGCGGATTTTCACGGGCGCTCGGCGCACGAAACCCGGCTCGCCGAACTCTTCGTCGTGCGTACCGGCATCCGCCACGCGCGGTCGCATCTGAAGCAGTGGATGCGCAATCGCCGGGTGCCGACCGCCCTGCATTTCCGTCCCGGCTACAACCGGCTCGCGCCGCAGCCGCTCGGCGTCGTCGGCGTCGTGTCGCCGTGGAACTATCCGCTCCAGCTCGCGCTCGGGCCGGCGCTGGCCGCGCTTGCCGCCGGCAACCGGGTGCTGATCAAGCCGTCCGAGCTGACGCCGCATGTGTCGACGCTGCTTGAAACGTGCATCGCCCAGGCGTTCGACCCCGGCGAACTAAGCGTCGTGAGCGGCGATGTGGAAACAGGCAAGGCGTTCGCACGCCTGCCGTTCGATCATCTGTTCTTCACCGGCTCGACGGCCGTCGGCCGCGACGTCGCGCAGGCGGCGGCCGCCAATCTGACGCCGGTCACGCTGGAACTCGGGGGCAAGTCGCCGGCGATCCTCGATGTCTCGTGCGACTTCGCCACAGCCGCGCAACGCGTTGCGTTCGGCAAGCTGCTGAACACGGGACAGACGTGCATCGCGCCGGACTATCTGCTCGTGCCGAACGGGCAGGCGGAAGCGGTCGCCGCGCGTCTGTCGAAGGCGATCGCGCAGCACTATCCGTCGCTCGCCGCGAATCCCGACTACACGGCGATCGTCAGCGCCCGGCACCGCACGCGCCTCGCGGACATGGTCGGCGAAGCGCGCGACGCCGGCGCGCGCGTGATCGAGATCAATCCCGCCGGCGAGCGCTTCGATACGTCGCCGAAATTCCCGCCGACGCTCGTGATCGGCGCGCACGACACGACGCGGCTGATGCGCGAGGAAATCTTCGGCCCGGTGTTGCCGATCGTCGAATACGCGGATCTCGACGATGCGATCGCGCGCGTCAACCGCCGGGAACGTCCGCTCGCGCTTTACTGGTTCGGCCGCGATGCCGCACGCCGAGATCGCGTGCTGCGGGAAACGGTGTCCGGCGGCGTCACCGTCAACGATTGTCTGTGGCACCTCGCGCAGGAAAACCAGCCCTTTGGCGGTGTCGGCCCGAGCGGCATCGGCGCGTACCACGGCAAGTGGGGCTTCGACACGTTCAGCAAGCACAAGCCCGTGTTCCATCAGACGCGCTGGAACGGCACCGGCCTGTTCCATCCGCCGTACGGCAAGACCTTCGACCGGCTGCTCAGCATCCTGTCGCGCATCGCCTGATTTCCCGATATTTCCGGAGACGATTCCATGAGCAAGACATTCGACTACATCGTCGTCGGCGGGGGTTCCGGCGGCTGCGTCGTCGCGGGCCGGCTGTCCGAGGATCCGAACGTGACGGTCTGCGTGCTGGAAGCCGGCGGACGCGGCGACGCCCCGGTCGTGAACATTCCGACGGGCGCCGTCGCGATGCTGCCGACCCGCCTGAACAACTGGGCGTTCGAGACGGTGCCGCAGCCGAGCCTGAACGGCCGCAAAGGCTATCAGCCGCGCGGCAGGACGCTGGGCGGCTCGTCGGCGATCAACGCGATGGTGTATATCCGCGGGCATCGAAGCGATTACGACACGTGGGCCGCGCTCGGCAATCCGGGCTGGTCGTACGACGATGTGCTGCCCTATTTCCGCCTGAGTGAGCACAACGAGCGATTCGACGATGCCTGGCACGGCCGCGACGGCCCGCTGTGGGTCAGCGATCTGCGCACCGGCAATCCGTTCCACGCACGCTATCTCGAAGCAGCGCGGCAGGCCGGCCTGCCGCTGACCGACGATTTCAACGGCGAGCAACAGGAAGGCATCGGCATTTACCAGGTCACGCAAAAGCACGGCGAACGTTGCAGCGCGGCGCGCGCGTACCTGCTGCCACATCTCGGCCGCCGTGACAATCTCGCCGTCGAGACGCACGCGCAGGTCCGGCGCATTCTGTTCGACGGCATTCGGGCGGTCGGCGTCGAAGTGCTGCAGCACGGCGAGATCCGCACGCTCCGCGCGCGGCGCGAGGTCGTGCTCGCAGCCGGCGCACTGCAGACGCCTCAGCTGCTGATGCTGTCCGGCGTCGGCCCCGCTCACGATCTCGAGCGCCTCGGCATCCGGACGCTGCTGCATCTGCCCGGCGTCGGCCAGAATCTGCAGGATCACCCCGACTTCATTTTTGGCTACCGCACGCGCAGCATCGACACGGCGGGCGTGTCGCTGGGCGGTGGCATGCGCCTGCTGCGGGAAATCGCACGCTTTCGCCGCGAGCGGCGCGGGATGCTGACATCGAATTTCGCCGAAGGCGGCGGCTTCCTGAAGACGCGCGCCGACCTCGACGCGCCGGACATCCAGCTGCATTTCGTCGTCGCGCTCGTCGACGACCACGCACGCAAGTTCCATCTCGGCCACGGCGTGTCGTGCCACATGTGCCTGCTGCGCCCGCGCAGTCACGGATCGGTGCGGCTGCGCAGCGCCGACCCGCTCGACACGCCGCTGATCGATCCCGCATTCCTCCAGGACGCGCAGGATCTCGAGGACATGGTCGCGGGCTTCAAGCTGACACGCCGCCTGATGGATGCGCCCGCGCTCGCCCGATGGCTCACGCGCGACCTCTTCACCCGGAACGTGACGACCGACGACGAGATCCGCGACGTGCTGCGGCAGCGCACGGATACCGTGTACCACCCGGTCGGCACGTGCCGGATGGGCCAGGACGAACACGCCGTCGTCGACCCGCAATTGCGCGTGCGCGGCCTGCAAGGCCTGCGCATCGTCGATGCGTCCGTGATGCCCACGCTGATCGGCGGCAACACCAATGCGCCGACGATCATGATCGCCGAGAAGGCGGTCGACATGATTCGCGGCGTCAGCCGCGTGCGTTCGATGGCGCATGCCGACGTCGATGGCGCCTCGTCAACCCGTTCGCAGGAAACCTGCCATGCAATCGCCTGACACCGACCGCCTCGCCACCTCCGCCACGCCGCTCACGGCGATCGTCATCGGCGCCGGCTTCGCCGGCATCGGCATGGCCATCGCGCTCCAGCGCGCCGGCGTGCACGATTTCGTCGTGCTCGAGCGTTCGCACGACGTCGGCGGCGTATGGCGCGACAACTGCTATCCGGGCGCCGCGTGCGACGTGCCCTCGCATCTGTACTCGTTCTCGTTCGAGCCCAATCCGAACTGGTCGCGCACGTTCGCGCCGCAGCCGGAGATTTACGCGTATCTGCGGCGCTGCATGCGCAAATATGCGCTCGACCGTCACATCCGCTTCGGCGCCGAAGTCGCGCGCGCACGCTACGACGAGCCGCATGCGCTGTGGCGCGTCACGCTGACCGACGGCACCGAGCTGAGCGCAGCAATGCTCGTCAGCGGCACCGGCCAGCTGAGCCGGCCCGCGCTGCCGAAGCTGCCCGGCATGGAAACGTTCCGCGGCCACGCGTTCCATTCCGCGCACTGGGATCACGACTATCCGCTGGCCGGCAAGCGCGTCGCCGTGGTCGGCACGGGCGCGTCCGCGATCCAGTTCGTGCCGGCGATTGCCGGCACCGTGCGAAAGCTCACCGTGTTCCAGCGCTCGCCGGCATACATCACGCCGCGTCCCGACCGCGCGTACCGGCCGTGGCAAAAAGCGCTGTTCAGGCGGCTGCCCTGGGCGATGAAGCTGCATCGCGCGTCGATCTATCTGCGCTACGAGTCCCGCGCGATTGCGTTCACGCGCCTGAGCGGCCTGATGAAATACGCGGTCGGGCAGCCGTTCCGCAAACAGCTGGCCCGGCAGGTTCCCGATGCCGGGCTGCGCGCGCAGCTCACGCCGGACTACCCGATCGGCTGCAAGCGGATCCTGCTGTCGAGCGAGTATCTGGCGACGATGAGCCGCGACAATGTCGAGCTGGTCACGCAGGGCATTCGCCGGGTGACCGAGCATGGCATCGAGACGACCGACGGCACGCACCATGCCGTCGATGCGATCGTCTACGGCACGGGCTTCGCGGCCACCGAGTTCCTGTCGCCGATGCGCATCGCCGGGCGCGGCGGGCTCGACCTGAACGACGCGTGGCGGCGCGGCGCGAAAGCGTATCTCGGGCTCACGGTGCCGGGGTTTCCCAACTTCTTCATGCTGTACGGACCGAATACCAACCTCGGCCACAATTCGATCGTCTACATGCTGGAAAGCCAGATCGCGCACGTCATGCGCTGCTATCGCGCGATGCAGCGCGCAGACGCGACGGCGATCGAAGTCGACGAAGGCCGCTACCGGCGCTTCAACACGCATGTCCAGCAGCGCCTCGCGCAATCGGTCTGGGCCGGCTGCAAGAGCTGGTACGTGGATGCGGCCGGACACAACAGCACCAACTGGCACGGCTTCACGCTGTCTTACCGATGGCTCACGCGCTTTTCCGGGCTGTCCGCGTATCGCTTCACGCGTACGCTGCCGGGCGCGGCAGGTCATGCGGGCGGCATCGCCATCGCGGAACCGAAAGGGGCGTTCGAAGCGCTCAATGCCGGTTTCCTGCGCGGCTTTCTGCGCGTCGCGTTCCGCTCGGTGATGGGGCCGCCGTTCGGCATCGGCATCCAGCGCGGCGCCGTGCGACTGCTGTCGCCGCTGATGCCCGGGGTGCGCGGCGTGATCCGCTATCGCACGTCGGCGGGCGGCGTGCCGGCCGAAGTGGTCGCGCCAAAGCATGGCGACAACGGCGGCGCGATCCTCTATCTGCATGGCGGCGCGTTCAGCGGCTGATTAATCTCATGCGCCAGGGTGGTCATCGTCTGC
>NZ_JAHACR010000132.1 GCF_018375725.1 Burkholderia sp. | reverse complement strand
GTGCTCGTGATCCTGCAGCAGACGCTGTCGGCCGCCGAGCTGAAGGCGTGGGGCTGGCGCATCCCGTTCGTGGTCGGCGCGGCGGCTGCGCTCATTTCGCTGTATCTGCGGAAGTCGCTCGACGAGACATCGACGAGCGAATCGCGCGACAAGAAGGACGCCGGCACGATCCGCGGCGTCTGGCAGCACAAGGGCGCGTTCTTCACGGTGGTCGGCTTTACGGCCGGCGGCTCGCTGATCTTCTATACGTTCACGACCTACATGCAGAAATACCTCGTGAACACGGCGGGCATGCACGCAAAGACCGCCAGCAACGTGATGACGGTCGCGCTGTTCGTGTACATGCTGCTGCAGCCGGTGTTCGGCGCGCTGTCCGACAGGATCGGCCGCCGCCAGTCGATGATCCTGTTCGGCGTGTGCTCGGTGATCGGCACGGTGCCGCTGATGCACGCGCTGAAGGACGTGACGAGCCCGGTCATGGCGTTCGTGCTGATCACGGTCGCGCTCGCGATCGTCAGCTTCTATACGTCGATCAGCGGGCTCATCAAGGCGGAGATGTTTCCGCCCGAAGTGCGCGCGATGGGCGTCGGGCTGTCGTACGCGGTTGCGAATGCGATTTTCGGCGGCTCGGCCGAATATGTTGCGCTCTGGTTCAAGTCGATCGGCAGCGAGGAGACGTTCTACTGGTACGTGACCGTACTGTGCGCGGTCTCTCTGCTCGTGTCGTACAAGATGCGTGACCCGAGCAAGGAAGGGTATCTGCGCCTCGAGCCGTAATCGGCGGTGTCTCGCATTGATGTGAATCGAAGGATGGCGTTCCGTGGACAGGCGGGACGCCATTTTTTTTGCAGCCGGGCGACTGCGTTTCGATGGATAGGCCGATCACGCGAGGCGCGATAACGATATCGAAATCGATTCGTTGCCGATCGCGGGCGATCCCCGTAATCTGAACCCGTAGTTCGTGTGACACCTTCTTGACTGGGATTCGCGCCCGCTCCTGCAGCGGGCGTTTTTTTGCCCGCGACGCCTCGCGAGTCGCGCGATGCAGCGACCGGCGTTGAGGCGCGTCACGCACGCGGCCGCTGCGGATTCCCGTGTCCAGATCGCGCCGTCATCATGAATTCCGCCTGATCCGTGTTGTCATGCGGCACACCGTCCGGTCAGGCCCAGACAGCGACGACGGTCCTGTCAGGATGCCGAATAATGCGCATTGAATACCGCGCGCAACGTCGACTTGTCGCTGGCGAAATCGCCCCACAGCGGGCCGTCGGTTTGCGTGAGTGCAAACGGCGCGGTGTTGATCGACGCAAGGCGGAAGCGCCATTGTGCGGCTTCCTGCCTGAACGCGGTCTGTTGCATGTCGGACAGGGCCGTTTGTGCATTCGCGAGCGTGACGAGCGGATCGACCGGCTGGTCGGCCACCCGGATCTCGAAATGCAGGTGCGGCCCGGTTGCGGCGCCCGTCATACCGACCGAGCCGATTCGTTCGCCCTGACGAACCGCATTGCCGACCTTCAGGCCATGCGCGAACGCGGACAGATGCGCGTAATAGGTCGAATAGCCGTCCGCATGATCGACGATGACGTACTTGCCATAGCCGCCCGGATCGGTGCCGACGAATGACACGACGCCATTGGCGGCGGCATCGACGCGCGTGCCGGCGGGAGCGGCGAGATCGACGCCGGTATGGAACGCCATCGCCTGCGACAGCGGGTGGATGCGCTCTCCGAAGAACGAGCTGATGCGCGTCCACTTGACGGGCATCGTGAGGGCCGCCGCCTCGAGCGGCGAGCCATCGAGCGCGTAGTACGCGCCCTTGTCCGCGCCGGGCGGCTTGAACCAGATCGCGCCGAACGTGCGGCCCGCGACGCGCAACTCGAGCGCGGTGAGGCGCGGCGCACCGTCGTTCGCATCGAACGCGAGACGGTAGTAGTCGCCATGCTGCGCACTCGCGCGCATCGGCACCTTGCCGGTCACGAGATCGCCGAACTGAATGCGAACCTCGGGCGGCAGATCGAGCCGGTTCAGCGTATCGGATAGCGTGAGCTCGATATTGCCCGCGCGCAGGCCGTGATCGGGCTCGGGCGTGCCGAGCGTGAACAGGTTCGTGTAGCCGAGCATGTCATTGCGATGCGCACTGAACGGCGCGAACAGGCCCGGTCGCGTATTGGGCTCGCCGATCGTCTGCATGAGCTCGCGCGTGACGAAATGCTGTGCGCTGGGAAACGGCGTATCCGACAGCACGCGCTGCGGCAGCGCGGCTGCGTTCGTGTCGGCGATATCGGGCAATTGCGATACCGCCGGCAGTGCGGCGGCGAGCCCGAGCGCCGCCAGTGCGCCCAGCACGGCGGCGGGCAACAACGTGCGCATGATTGGCCGGGCGCGGGCAGGGCGCGGTGCGGAAACTTCAGGGTGTACGGCAGACTTGACCAAGGGCGTCCACATCCAGGAAATGGTTCGAAAGAATGGGTGTGGGCAAGGACGCTGGCCGGACGCGTGTCGAGTGGCGACGGTGCAGAGACAGCGGGCGTGCAACAAAACAGGTCCCGCGCGGGACCCGTGTCGTTGCCGTTCGGCCCAACGGCACAGGCGGCAGCCTGCTCCGAACGGCGGCGCGTAAGCCGGGTCGGAACCCGGTTATCACGAAGACGCAAAAGAAAAATGACAGCGTCAGTCTACCGATGTTCCGCAGATTGGTAAAAATTTTAAACAGGGTCGGGCGACTTGTTTCGCAGAGCGGAAAAATGAAATAAATCAGGGACTTTTTACGTTATCCCAATTGGGATCCGGTCGTTTTTTCACGCGGATCGCAACGCGGCGGGTGCGTGCTGCGCATCGAAACCGGCGTCGTGCATCGCCTCCGCGTGACTTGATAAATGGCTGCGCAGACGCGTCGTCTCGATCGTCGATTCAGCGACCGCGGAGCCGCCGGATGCCGGCGAATCGAAGCGAGCGCAGGATCAGCGCGTGCCCGGCAGGCCGAATTGCTGCCAGTCGTAGCGCATGCCGAGTTCGATACGCACGGCCGCCTCGGCGAGATCGACGCTTTGCCGGTCGGCATGGCGCGCGGCCCGTTCGATCAGGGTTTCGAGCGGCGGATGCGCCGCATCGCTCTTCCACGCAAACGCGATGATGTTGTTCGCGCTGGCTTCGGCCGGCGCAATGGCGACGGATGAACCGAATGCGGCGCGAAACCCGGACAGATAGCAGCCGAGATTGGGATCGTCGGTCAGGAAATTCGCCGCGAACACGCCGTGCTCGCGCAGCCGGTCGCGGCAGTGCTGGTAGAAAGCAGGGCTCCCGAGCGCGGCCGGCAGACCGCCCGCGTCGAATCCGTCCACCAGCAGGACATCGAACTGATACGCCGCGTCGGACACGAATCGTGCGCCGTCGATGCAGCGCACGCTCAGCCGGGCATCGTCGGGCGGGATGTGAAACTGCTCGCGCAGCGCGATGACATCGCGGTTGATTTCCGCGACGGTCATGCGCGTATCCGGCAGATGCCTGTAGCAATACTTGACGAGCGAGCCGCCGCCGAGCCCGATCATCCCGATATGCGACGGCGCTTCCTGAAACAACAGGAAACCCATCATCGTTCGGGTGTAGCCGAGCGCCAGGGCATCGGGAGCGTGGCGGAACATGCAGCTCTGCAGATCCTGATCGTCGAAGCTCAGCGATACGAGCCCATCCATTTCTTCGACGATCGGCACGGTGGTGGAAATGGCGCGGTGCCCGGCAGCGAGCGCCGGGGATTCTTGATCGGCAGACAGCATGAGGATGGTTTCGAGCGGGCCGCGCAGACAATGCATCGCATCGCTCCGGCGCGCCCTTGTCAGGTCATTCGGCGCTTTTGCGCACCCGGCTGCCGAGCGTGCTCTTCGTCTTGTAGGTGACGCCGTGCTGCGCGAGATACTCGCGAATCAGCTGCCGCACGACCTGGGATGGCGTCAGATCCTGCGCGGCGCAGAGCATGTCGAACGCTTCCTTCTTGGCGGGGTCGATCAGGACGGTCAATCGTGCAGTCTTCGTTTCCATTGCGGGAAAGGGCCGGGCAAATATGTTAATCAAATTATAATGCAGCGCTCGATGCGCAACGTGATTTCATCGGATCGGCGATCCGCCGATCCGGCCGTGCGTCAGCGATCCGACCGACGGAAATACGCGAGCATGTCGTCGATCACCGGCACGATCGCCAGCGAAATGAGCACCGCGGCGAGCGGCACGGTCGAGACGTAGCCGACATGCTTGAAGCCTGCCGCGCCGGTCACGCCGCCCATGAAGAACGAAACCAGCATCGTTGCGTGAATTTTCAGCTTGGCACGGTTGGCGATCACCGCCTGAGTGTCCGCGCCGACCCGCGGCGAATTCCAGTAAAAGAGCTTGCCCATCTCGATGCCGAGATCCGTGACGATTCCCGTCATGTGCGTGGTGCGAATCTCGGCGCCGGACAGTTTCGTGATCGTCGCGTTCTGCAAGCCCATGATGAAGCAGAGCAGGATCACCGTGACCGGTACGAAAAAGGCCTCCCACAGCGCGAGATGGCTGCCGAGCAATCCGAACGTCAGGAGCAGCGCGGCCTCGACCAGCAAAGGAAGCACGTACTGGCTGTGGAGGCCGCGCCTGCGTCCCCAGTTGACGAGCACCGCGGAGCAGCCGGCCCCGATGATGAACGAACCCAGCGAACCGATGCCCGCGAGCACCAGCTGAATATCGCCCAGCGCCAGCTGATCGGCGATCGCCGACACGACGCCGCTCATGTGGGACGTGTATTGCCTGACCGCCAGGAATCCGCCGGCGTTGATCGCGCCGGCGATGAACGCGAGCGAAAACCCGAGTTGACGGTTTGCGCTTTCACTGCGGTCCTTCCCCGCCATACTTCGGAAGTAATGCGCCGGCATCGGATGTCGTTCGTTGAGTTGCCGGACTGGCGGCAACGGGATCGTCGGCGTGGCGCCGGCATGTTCGCTTGATGATAACCGCATTATCATACGCTGTTAACTGCGCCGCGCTTTCGATGCAATAATGCGCGTTCGGCGTGCCGACGCCCCGTTCGCACGCGACGCATCTCCACCACCTACTTTTGACCGCAACCGCGGCATCGCCGATGGGCCCTGGCCCGTCGGCCGATTCGTCTGCCGGTCGTGGCTACACCAGTCAAGCATGAAGAGCTTTCTCGTTGCCGCCGCTTTCGTCCTGATCATCGGAAGCATGATTTCGGCGTTGTATTTCATGAATCACGACCGTGGCACCACCAAGCGCATGGTGTGGTCGCTCGCGGCTCGCGTCGGGCTGTCGATCACATTGTTCCTGAGCCTGCTGGCTGCTTACTGGTTCGGCTGGATCGAGCCGACCGGCCTGCCGATCGGGCGATAGGGCCGGTACAAGCCCGCAGTTGGCGTGAGCGTGGCACCGGTGCGTCGCGCGCCGCGCCGGATGACCCGGCGCGGATCGTCATGCGCGCAGCGTGATGAATGGTTGGGGCGGCTGCGGTGACGACGTGTCGGCTGATTCGCCGGCCTCGGTCTGGTGACGGGTCCGTGAAGACATCGGCGGACGGACGACGAGGACGGGGATATCGCTGTGCGTCAGGACTTTCTGCGTTTCGCTGCCGATCAGCAACCCGCGCATGCCGCTTCGCCCATGAGACGCCATCACCACGAGATCGCACTGTCGCTGCGTGGCGGTGTCGATGATCGCTTCGTAGGGATGGTCGCGGGTGACCGCCACCGTTTCGCATTCGACGCCGGCTTCCCCGGCCTGTCGCGCGACTGCCGCGAGCCAGGTTTCCGCGTTTTGCGCGGCTATTTCGGCGAATCGCGCCTGGGTGTCGGAGAGCATCTCCGTGTCGTAGGTAATCACGTGAAATGGCGGCATGACATGGAGCGCCGTGAGCCTGGCCTTGTTTTCCCTGGCAAGCTTGACCGCCATCTGGATGGCGGCATCGGAGAGGGCCGATCCGTCGGTCGGCACCAGCAGATGCGTGAACATGGCTTCCTCCCGGCATCGAAGCCCGATTGCGTCGTCCGGCTCGACGTCCGTCGTCTGCGCCGGGACGGCTGATTTCAGTATAGTGAGCCGGGTCACGGTACGGCAGGCTGCGTCTCGGGTGGCAACCAGAAGTTGCTGGCGTGACGCGTTTTCGTCTGTCCGGTTGTCGATGAAATGACTATGCTTGACCGATATTTGACCGGACAGGAGACGACACCGTGACATTCAGCGTGATTCCCGCAGGCCTCGCCGATGAAATGATCGACCTTCGGCACCGTATCCACGCACACCCCGAATTGGGCTTTGAGGAGTTCGCAACGAGCGACCTCGTGGCCGAGCGGCTTCAGGCCTGGGGTTACACGGTGCATCGCGGGCTCGGCGGCACGGGTGTCGTCGCGCAGATGCAGGTCGGCGACGGCGGCAAGCGTCTTGGCCTGCGCGCCGACATGGACGCGCTGCCGATCCACGAGACGACCGGCCTTCCGTACCAGAGCACGATTCCGGGCAAGATGCATGCGTGCGGTCACGACGGTCATACGGCGATGCTGCTCGCCGCGGCGAAGCACCTCGCGCGCGAACGGCGCTTCTCCGGCACGCTGAACCTGATCTTCCAGCCGGCCGAAGAAGGGCTCGGCGGCGCGAAGAAAATGCTCGACGAGGGCCTGTTCGAGCAGTTCCCGTGCGATGCGGTATTCGCGATGCACAACATGCCGGGCTTCCCCGCCGGAAAGCTCGGCTTCCTGCCGGGGCCGTTCATGGCGTCGTCGGATACGGTGATCGTCGAGGTGCAGGGACGCGGCGGTCACGGCGCGGTGCCGCACAAGGCGATCGATCCGGTCGTCGTCTGTGCGCAGATCGTGATCGCCTTGCAGACGATCGTGTCGCGCAACGTGTCGCCGCTCGACATGGCGATCATCACGGTCGGCGCGATCCACGCGGGCGAGGCGCCGAATGTCATCCCCGACCGTGCGCAGATGCGCCTGTCGGTGCGTGCGCTGAAGCCCGAGGTGCGCGACCTGCTCGAGACCCGCATCCAGGAAGTCGTGCATGCGCAGGCGGCCGTGTTCGGTGCGACGGCAACGATCGATTACCAGCGCCGCTATCCGGTGCTCGTCAACGACGACCGGATGACGGCGTTCGCGCGTGGCATCGCGCGTGAATGGGTCGGCGACGCGAACCTGATCGCTGACATGCGGCCGCTGACCGGCAGCGAGGATTTCGCGTTCCTGCTGGAACAACGGCCGGGCTGCTACCTGATCATCGGGAACGGCGACGGGGAAGGCGGCTGCATGGTGCACAACCCCGGCTACGACTTCAACGACGCGGTCCTGGCGACGGGCGCGTCGTACTGGGTGAAGCTCGCCGAAGGTTTTCTCGTCTGAGGTGCCGGGCGGCGCGATGCTCCGCCGCCTTGTCCCGTCCGCGGTCAGAACAACGCGCCGTCGAACAGCGCCGCCGCCGCAAGCGGAGCGGACGGCCAATACATATGCATGTAGCTCGCGACGATCGGTCCGGCCCGATAGACGGCTTCGCCCTGTGCGCCACCGTCCGGGCGGCCTGCCGTTGCGGCGGGCGATAACGGCGTGTCGAGCCGCGAATAGTGGAACGTATGGCCGCGCATCGTCCCGGCGCGCGTATCGAGCTGCTGCATTCCCAATCCCGCGAACCGCCGCTGCATCGTCGCGCGGACAGGCAACAGCCCGAGCATGGGCGTCGTCGTGCCGTCGACGCCGGTCAGCGACTCGCACAGATACAGCATGCCCCCGCACTCGGCGACGATCGGCTTGCCTGTCGCCGCATGCGCGCGGATCGCGTGCGCGCTTTGCCGGTTCGCGGCGAGCGCCTCGGCATGCAGTTCCGGATAGCCGCCCGGCAGATAGAGTGCGTCGCAGCCATCCGGCAACGGTTCGTCGGCAAGCGGGGAAAAGAACGTCAATCGTGCGCCGAGCGTTTCGAGTAATGCGAGATTCGCCGGGTAAATGAACGAGAACGCTGCGTCTCGCGCGATGGCGATCCGTTTGTCCGCAAGCGTGCGGGGCAGCGGCTCGGCGGCCGGCGCCGCCATAAACATTACCGCGGGCGGCAATTCGGCGAGCGACGTGGTCGCGAGCGCATCGGCGGCGCGGTCCAGCCGCGCGTCGAGGTCGGCAATATCGTCCGGCTGATGCAGGCCGAGATGACGCTCGGGCAGCGCCATGCCGGCGTCGGCCGGCAGATGCCCGAGCCAGCGCAGGTCGTCCGGCAACGCCTGTTGCAGCAACGCCGCATGGCGTGCCGATCCGACCCGGTTCGCGAGCACGCCATGAAACGGCACGTCCGCGCGAAACCGGGCGAGGCCGAAGGCAATGGCCGCGAACGTCTGCGCCATCGACTTCGCGGAAATCACCGCGGCGACCGGCACGCCGAAGGCCGCCGCGAGATCGGCGCTGCTCGGCGTGCCGTCGAACAATCCCATGACGCCTTCGATCAGAATCAGGTCGGCTTCCCGCGCGGCATCGGCGAGCAGTGTGCGGCAGCCCGCCTCGCCGACCATGCCGAGATCGAGGACATGCACGTTCGCGCCGCTCGCGCGCGCCAGCAGCATCGGATCGAGAAAATCCGGGCCGGCCTTGAAGACGCGCACGCGGCGCCCGAGCCGCCGGTGCAGGCGGGCAAGGCCGGCCGTGACCGAGGTCTTGCCCTGGCCGGACGCGGGCGCGCTGATAAACAGCGCGGGACAGGCGGGCATCGGTCAGAACTCCACGCCGCGTTGCGCCTTGATGCCCTGTTCCTTGTACGGATGCTTGACGAGCCGCATCTCGGTCACGAGATCGGCGGCATCGATCAGCGCGTCGGGCGCATGGCGGCCGGTCACGGCGACGTGCAGCGAAGCCGGGCGTGAGGCGAGCGTCGCGAGCACTTCGTCGAGCGGCAGGTAGGCGTACTTCAGCACGGTGTTGAGCTCGTCGAGGATCACCATCTGGTAATCGCCGCTTTCGATCATCCGGCGCGCCTCGTCCCAGCCCTTGCGCGCGGTCGCGATATCGGCATCGCGGTTCTGCGTGTTCCACGTGTAGCCGTCGCCCATCGTGACGAAATCGCAGTTCGCGACCGAGCCGAGGAAGTCGCGTTCGGACGTATGCAGCGCGCCCTTGATGAACTGCACGACGCCGAGCCGCATGCCGTGCCCGAGCACGCGCACCGCCATGCCGAATGCGGCGGTGCTCTTGCCCTTGCCGTTGCCCGTATGGACGATCAGCAAGCCCTTTTCGTTGACGGCAGCGGCCTGTTTTTTCTCATGACCGGCGCGGCGGCGTTCGGTCATCCGCTGATGGGCGTCGGGATCGGTTTTCATAGGCGAGAGTCCTGTCGAAAGAAGGAAGTCAGAGCGGGCCGGCGAGCGCGACCGTCACGCCGTCCAGTGCGAATTTCGGGCCGAGCAGACGGCCGTGCGGCGCGGCGAGCTGCGCACACGGCTCCGCGACGCCCGCGATGCCAAAGCGGGCAAGGGCGGCCGCGGACGGTGCGCTGACGGAAAGTGCGGGCCGGGCCGCGAGTTGCGCCGCGCCGAAGGCGACGAGCGGCCAGCCGTATTGCGCACACAGCGCCGTCAGCGCCGCTGCTCGCGATTTCTCGTCGAGCGTCGCGACGACGGCAGGCTGCGCCGACGGATAATGGCCGAGTGCCGCGCGGATCGCGGCTTCGAACTGCGCGACCGTGACGTCCGCGCGAAAGCCGAGGCCGACGGCGACGCGCATCATGCACGTTCCGCAATCGGTGTCGTGCCGAGCGCGACGCGCACGGCGGGATCGGCGGCGAGCGCCGCAACGCGGCCGATCACGACGATCGCAGGCGACCCGATGCCGGTCGCGCCGACCCGCTCGATCAACGTGTCGAGCGTCGCCAGCACGGCGCGTTGCGTCGGGCGGGTGGCGGCCTCGATCGCCGCGCACGGCATGTCGGACGGCACACCGCCGGCGCGCAGCGCGGCAACGATCGCGTCGAGGCGGCGGATCCCCATGTAGATCACGAGCGTCATCCGGGTCGCGGCGAGCGCGCGCCAGTCCGGCTCGTCGTCTCCCGCGCCGTGGCCGGTGACGAAGATCACGCCTTGCGCGTCGCCGCGGTGCGTGACCGGAATCCCCAGCGCCGCAGGCGCGGCAATGCCGGCCGTGATGCCGTTGACGACCTCGACCGGGAAGCCTGCCGCGCCGAGTGCGATCAGTTCCTCGCCGCCGCGTCCGAACACGAACGGGTCGCCGCCTTTCAGGCGGGCGACGCTGCGGCCCGCGCGCAGGTGCGCGAGCATCGCGGCGATGATCGTTTCCTGCGGCGTCGATGCATGGCCACCGCGCTTGCCGACGTATTCGATCGTGGCATCGGCTCGAGCGAAAACCAGCACGTCGGGGTTCACGAGATCGTCGA
>NZ_JAHACR010000540.1 GCF_018375725.1 Burkholderia sp. | reverse complement strand
CAGCAGCAGAGAAACGAGATTATGAACACTCCCGCGCCGCGCGTCAACTACTTTTTTTGCCCCGCGTCGCGCCGTCCCGCTTCCCCTCCCCCGCGCCGCAGCACCCGCCGCGCGAAAGAGGCGTGATTGTAACGCCGCCCCGCCACCTGCGCAAGAGAGGGGTTGAAGCGGCTTTTTATATATCCGCTACATGCCCGATTCCGGCGCTACCCGCGATGCTGCCTCACAAGGCCGCTTAATACGCACAGAACGGACTAGAATGTTACGTTCTTCGCCTCTTTCCATACGTTTTTAATATGCGCCAGCGAATCGCCAAACGTCTCCCTCCCGATGCCGACAAACTGGTCGGCCTGTCGCTTGCGCTCTTCGCCTCGGGCAGTCGCATCGAAGATCGCTTCTGGGAAGCGAAGCTCGATGCGCTGCTCGCCAAGATCGTTCGCAACGGCAACCAGACTACCCTCGACGCGGCCCTCGACCATCTCCAGCAGAACCATCCCGATGCTTATGGCGCGCTCGCCGACATGGCGGAAACGCACAGCGAATCGCTGATTATCGAACATGATGGCCAACCTTACGACGCCCTGCTGGTCGCCGTGCCCATACTGGCATGGACGCGCTACGCCATTCCGTCGGGTCCGCTGAAGAACGATACGGTCGATGCCCTGCGCACGCACCTGCAAGCGCACGTGCTGGCCAACGGTACGCTTGTCGGGCTCGCACCGTTTCTCTACAGCATCGACCAGTTGCCGCGACATCACGTCGAGACCTACCGTCTCGCGCAGCAGCTCGCGAGTGCCGCGCTCGGCCAGCACCCAGCCAAACTCAATTTCGGCGATCTGCCCGAAACCTCCCCGATCCTTGCCGACCCGCGCTTCCTGCTCGCGGTCGTGGCGGCTCCCGCGGGCGCTTCGCTGTTCCGCTGGCAGGAAGAAGAGCACGGCTCGCGGATCGAACGTGGACAATGTCTCGAGCAATGGACCGCACAGGGCGGCCCCAATCTGGCGGTCGCGCTGCCCGGTTGCGAGTTTGAGTGTCTGCTACCGGACGCGTACTACTCCGCATGCCGCGATGCCGACGAGCGCATACGTCCGCACACAGTGCGCACCGCGATTCGTTATCTTTTCGACACACTTGGTGCGGCGCCGCAGGAACTGCGTGCCGTGGTCGCAGGGTTAGGCGAGCGCCG
>NZ_JAHACR010000539.1 GCF_018375725.1 Burkholderia sp. | reverse complement strand
CATGTACGGGTCGATCGACAGCCAGACCGTCCGCAACAGCACCTGACCTTGCGCGGGCACCGGCACCTCGCCGGTCTCGACGCGAAAATTCTCTGGCGTGGGTGCGCCCGCCGGGCGCGAGTTCAGGACGATCCTGCGATTGACTGTCTTGCTTTGTGGCATGTGAACCTCCGTCAACGTGGATTGAGTAGACCAGTCGTCTAGTCGATGGATACAAAATAGGGCGCGCCAATGCGCGCCCCCACTTACCGCCGCTCCGCCCCATCGTCCTGCTGAGGCAAGTTCAGCATCCGCAACGTGGCCGCCATCGCCATTTCGAGCGGCATGCGGTTGCGGTGGATTTTCTCCAGCAGCGTCGCGCCGAGCCACAATTCATACAGCGTGGCCGCCGTGCGCGGCGGATCCTCGACGCCCTGCAGCGACCCGTCGGCCAGCCCCGACTCGATGCCCGCCGCGAGACGGCCGATGATCTGCTCGGTGCCGCGCCGCAACACAGCGCGCATCGATTCGGAAAGATCGGACACCTCGGCGCCGAGCTTCACCGCCAGGCATTTGCCCTCCGGATCGTTCGCGCACTGTGCGTGCAGCCAGTTGTTCCAGTAGGTCAGCAGGCGATCGGCGCCCGTGCCTTGCTGCTGATGAACCAGCAGATTGTCGAGGTGCTCGAGGTAGCCCTCGAAGTAGGATTCGAGCAATGCCTCACCGAACGCCTCCTTCGAGCCGAAGTAGTGATAGAACGAGCCTTTCGGGATGCCCGCCGCGGCGAGAATCTCGTTCAGACCGACTGCCGAGAAGCCCTTTCGGAGCATGATCGGCTTCGCGATATTCAGGATGTGCTGGCGGACTTCCGCGCCTGAAGATGCATTCATGATGGCGTATGGTAGCAACGATTAGACCGGTCGTCTAGTAAAGGGCGACCCGCATGTTGAGCGGCACTTTACCTGATTCCCGCCGCTTGCCCAATGCTGGACGCCAACCCTCGATCGGGTAACGGCTTTCCTTCGACACGGCCCAGAATCGTTTCGCTGCCGGCGATCACGGCAATCCGTTGTCCTGCCCGCATGTCACGAATGGACGTCCTGGCAGCAACGCTTCACGCCGGCGGATGCGCCGTCAGCGTGATTCCGCAGTGGCCGTTACGAGCCGATACAGCTCCGCCGCAATGGCGATGTCCTCCAGACCGAGCCC
>NZ_JAHACR010000538.1 GCF_018375725.1 Burkholderia sp. | reverse complement strand
GAATCGACGCTGCGCTCGAAGCCGCACCAAAGCGCGATGGCCGTCGGCAGCGTCGTGCTGTTCGGCACGCTGTCGATGTTCGCGTATCCGCTCGCGTATCGTGCCGGCCTGCTGAACCTCGATCCGGCCGGCCTCGGTCTGTTCTTCGGCGGCACGATCCACGAGGTCGCGCAAGTGGTCGGAGCGGCAAGCGACATCAGCCCGCAGGTCGCGCAGATCGCCACGATCGTCAAGATGACCCGCGTGATGCTGCTCGTACCCGTGCTGCTCGTGCTCGGCGCCTGGCTTGCACGCTCGGCATCGGCCGGCGGCGCGCATGGCACGCGCAGGATCGCCGTGCCGTGGTTTGCGCTCGGCTTCCTCGGCTGCGTGCTCGTCAATTCGCTGGACGTGCTGTCCGCCGACATCACGCACACGATCAACGTGCTCGACACGTTTGCGCTGACGATGGCGATGACGGCGCTCGGCATCGAAACGCGCCTGTCGCAGGTCCGCGCAGCCGGCCCACGCGCGCTGACGGCAGGTCTCATCCTCTATGTATGGCTGATCGCCGGCGGCTACGGTATCACCTGGTCGGTGCAGCACTGGCTTGGCTGAACGCCCTGCCCGCTGGCCTTCGTGCGACGCGCCCGCCGGGAACCGCCCGCGGGCGCGTCGCAGTGCTATGCTTCGCGTCGGTTTCCATCGTTCCCGCTCAGTCGTGCTCTCGTTCCTGCTGAAGCTGCGCACCCGCGCCCAAACGCTGTTCCGCGTATCCGATGCCCACACGATGCTGATCTGGTCAGTAATCGTCGGCATCGGCGGTGCGTTCGCGACGGTCGCGTTCCGCCAGGGCGTCGAGCTGATTCAACTGGCGTTGTCCGGCGGCAGCGGCAGCTTCGTCGACATGGCCAAGCGCTTGCCGTGGTACGTGCGCTTCTGGCTGCCCGGCGCGGGCGGCTTTCTCGCCGGCTGCGTGCTGCTGCTCGCCACCCGCGGCGACGCGAAGGCGCGCACGACCGACTACATGGAAGCGGTGGCGCTCGGCAATGGCGTCGTGCCGGTCCGGCAAAGCCTGTGGCGCAGCGTGTCGTCGCTGCTGACCATCGGCACCGGCGGCTCGATCGGCCGCGAAGGGCCGATGGTGCAGCTCGCGGCCCTCGCCGCGTCGGGCCCGACGATCGCGCACGACGGCGTGGTGGTTGTGGGCGA